>UQEM01000008.1 GCA_900540005.1 uncultured Ruminococcus sp.
GCGTGAAATTTTGCCGAAAAGATGCGTTGTTAGGCTTAGTGTCAACACGACCTAGTTTATGTACCTTTCATCGGAGTTTTGCAGCAGCTCGCGCAATGCACGGCGGCAGCTCCGCTTTTTAGCAGTATTTCGGTTATTTCCGACATTGTAGCTCCCGTTGTGCATACATCGTCGATAAGAAGGACCTGCTTTCCGCGAATATTCTGCGGAAGTGTTACTTCAAAGGCATTTTTGAGGTTGACCGCCCTCTCATCACGGGTAAGTTCCTTTTGACGAGCGGTTAAGCGCTGCTTTTCGACCGCCTTTTCAGCGAGCGGGATATCAAGCTCGTTTGACATGACCCTTGCGATAAGTGCGGACTGGTTGTAGCCGCGTCTGCGCTTGTCTGAGCGGTACATCGGCACGGGGACGATCACGTCCGCTTTTTTGGCGATCCCGTTTTCTCTGAGCACATCTGCAAGCGCACTTCCGAGAGCATAGTCTGCATTTCCGCAAACACCGCGCTTCAGCAGAATAACCGCCGGCGAAACTTTTACGTTGTATTCAAAAGCAGCTGAAAAGCTTTCAGCGCCCTTGATATTGAATGAACCGCCGAATGGTGTGAGACTGTTCGCACATTCTGAGCAAAAACGCTCGCTTTTTCCGATAACCTCACCGCATACAGGACAGCGTGTCGGGTAAAGCAGGTGGACTACTGAACTAAATAAACCTCCCCTCATTCGCCGTCACCTATAAGGGGAGTGTCCGCAGCGGCAATAGCTTCGATCGAGCTGAGCTTGCGGTTGATCTGTCTCGTGCGTACTCCCACGAGTTTTTCAAGATCGTCATCAACTTTTTTGATGTGCTTTTGTGTTTCCTCCAGAACCTTTGCAAAAGTCTGGAATTCGGTCTTGACTGAGCCGAGTATCTCCCATACTTGACTGCTTTTCTTCTGAATAGCGAGGGTCTGAAAGCCCATTTGCAGCGAATTGAGCATAGCAGCCATAGTTGACGGGCCTGTGACTGTGACGTTGTAGTCACGGCGGAGCGTTTCAAGGAGTCCGCTGTTTACGACCTCGGCGTAAAGTCCCTCAAACGGCAGGAACATAATGCCGAAATTTGTGGTATACGGGGGAGAAACGTACTTGTCGCGGATATCCTTTGCGCATTTTTTTATGACAGCGGCAAGCTGTTTCTTGGCATCTGCCACAGCCTCGGGACTGCCTGAATCATAAGCGTCCTGCAAGGCGGCAAAGGTATCGCCGGGGAACTTTGAGTCGATAGGGAGATATACAAAGCTGCCGTCTCCGTTTCCGGGGAGCTTTACCGCGAATTCAACATGATTGCTGCTGCGCGGAACGGTTGCAACTTCGCGATCGTACTGCTCGGGCGAGAGGATCTCCTCAAGGATAGCGCCAAGCTGTATTTCGCCGATAATACCGCGGTTTTTGACGTTGGAAAGAACCTTTTTGAGGTCGCCGACTCCCGAGGCGATGGTCTGCATCTCACCAAGCCCCTTGTAGACCTGTTCAAGACGCTCGCTGACAAGCTTGAACGACTCGTTCATTTTGGATTCAAGCTTTTCGTTGACGGTTGTCTGGATCGCGTCGAGCTTTTTGCTGTTTTCGTCCTGAATCGAAGTGAGGTGCTTGGTCATGGTCGAGCGTATTGCTTCAAGTTTCAGTTCATTGTTGGCTTCAAGAGTCTTGAAGCGGTTTTCGAGGACTTTTAGCTGCTCGTTGACTGCGGCTGAGGAGGCAGCCTGTTTCTGCGACAAAAACTTGTCCATATCAGAAAGCTTTGCGTTTATCTGCGTGCTCATGTCGTCGATTCGTCTGGACTGAGCGTCACCCGAGTTTTTCTGCGCCATATTGAGCATATTGCCAAGACTGTTTACGCTCGACTGGATATTTGCAGAGACTTCCTCGCGCAGAGCACGGTTTGAAGCCGCATTATCGTTTTTTATCATGTCCGCAATAGCGCGGTAATCCGTGTTTTTGCGTGAATTCCTGCTTATAAGGGATATCATGAACACCAGCAGAGCTATGATGACAATACTGAGAAAAATAAGAATTATTTCCATTTTCGTCACCTCAGAAGTACATGAATAACTGGCATTTGAGCATACCGTTGTAGAGTTTCCTGCGCTTTCTGGCATTCGCGCCGAAGAACGACTCAAACTGCTCGTGCGGTGAGATTATGTACGAGCTTTTTCCGCCGCCGCGACCCAGAACTTTGCCCATTTTGCGGTAAATGTCCTCAGCTTCACGCAGTTCGAGCATTCTCTCGCCGTAAGGGGGATTGCATATCACGATCGAGTTTTCGGGCTGAACGAACTTTGTGATGTCTGCCTGTTCTACCTTTAGGCGGGACTTGATCCCTGCCTTGTGAGCGTTGTCAAGCGTGAGCGCAACTGCGCTGTCGTCTATGTCAAAGCCGATCCCCTGAAATTTCGCGGTTCTGTCAACGTTGTCGATAGCTCTTGCTCTTTCTTCGCGCCAAAGATCGCTGTTAAGAGAGCTCCACTTTTCGGCAGCAAAGCGCCTGTTGATACCGGGGGCTATCCTGAGCGCTTTGAGCGCCGATTCTATTAGGATAGTTCCGCTTCCGCAGAACGGGTCGCAAACAATGGAGTCAGGGCGAACACGTGCAAGGTCTATCATTCCGGCGGCAAGAGTCTCCTTTATAGGAGCAGTGTTGGAGTTGCGCCTGTAACCGCGCTTGTGCAGACCGATTCCGCTGGTATCGAGGTAGATCGAAACAACGTCTTTGAGAATGGTGAACTTGATCTGTACGGCAGCGCCTGTTTCCTCAAACCAGCTTATGCCGTATTTGGATTTGAGACGTTCAACTGCCGCTTTCTTGATTATCGACTGGCAGTCGGGAACACTGTGAAGTGTTGAATTGAGCGAGCTTCCCTTGACAGGAAAAGCGTCCTTTTCGCCGATATACCGTTCAAGTTCGATTTTTTTCACACCTTGGAACAATTCCTCGAATGTGACCGCCTTGAATTCGGCAAGCTCAATGAGCACTCTCTCCGCCACAGACAGGCAGATATTCGCACGGGCGATGATATTCTCATCGCCCATGAAACTTATTTTTCCGTCACTGACGCGCAGATCCGTGCCGCCGATTTTCATTATTTCGTATTTGAGTACGCTTTCCAGACCAAAATGGCATGGACAGCACAGTCTGATTCTGTTATCCATTATTGAACTCCTTCTGCGGGAGCAGCGGGTGTTTCAGCGCTCGGGGTTTCAGGAACAGCAGGCGTTTCTCCGCCTGCGTTTCCTGCATTGCCCGTATCTGTGCTGTTTCCGCCGCCTGTATTTTCTTCACCGCCGGCAGCAGTCGTGGTCTCGCCGCCCGTGTTTTCGTTGTTTTCTGATGTGCTGCTCTCAGCGTCTGAATCTCCGTCCTCATCGCTTGACCAGCCTCCGTGACCGCCGTTGCAGACAGGTGCGTTTGTGGACTTCCAGTATCCCGTTATACCCTTGGGACAGTACTGACCTGCGATATTTCCCGAAACTGTGCACATAGGCGCTTCAATTACCGACTTTACAGGTTCAAAGTCCTTTGGCGTGTCGGAGAACTGGGTATCTGCGTATTCACCGATAGCGTTGTGCCAAACCTTAGCCGAGATGGAGGAGGGGAGGTTGAGCGCGTCGTTATTGTACTTGTATCCGATAGTGATACCGCTTACAAAGTCGCGCGTCATTCCGACAAAGGTCTCATCATACCAGTTATCGGTCGTACCGGTCTTACCGCAGAGAACCTTATTGTTGAGCTTTGCCGCAGTACCTGTACCGTTTTCGACAACGTTCTTGAGGAGTCGGTTCATTACCCATGCGGTTTCGTCGGAAACAGCCTCACGCGGATTTCCGTCATTTTCGTAGATGATATTCTGAGCGCCGTCCTCGATCTTGGTGATGATGTGAGCCTCGTTGTAAATACCCTCGTTTCCGTAAGGAATGTAAGCGTTTACGAGGTTTTCGAGCGTGATACCGTAGGTAAGAGCACCGAGTGAAAGCGGAGCGAGATTCTTATCTTCGGGATCAAGCTGCATACCGAGTTTTTCTGTACAGAAGTCGTAGACTGCCTCCGGGGTGAGCGTCTGACAGAGCTGTGCAGGGAGAGTATTGTACGACTTCTGGAGGAAGTAGTAAACGTTGTATGTTCCGTGAGTGAGCGTCTTGCCGTAGTTGTAAGGCCATGGCTCGCCGCTTTTGGTTGTCATTATCGGATCATCGCGGAACTGCGAACCCCAGTGTATGAGGTCGGTTTCAAGTGCAAGACCGTAAGTCGAGATTGGCTTAATGGTAGAACCGATCTGTCTCGGGTCGCGTACCGCGTAGTTTGTGATGAGTGACTCCTTCTTTTCGCCCCAGTCGCCTGCGAGTGCGAGAACCTCGCCGTCGTAATTCATCGCGATAAAGGCGATATGCGGCAGATACTCCTCGGATTCGCCGTCACCGTCAAGGTCAGCCCATCTGCGGAGCGAGTCGGCAGAGTAGAGATTGTTGAGGTCAAGGAACTTCTCCTCAACGTATTTCTGCATTTTGTCGTCAATGCAGGAATATATCTGATAGCCGCCCTTGTTGATACGCCTGATAGCCTCCTGCTGGTCGATGTTGTACTGCTTCATAAGGAAGTCAGCCGCCTCGTAGTACATTGCGTCAACTACCCATGAAGAAGCCGACTGTTCCTGTTCAAGCTCTTCGGCAGAAGCCTCGGGGTGAGTTGCAAGATACTCCGGCGAGTCGGTGTAGATGAGCTTGGTGTTGAGGTACTGCTGGTACTCGTCATAGGTGATCGCGCCGTTGGTGTACATCTTGTAAAGGACGTATTCCTGACGGATCCGGTTATTTGCGCGTCCATCAAGTATTATCTGTCCCTCATCATTGGTCACGACATTGGAAGCTCCCGGTCCGTAATAGTTCGGGCTTTGGGGAATAGCCGCGAGAACGGCTGCCTCGGGCACGGTAAGGTCATCGACATTTTTACCGAAGTAACGGATAGAAGCAAGCTGGATACCGTTTACAGGGCCGCCGAAACCGATATAGTTGAGATATTCTTCAAGGATCTCGTCCTTGCTGTAGGTCTTTTCAAGCTGCATGGCGCTGAAAATTTCCCTTATCTTACGCTGAGGCGAGTGATCCTGATCTCCCGTGAGGTTTTTGATAAGCTGCTGAGTGATCGTAGAACCGCCCTGCTCGGTATCGTAGAAGTGCAGGAACATATTGAGAAACGCCGCGAATGTACGCTTGTAGTCAACACCGTCGTGGGTGTAGAAACGCTCGTCCTCGGTGCACACAAAGGCATCGCGAACGTGCTGCGGTACTCGGTCTATCGACACAGGGATACGCTGAACGTCGGTTTTTACTCTGTGCAGCACAACGAGTTCTTCTTCGCCCTCGTCATTGGTCTGTAGTCCGTAGAAGTATGTATCACTTCCCGATTCAAGCTCCTGCAGCGTAATGCTGGTCGATTCGTCCATAAAGTTGAGGACGTAAACGGTAAGAGCCGTGCAGACGATAGTTCCCGTAATTACTATCACGAGGAAAAGCGAGAGAAGCGTCGTGGCGATAACGGTCATGAGCTTCTTAAAGAAGAGAAAGACCTTGCTGTGCTTTTTCTTCTTCGGGTGCGGATCGCTGCTGTGCTTGGGTGCAGTTCCGCGAGGGGGGATTGCTCTTGGCGATTTTTTGTTTTCTTCCATTTTGTCGCGCTGCCGTCCTCGAAAGAGAGCGGCTTTTCTCCTTTCAGAAAAATACTTGTCAATATACGAAAGATAAGCTGTGTACATATTTATACATTATATAATTATACCACAACACGCAGAATAAAGCAATAGGCGAAAAGGCTTTTTTCTGATATCCTGCAAATGGTTTTCGGTCGGTGCGAATATTGTATAAGGCGGCTGTATGGCGTCAATAATAAATACGCAGATAAGGGGCGCACCGTACAAAAAGCTTTGACCTTTTACAAGAATTATGTGCGGTATTGCCCTAAAAATACTTTCAGAACCTGTCCGCATAGAAATTGTGTGCGTTTTTCATCGCAGCGATCGGTAAAATTTGCCGAAAATACGCGCGGAATTTTCTATGTGGGCAGTTCCTGAAAAGCAAGGAGTGACCAGAATGATGAGATCAATAAACAAGCGGATCTTTTTTACGCTTTTTGCAGCGATTACCGTGTCGGGATTTATCGTGATATGCACCTTGGGGCAGACAGTTCACCGTCATAAGGTGAACTCGAAAACCGCGTCAGTCGAGGCAGCAAAAACTCCGCCTGCGTATACTGTAACGGAGACGGAGGAGGGAATCTGTGTATATAAGGGGGAAAATCCCAAGCCGTACATGATATTGTCGTTTGACCCGATGATGCTGTCTGAGTACGACCGCGAGCAGCTTGAAAAGGGCATATCATTCCGCTCGGAATCCGAGTTGAGAAGATTCATTGAGGATCTGACAAGCTGAGACTCTGTTTCAGCCTTGCTTTTTCGTGGGACGCTTTTTGCTTTTTTTGCGCACAGAAAAGCCGAAGTCTCCGAGTTTTCTTCCAAGGGCGAAGTATTCTCCGTGCGCGTAGGCGGTAAGACCGCATTGCTGGAGGTTGAGCTTGCCCTTGCTGTCGATGTAGCGCTCGTCAACGTCAATGCCAACTATCTCGGCGAGGAACATGGTGTGCGTTCCGAGAGGCTTTTCCTCAATAATCCTGCATTCGAGGCTTACAGGACACTCCTCGATTATCGGAGCAGAGACTTCGCGGGCGGGAACGGCGTGAAATCCGCATTTTTCAAGCTTGTCGATATCTCTTCCGCTTCTCACTCCGCAGAAATCGACCTCTTTGCATATTGCCGAGGTCGTGAGATTGATGACAAATTCGCCGGAATTCTTTATCAGACCGTAGGAGTAGCGTTCGGGGCGCACCGATATATAGGTTATGGGCGGATGTGTACAGACTATTCCTGTCCAAGCTATCGTGAGGACATTAGGCTTTTCGGGTGTTCCGCAGCTTACGAGGGCGGCAGGGACGGGAGCGAGCAGTGCGCTGCCTTTCCAGAATTGTTTTGACATATTTTCACCTGTTTCCAAGAACCTGAGACAGGCTCCGAGTTATATTATACAGTATCACATATACTGACTTAATTATATCATCAAAGGGTGAAAATTTCAATACGGGGGTGCGGATATGACAAATTTTTCATTTTGTTCATGATATAATAGGGCAGAAACAAGACGCAAAAGGCAAAGGAAGGGAGGAAAATCAATGAAAATTGATATAAAAACAGAAGGCGGAGCGGCAGTTGCGCGGCTAAGCGGTGAGATCGACCACCATAACGCTAAGGATCTGCGCTCTCAGTTGGATAAATACATAATTTCGACCCAGCCAAGGGAGCTTGTCATGGATTTCAAGAACATAACGTTCATGGACAGCTCGGGGATAGGCTTGATAATGGGCAGGACAAAGCTTATGGGAGAGTGCGGCGGAAGAGTTGAGGTGCGTTCACCGCAGCCCTATATCAAGCGCGTTCTCAGGCTTTCGGGCATTGAGCGGATAGTAAAAATAACGTGAGCCACAGGGAGGAAAATCATGGAAGTTTTAAATGAAATAAAGTTTGCGATGCCGTCGCTCTCGGTGAATGAAGGTGCGGCGCGCGCTGTAGTTTCGTCGTTTCTGATACAGGCAGACCCGACCGTTGAGGAGCTTTCCGACATAAGGACGGCGGTCTCCGAGGCTGTCACAAACGCGATAGTACACGGCTACCGCAATACACGCGGAAATGTGGAGATAGTGGTAAAGCTTTTGCCGGAGCGTGAGATATACATAAGGATCAAAGATAAGGGCTGTGGGATCGGTGACATAGAACAGGCAATGGAGCCGCTTTTCACGACTGCTCCCGAGGAGGAGCGTTCGGGACTTGGATTTTCCGTCATGCAGTCGTTCATGGACAAGCTTACGGTACGCAGTAAGCTTGGCTGCGGCACGACTGTTGTGATGAGAAAGAGGCTTTCGGCTCATGGAGACTGACACAAAGCGACCTTCCGCCGAGGAGCACCTCGGACTTGTCCATCTCTGCGCGAACAGGTTCAGAGGGCGAGGTATCGAGTACGAGGAGTTGTATTCGGCGGGGTGCATAGGTCTGCTCAAGGCCGTTAAGGTGTTTGATGCGGAACGCGGCGTAAAGTTCTCGACATATGCCGTTCCGGTTATACTCGGTGAAATAAAGCGCATATTCCGTGACGGCGGAACTATCAAGGTGAGCAGGAGCCTGAAAGAGCTTTCAATGCGCCTGCAAAAGCTGTGCGAAGAATTCCGCCATACCAATATGCGCGAGCCGACCGTCAGCGAGCTTTCAATGCTTTCCGGAGAGAGCGAGGCTGATGTATCGGAAGCGCTGTGCGTGAGTCAGCCGCTTTTGTCGCTGACCGCTGCGGACGATGAGGAGGGACAGATCGACATTCCGTCGGAAGCGCCTGATGAGGCAATAGTGGATCTGCTTGCCCTGCGGCAGATAATGGAGCGTCTTGAACCGAATGACCGCGCTCTTTTGCAGCTTCGCTATTTCAGGGGACTTACCCAGTCCAAGACCGCGCAGGCTCTCGGCATGACGCAGGTTCAGGTATCGCGCCGCGAAAAAAAGCTGCTTACAAAAATGAGGGAGGAGCTGCTTGAGTAGCGGTTGAAAGTTTTTCCGCAAATTCACCGAAAAATATTGACAATTTATTAAGGAGGCTGTATAATAGTGTTGTTAATGTTGGTGAGGAGAGGAAACCATAATGAAAAATTCTATATTAAAGAAAGCAATTTCGGGAATTGCGGCTGCTGTTATGCTCGCAGTCCCGTCAGCTTCGGGATTTTCGGGCGTTAAAACCACCGAGACCCAAGCTGCTCCCGATTCATATCACGATGACTGGCTGCACGTCAATGACAAGGCTCAGATCGTTGATATGAACGGCAACGAGGTATGGCTCACGGGAATCAACTGGTTCGGCTACAATGTCGGCAGTCAGATCTTTGATGGAGCATGGTCGGCTAATGTCCACCATTGCCTCGATCTTATCGCAGACCACGGATTCAATCTGCTCCGTGTTCCGATGTCAACGCAGATACTGCTCCAGTGGAAAAATAACGAGCCTGATCCGCTGATAAAGCTCAATGAGTACGAAAACCCGGAACTGACTATCGAGGGCGTTAAGGGCGGTACTCCGATGTACAGCTTTGACATATGGAATCAGGTCGTAGCATGGTGTCGCGAGAACGGTATCAAGATCATGATGGATATCCACAGCGCGACCACAAATGCCGCAGGTCACAACTATGCGCTGTGGTACGACAGCAATTACAGCACGGACGATTGGCTTGAGGCTCTTGCGTGGTTCTCGGACTACTACAAGGACGACGATACGATAATCGCTATCGACCTCAAGAACGAGCCTCACGGAAAGAAAGATGACGGTACATTTGCCAAGTGGGACGGCTCTACCGATGAGAATAACTGGCGCTATGCCGCAGAACTCGGAGCGAAAGCCTGCCTTGACCAGAACCCGAACCTGCTTATCATGGTCGAGGGTATCGAGGTCTACCCGAAGTTTGAGGAGGGCGAGAACTGGTCGTCTCCTTCGGTCGATTATGCGAATTACCCCAGAAGTCCTTACCACGGCGCGTGGTGGGGAGCTAACTTCCGCGGCGTAAGGGAGTATCCCGTTGACCTTGGCGAACATCAGAGTCAGCTCGTTTACTCGCCGCACGATTACGGCCCGGAGGTATATAATCAGTCGTGGTTCTATCTTGACGATGACAGCAAAACTTTCACACGTCAGACGCTCCTTGACGACTACTGGTACGACACATGGGCTTATCTTGTGGAAGAACAGATATCTCCGCTCCTCATGGGCGAATGGGGCGGCTGGGTCGATGAAGAACACGACAAGACCGGTGAAAACCGCCATTGGCTTCAGGAACTTCGCGACTATATGATCGACAAGCATATCCACCACACTTTCTGGTGCTTTAACGAGAATTCCTCCGATACAGGCGGACTTATGTACGACAACTTCCAGAAATGGGACGATCAGAAGTATGAGTTCATAGAGCCTGCGCTGTGGCAGGACAATGACGGAAAGTTTATCAGCCTTGACCACACTATCCCGCTCGGACGAGCAGGCAACGGCATTTCGCTGAGCGATTATTATTCCGGCGGACAGTCTCAGGAGACAACGGCTTCAACAACTTCAATGACCGCTACTTCATCAGACATTCTTTACGGCGACGCAAACTGCGATGATAAGGTTGACATTTCTGATGCTGTTATGGTGCTTCAGGCACTCTCAAACAAGGATAAGTACGGATTAAACGGTACAGACCCCACTCATATTACCGAGCAGGGAATGAAGAATGCCGACTGCAATCTCAGCCGTGACGGAGTTACAACTGCCGATGCGCTTGCGATACAGAAAGCAGTTCTCCAACTTATAACACTTCCATTAGAATAACAAAAGTGCGCACCGTTGAGTGCGCACTTTTTCTGTCTTAATATCCGTAATAAACTATTCTTCCGCCAAGCTGGTTGAAAACTTTTTCAAATGTAGCGCGCGGAATCGTTCTGGTTGAACCTGTATTGGGGTCGCTGTAAGTGATACCCGAGTCGCTGTAGCCGCATACTACGACAGCGTGCTCACCGGCAGGCCAGCGGACTAACTCTCCTGTGCGATAGTCGTACCAACTGTCGCTGTAGTAGATTCCGTCATAGGGCTTTGTGCTGTACCACACAATGACGGGAATATGCCAGTCGAGGAGCGAAGTAACTTCTGAGAGTGAAGCTCCCTTTTTGGCGCTTGCGCCCTTTTTAAACTTTTCAGCGGTATTTGCAATGGGAACGTTGAAAACTCCGTAAGAATAAGAACTTCTCGGATTGCCTACGAATTCAGTCTCGGGATTGGCTCCGTACAGTTTTCCGTCTGACGAATAGTAAGGAGTAGGGCCTTTGGGGAGAGCGTTTACGATTTCCTCCATAGTAACATTTACGTTGTAGTACTTCAGAAGTATATAAAGAGCCGCACTTTCACAGCCTGTGGGATAATCAGGGTGCTGGCTATATTCCATTACGCTGAGCATTACGCCCGGAGCTTTTACCGTGCCGCGCGTCATGCCGTAGTTTGCGCAGAGATTGGTGAATTCGTCCGAACCCACAAAACCGCTGATTATGTATGTGTTGGAAACTCCTGCGCGGCGCAGCTTAGCCCAATGCTCGATCTCACTCTGTCCCGGTGCTCTGTTGAGGAGAGTCTTGTAGAAAGCTGTAACATAGTCCGCGTCACTCAAATTGCGCTTTTTAAACTCCTCACTGTTGAAAAACCCCAGAACCACATCAGATGCTGTACAGTTGCCGCTTACGATCTGATTTACCCAGTCATTGAGACCCTTGGGGTCGTATCCACGTCCGAGGCAGGTCGTGTACATTCTTGAGCAGAAACTTGCGATTTTCGGGTTTTTGTCCTTGACATCGGTGAGAGTGATGTTTCCGCGTGCAACGCCTGCGTTCTGACATATCTTGGTGAATTCGTCCGAGCCGATAAATCCGTAGATGAAGTAGTCGTTCGTGAGACCTGCATGGCGAAGTTCTGCCCATGCGTTTATCTCGCTCTGAGCAGGAGTTCGGTCGAGAATCGTTTTATAGTAGGCGGTAACAAAGTCGCTGTCGCTGAGTTTTTTATTTTTAAACTCGGTGCTGTTGAAAAATCCTCGTGCAACATCGGCTGCGGTATTGCCGCGGTTGATTATGCTGTCGACCCACTCGTTGAGACCTGTGGGGTCATAACCGCGTCCGAGGCAGGTCGTGTACATTCTTGAGCAGAAGGCAGTCACGCTCGGGTTCTTGTCCTTTACATCGGTCAACTGGATACTGCCGCGCGTAACTCCGCTTGAACTGCAAATGCGCGAGAACTCGTCCGATTCAACAAATCCCTTGAGCATATAGTCGTCCGTAACGCCCGTATTGCGAACCTTTACCCACGAGTCTGTCTCGGACTGTCCGGGTTCGCGGTCGAGCATGGTGCGGTAAAGCGTAGCAACGAAATCCTTGTCCGAGAGCTTTTTCTTTTTGAATTCTTCGCTGCTGAAAAATCCCTGAACCGCATAGGCCGCGGTATACTGACCGTTTGCGATACTGCTCACCCAATTATCAAGTCCTGTGCTGTCGGGGTCACGGTTGAGGCAGGTTCTGTAAAGTCTTGTTACAAAGTCTGCGATCGCAGGATAGCTTTCGGAGGCTCTTTGCGAAACCGTGATCTCGTCAGTAATATCTGTCGGAATATCGATCGCGGCGCTGAATTCTTCCACATAAATTTCTTCCGCAGCTTGTGTTTCTTCTGCGATCTGTGTCTCTGTTGGCTCGGGAATATCATCGGCGCGGGAGATAAGAGGTGCTGCAAAATTGACCGACATCGCCGAGATCAGCATTGCGCATAGTAATTTTTTGTTCATGGTCAAGTCCTTTCTTTTTAAATAACAGAACCTGTCCGCATATTCTCTATGTGAACAGGTTCTGGCACCGTACAGGTTATACTTCACGATGCTTGTCAGGAGAAATCTTCTGTTTATATAACGCTCCCAAATGCAAAAACGTGACACTTATAGCAATTTACTTTTTGTCGCTGAAAACTTCGTCCTGTATTATCTGTTCATTTGCCGCAAAATCCACTTCAAGAACGCTCTGTTCCGCTCCGTAAAGATATGCCGAGCCGTAAGAATATGTATTTTCGGCAGGAATTCTCACCTGTTTGGTGTCGTAGCGTACTGCAAACGGCAGTCTTATCGAGTACACATACATATCAAACGTTGTCATGTTCGTTGATACCTGCGGTATTACGTTGGAAGCCACATCGCTGAGCATTGAGGGCTTGAAAGACTTTGCCTTATTGATAACAGCGGTAACAATGGTTCTCTGACGCTGTGTTCGCTCGAAATCATTTCCGCCGTTGACGTATCGTATTCTCGCGTAGGAGAGAGCCTGTTTGCCGTTGAGGTGAAGCTTTCCGCCGCTTGTGAGCAGATCGTCCATTCTGTCGTCTCCCATGAGTTCGTTTACTTCGGAAATAAGAACGTCATTTACCGCACTTGCTTCCTCGTCCGAAACATCAATATCAACTCCGCCGACCGCGTCTATGATAGATGCGAACGAGTTGAAGTTAATGGTAACATAGTCGTCGATCCTGACATTGAAGTTCTTTTCAATGGTGTCCATGAGGAGTGACGGGCCGCCGTACACATAAGCGGCATTGAGCTTGTCCCAGCCGTTGTTCGGGATATCAACGTAGCAGTCGCGCATGAATGAAGTCATTATCAGCTCATCGGTCTTGGTGTTGAGGGAGAGCAGTATCATCGTGTCGGAGCGTCCGCGGTCATCGAGAGTTCTGCCGTCCGTTCCGATTATCAGAACGCTGTGAACGTAGCTTTCCTCCATAGCGCCTGCGGTGTGGTAACGTGTATCGGTTTCTTCTTTGTTTACCTTTTTGATAAGGCTTAGTGCGGTGCAGGAGTATATACCGAACAGTAGCAGGAAAAGCGTGAGAAGTGAAAAAATTATACGTCTTATAACTTTTCCGAGTATGCTTTTGTGTTTCCTGCTATTCTTTGCAGGCTGCTGGCGTCTGGGCTGATTGCTGTATCCTCCGCCGTCATTCTGCGGACGGCGGCGCTGTTGATTTGAGGACTGCGGCTGTCTGCGGCGCGGCGGCGGATATGAACCGTTTGAGTTTCCCGAATGTGAAGCGTAATCTCCGCGGTTGGGGGAAGAGGCTCTGCCCGATGAGTGCGAATTGTAGCCGCTGCGGTTTGAGCTGCCGCTGTTTCGGGAATATCGGGGCTCCTGTCTGTTTTCGCTGTAATTCTGCTGTTGCTGCTGATAGCCGCCGTACTGACGGTATTGCTGACGCTGCTGCCCCTGCTGTCCCTGATATCCGCTGTACTGACGATACTGCTGCTGAGGATCTTCCGGATATCCGTCATATTGACGGTATTGCTGACCCTGATACGGCTGTTGCTGCGGATAACCTTCCTGACGATTCGGGCGGGGCTGCCTTCTCGGAGGGGGAGTCTGCTGACCGTTTCCGTAGTAGTTTCCATCGGTTCCGGGAATGTACATTGTGTCTTCGTTGTCAGTATTTTTCAGGTTTCTGTCTGAACCGTAGCCATTATTATATCTTTCAGGCATAAGTTACTCCTTTCATGTAAAGAAAAGACCTGCCTTAAAACTAAGCGTGCAGGTCTCAGAACCTATCTTTCGGTCAAAAACGTCTTTCGGCAGATCTGCCAATGACAGGTTCTTACGGCAATACCGCACAAGCTCTGCGCGGTATTGCCTCATATTTTCAATATTCTTCAGGCGATGATGTGCAGCTTACACCTTTTTCAGGCTTACCGCAATGTAGGTAAGAACAGTCCATGCCGCATTGTAAACAACGAGGGCTGTCGCTGACATATAAATGTAGTTGTACTGGAACGCCTTTGAGAGTATGAGCAGCATACACAGGCCAAATCCGAGGAATATCGAGGCTGTTTGCAGGATAAGTCCGATTATTGCGGAGGAGTGTACAACCTTTGTGCCGATGAGAAGTTCCGCAAGCGATGAGAATTTTCCGTTTGTCGCCATTGAAGCGCTCAGGCGGACTGCCTTTTTGGTCTCCGCGTCAAAGTCCTCATGGAGCTTCTTGGGGAGTATCCTTATCATGTCCTCGGGAATGTCAAGGAGCTTGCTGAGACTTCTTACCGAAAGGCAGGGGTCAACGCTCTTGACAAACATACATATCTTGCTTCTGCAAATCTTTCTCGCCCATCTTCGGGTGGACTTATCCGGAATTATGTCAACTATGAATACCGCGGCGAGATTTCCCGAAATTGAGAGATACATCGCTTCCTTGCCGCCCTGAATGTATTCCGCCTCTTTTGTTTTGGTGGGGATACCCTCGATGTTGTGGGCTGTCATGAGTTCGCGGTTGCCGAAAAGCACACGCTTATTGTTTATCCAGCCGCACATACCGAGCGATTCCTCATAGGAATAGTTCTCGATAGGATAGAGCATACCGTTGCTGCTCTCGATAACGTCCGTGAAGAGCTGGAACATTATGCTGCCTGCGTGGTAGGTAAGGCTTGCGGCTTCAAGCAGGGCTTCGTCAAGCTTTATGTTTGAAAAGACCTTTATGCCGTCAAGTCTGACAGTTCCCTCCGGAACAAGATCTTCCGCGTTAACGAGAACGGAGTTCGTGTCGTAAAAGTCATCAACGCTCTGATATCCGAGCATTACGCCGTTGTTTTTTATGGCGTGTTCGGATACCTTTTCAAGCGGTATATTCGTAACGAAAGGCATAGAAATGCACGAGACTGCGCAGATGAGCATACTGAATATCGAGAAACCGAATGCCGCTGATTCAAGGGACGCAAGAGTTCCCTTGCAGAAGAATGTGAGGAAAACCGAAACTATGACTGAACATATCAGGCATAGAGGAACGGTTTTTCTGCAATATGCGTCAGTCATGTCTGATGAGTAGGTATAGCGCAGAAAATCAGTGAGAAAGTCGGTTTTTCTCGTGGAAGCGAGGATAGGAAAGTCACCGAGAGTTCCGCGTGTTATGCGTTCGGCGCGCTCCTCGTCGGTCACATAGGTAACTCCGTGGCGGTCAAAACTTTTGGAGACGAATTTGAAATTTCTCGCGGCTCGTTTGATTATCAGCATTTTGCCGACAGCATTTATGAGCAGGGCGAGGAGTCCGACCGGCATATAAATATGTATGTTCTCCGATTGAACAAGTGACGGACTCAGAAACGCCGGTATTATCGCGATAATGCACGAAAGTGCAGTGACCGCCGTCAGCGAATCGCTGTCCGCTTTGAGCGTGAAAAGCTTAGACATACCCTTTGAAATTACGGGCACTGAAGAAATAATGCCGATAAGTCCGAGTACGAGGTGTATCGCGAGATAGCGCTTGATATTTGCCATGCTGAGAAATTCAAGTATCGGCAGGTCAAACTGATTTGCTATCGTGATGAAAAGGCTCAGAAAAGCTGTCATTGCAAGAATGAATACGCGCGAGGCAATTGTGCTTTTCAGCTCGTAAATATCTCTGCCTACGTCCTCGACATCACCGTAATAGTTGAAATCAACAATGCGCTTGGTACGCTTTTTCTTGGAGGCAACGGACATATACTCGTCTGCTTCCTGAGTAATGTGGACATCGAGCTCGTGCTCGTCTATCGTTGGACGGTCGCTGAGGTTAATGCTTGTGAATTCCGCTCGCGGAGCAGGTTCAACCGGCTTTGCAGCCTCTACCGTGGCAGGTGAGGGGACTATATCCGTTACCTGTTTTCTGCCCTCGGGACTGTCAAGCTCGGCGTACATGGAAGAACGCGTGCGCTTTTTCTTCTTGAACTGCGGCGGAGCGTACATATACTCGCCGTCTATGGTTTCGCGGGAATAGGTGAATTCATCACGCTTGCCCTTGGCTTTGTTTCGACGCTTTTTGCGGCTTTCAAGTTCGCGCGCTCTGGTCGAGTCGCTCATTCGCCTGATCTTCGGAGCAGCATCGGGTTCCATGCGGACTCCCTCAACAGTTCCGGTCGGCGTTGTTTTTCTGTTAGGATTGGAGCGTATTCCGCTCATTGAGTCTGAATTTACCACCGCGACCCTGTGTCTTGAAAGGTCGGCAGGCTTAACTTCATCAGCAGGAGTACTGCTCCTGTGCGCGCCGTCAAACAGATCGGATTTCTCATGTGAGATAGGCGGCGGAGCTGCCTCTCTGTGCAGAAGGTCGGGGGATTCGATAGTAGAATTTATAATTTTTTGTGCATCAACTCGTCCGACAGTGGTCTTGGGTTTTTCATTTTTGGGAGAGTACTGTTCGAGGATACCCTCCAAAGACATTTTCTGATCCGGCATAATAATATCTCCTTATTATTCCGCTGACCTGCGCTGCCTCAGTACCTCATACATGAAAATTCCCGCAGCAACGGAGGCGTTGAGCGAATTGATTTTTCCCAGCATGGGGAGTTTTATCATAAAGTCACATTTCTTTTGAATGAGGGCACTTATTCCGAAGCCCTCCGAGCCGATAACAAGAGCACAGCCGCCTGTGAGATCGGTCTCGCAGTAATCGTTTCCGGAAGCGTCCGTGCCGTAGATCCACACGCCGTTTTCCTTGAGCGTGTCAATGCACGAGGCGAGGTTTGAAACTCTCGCAACGGGAACATAGCTTGCTGCGCCTGCCGAGGTCTTGAAAACCGTGGCATTGAGCGAAGCACTGCGGCGTTTCGGGATAATTACTCCGTCCGCGCCCGAAGCTTCAGCTGTTCGGATAATAGCTCCGAGATTGTGAGGGTCTTCGATCTCATCGCAAATGATGATGAAAGGCTTTGTGCCCTTGCTGCGCGATACTTCGAGGATATCCTCAACGGAGACGTACTCTCCGCAAGCGCCCTCGGCAACAACGCCCTGATGTGAAGCTCCGCCCGAAAGCCGCGAAAGCTTTTTGTCGTCAGCGTCCTTTACGACAATGCCTTTTTCTCTCGCAAGACGGCGGATTATGCCAAGACTGCCGCCGTTGCCGTTCATGTAGATAGTATCAAGCTGAGCGCCCGACTTGAGCGCCTCAGTAACGGGATTTCTTCCGCAGATGATATTTGCGGAAAAATCCTTTGAATTCGTATTCTTTTCCATTATTGTACCGGAGGAGAGTCCTCCTGCTCCTTTGTCCTTATATTTGCGTATTATCTCTATTATAACATTACTTTTGCGTAATTACAAGTGCTTTTTACTGGATAAAAAGCCGATACGCTGTACATTTCAGCGCAATATGCTGAATCAGCCGCGTGATCTGAGCTTTTAACGAAAACCGTGCACGTAAAGCAAAACCACCACTAATGCGGTGGCTGTGCGGTCAGACGGGAAATTATTTTCCTCTTTCGCTGATGATATCTATCATCTCGCCGACATTCTTCATGCCAGAAACTTCGCGCATTTTGAATCTCATGCGGAACTCGTTCTCGACAGCGCCTATGAGGTTGATGTGCTCAATGCTGTCCCAGTCCTCGATATCGGCAGAGGTAGTGTTTTCGTTTACAGAGATAGAATCATCGCCGAAAACGTCCCTGAAAACTTCGTTGAGTCGTGAAATGATTTCGTTCTTGTTCATTTTGCTGTTCTCCTTTATAATTATCAGAATTCTTCTACGGTTTCTATGACCTTATTTTTATTTTCGTATGAGTCAAGGTCAAGGCTCCACACAGAGTCGCCGTTTTCCTTTTTCTCAACGAGGTCAAAGCCGAAGGTCTCGTAAAGCTTTGAGACCATGCTGTTTTTTGCAGTCTTGTAGTAATAGCCCGTGATTCGGCAAATTCCGCGCTCACAGCACTTCTTTGCAAGCTCATCGAGCATTGCAAGCTCCATGTCGCGTTTGAGTACGCGGCAGCTCATCAGCCACAACTCGACATGGAGCGTATCGCCCTCACATCTGCCGATAACTACCGAAACGATACCGTTATCGCCGAATTTGTCGGCAAGTCTGCCGCAGAGACAAATGTGGTCGCTGCTCTCAGCAGCCTCGCGTATCTCGGGTTCAGTATAGCGGCGGGTCGTAAGGTTGAACTGGTTGCTCTTGTTGGTAAGCTGGGTGATACGCTGAATGTAAACAGGCTTGAATCCACCTATCTCAGCTTTCATGCCGAGGCTGAGCAGATATTCGGTATAATTTCCGAAACTTTTCTGCTGAGCGGCACGTTTTGCGTTTGCAGCGTACATTTCCGAGCGCTTTACATCGTCCTCGGAAATGGACAGCGTCTCAAAATATCCGCCGCGGCTCAGCTTGTACATAGCATCGTCAACTGTTTCGAGGTTTATGGTCTTGACCTCGGGGAGCTGTCCCTCAACTATCGCGCACTCGGCAGGATTGTCGTCAATGAAAACAAAGCTTTCGGGCAGGAGATTCAGCTCCTCTGCGGAGTTGGAAATATTTATGTCCTTGGGATCCCAGTTAGCCTTTATCGAGGCAAAGTCGTCCGGGTGGAGGACGGAACTCGTGTGGTTTAGTCCGAGCAGAGCGTTTTCCTCGTCATTCTTCGAGCATACGGCAAGGATAACACCACAGTTTTTATAGCCTTTGATAAATGACTGGAACTCGCTGAAAGACTGTCCGACAGCGGTTTCGGGGCCTATCTCGATCCCCTCCTGACCGTCGTCACCGATGACTCCGCCCCAGAGAGTGTTGTCGAGATCGAGGTCGATGACCTTCTGATTTTTGCCGAAAACCGCCTTAACAATGCAGGCAACGCTGTACGCTAAGTCCGGTATAACGGAGGGGCTCATTGCGTATTTGTAAAGATACCATGCCTCGGGATCATGCCATTTTGTGAGACCGCATACCGAGGAGAGGTAGTTAATGTCGTTGATGTAGAAGCCGTTATTTCGGCGTGCGTAGTCCGAGAAAAGGACGTTCATGCGATTTATGAATGCAGCCTGACCGCCGTATCCCCAGCCGTCATAGTTTCCCGTGCGGCGAAAGAGCGGAAGCTCGAAATTATTCTGTATTATCGGGCACTTGAAACGCTGCATGAGGCTTATCCACGCCTGCTTGAAGATACCGAACTGATCGTCAAGGCGTTTCTGAACGCTGTCGGAAGATTCTGCCGCATCATCGGGGATAAGCGAGAGGTTGCGGCTTGTTGTGTGGATATAGATGAGATCCGGCTTGAATTCGACAAAATCGGAAGAACCGAAAACCGCGTCCTCGTAGAATTTGTTGTACTCAGACTGGTAGAACTGAGGTTCAATGCCGAAATTCAGCAGAAAAAGTTCAAGAGCCGTTACAACATCGTCAGTTGTAGAGCCGCCGAGAACGGCTATTTTCTTTTTGATGCGAGTTGTGCCGTCAGCGAGCAACTGCTTTTTGAGAGCCTTTCTGCGGCGCATTATCATATTTCCGTCAAACGGAAAATAGAGTTCTTTCATGGCTTCTCCTTATCGGGTTAGATTTTGGTAAATGCAGTTCCTGTTGCCGCCTACTGCGGAATACGAGCACATCGCGAACAGCAGGTCGGTAGCGCCTACATCTTTGATGAAGCTGACAGCGTTAAGGTCGAAGTAGCGGATATCGCAGAGGTAGATGTTCTCGAACGAGCTTGTGAGAAGCGGCACGAGAGCATTTCCGTAGCTGTCCTTGAATATAACGAGCGTTCTGCCGTTTTTGCATTCTGTCTGAACGTGCGCTATTCTGTCGTCACCGCCGAATACCATGTAATAGTTCGCGGTTGCGAGGTGCTCGGGATCGTTGAACAGCGGCACATCTATGGGGTCGGTGAACGAGGTGGAATACTGCGTTACGGTAACGTTGGTCTTGGGTTTATAGAATACGAAGTCCTCGGGATTGTTGAGGAGCGTTGCGCTCTGCGTGTAGCTGTAGAGAGTGCCCACATATCCGGGGAGCGTAACTGTTTCGTAGTTTGTATCGTTGAGTTCGGCGAACGGAACTCCGGCATCTTTTGCAAATTCCTGTGCGGCATAGTAAGCGCCGAGAGACTGCCAGTGGTGGTCTGTGCGCGAGTAGATAGGCTCATTCTTGTGTTTGAGCAGAGCCGTATAAGCGTCAACAGGCGTTACGTTTACAAGAGCTGCGGCAATTCGGTCAAAGTCATCCTTTTCGTTGTAGCTCAGGCTCTGGTAATTTTCGGGGAGATAGAATGCGCTCGAAGTCGGGAGAACCATTGAGTAGACGTTGACGCTGTCACCGAGTGCCTCCTTGTACTGGTTAAGGTAGGAAGCGTACTCAAGCTCATTGCCCCAGCCGCCGCCGTAAAGACTGATACCGCGTCCGTTTACGATGAGAATATTATTGGTTACTTCGCCGTTTTCAGCAGCAGGTTCTGCCGCATTCGGGAGCGGCTCGGCGGTGGTCGTTGTGACTACGGTCTCCTGAGCGGAGGTTGCCGCTGTTCCGTCACTGCTTGCGGAAGATACGGTAGTGACTGCTGTTGTGACAGGAGCAGTGGTTTTTGAAGAAACGTGCTCAAACGTTCCGCCGAAAAGCTCCACGCCGTCATCTCCGCCGTATTTCATGCCTTTGAGCGGCATGATCTTATCGGCTATAAAAGTTTTTATCTTTGCTCTGTTATGTACGGTGTCGTCGAAATAGTTCGCCACGCCCTCGGTGTATTCGCCGTTGAGATAAGACGATACCGAAAACTTCGGGAATTTGGCAAGGTAACGGTTTTCGTCCTCTGCTATCGTCTCGTGCTTAAAGAAAGTCACATACACAAAGCCGAAGCAGATAAGCCCCATCATGGCGGTCACGTTAAGCATAGCGATGTAGTTTGACAGCGAAACTCTCCTTCTGCGCCTTTTAGCGCGGCGGACACGCTGTATCCTTTCCGCTTCACGTCTGCTTTCTGAGAGCGGAATATCGATTGTAGTTTTATCCCTGTCGGAGGAAACTATAGAGATCGACGGTTTTGTTTTCTTGTCTGTATTTTCACTCATTTATGAGGCCTCGGTTTCAATGATCAGAATCGGAAATAAAGGAATGGGTTTGTTGTTGCGTCAACGAGCATAATGCTTGTGACGAGCAGAAGTATCGGCGAGGAAACTGCTGCCAGTAGGGAGACGGTATTCTCCATGACCTTGCCTCTTGCCGCAAGCTTCCTGATCTGCTTGAGTATCGGGAAACAGCAGAGTATCGCAGCGGCAAAGAGGAAAATGTTGTTGAAGAAAGATATTTTGTCCTGCAAGGAGATAAAGCCGTTGCCGCCAAAGCCGAACGCTGTTTTTAAGAACGTTCCGAGCCTGCCGAAGTCCTCAAAGTAAAAGATCCCGAAGCCGATAAGGATAACAAGCTTGCTGTAGATGTGGCGGATAACGATAGGTATCTTTTTCATGCGCTTTTTGCCGATCTGCATTTCGATGAAAATGAATACGCCGTAGTAGAGACCCCAGAGAATAAAGTTCCAGCTTGCACCGTGCCAAATGCCTGTGCAGAGCCAGACGAGGAAAAGTCCGCCGTATTTTCTGCGCTTTCCGAAAATCGGGATATAGAGCAGATAGTCGCGGAAGAACGTGCTGAGGGAAATGTGCCACCTCTGCCAGAATTCGGTGATGTCCTTACAGATGAACGGGTGGTCGAAGTTTTCGTCAAAGTGAAATCCGAAAACGCGTCCGAGACCGATAGCGATATCGGAGTATCCCGAGAAGTCAAAGAAGATCTGGAGCGCGTAAGCCGTTACACCGAACCATGCGCCTACGACAGTTGAGTTTTCGATTTTTCCGAGGAAGTTGTCCGCGATAATGCTGAGCTGATTTGCGAGGAGAACCTTCTTGGCGAGTCCGAGTGCAACTCGGTTGAGTCCGTAGGAAATGTCTTTGAGGGAAACCTTTCTTGATTCGATCTCTTTCTCGATCGTGCTGTACCGAACGATAGGACCGGCAACGAGCTGCGGGAAAAGCGTTATGTAAAGCAGGAAGTTCTTTAAGCTCCGCTGCGGCTTTACCTTTTCCCAATGGCAGTCAATGATGTATGAGACTGTCTGGAACGTGTAAAAGCTGATACCGATAGGGAGCTTGATATCTGGAACGTGAATGGACGCAGAAAAAACGGCGTTGATATTTTCGACAATGAATCCGCTGTACTTGAATATTCCGAGCAGGAGAAAATCGAAAACGACCGCAGCAGCAGTTGCGGCAGTATCCTTGCCCGTGCCCTGATACTTTCTAATAATGAGCCCCGCGAAATAGTTTACAACGGCGCTCAGAAGCATCAGAAAGACGTAGACGGGTTCACCCCATGCGTAGAATATCAGCGAAAAGATGATCAACACCGTGTTTTTGTTTTTGATACTGCCGGCAGCCGCATAAGTGATAAGGCATAACGGCAGAAAGATGTATATGAAAAAGAGTCTTGAAAAAACCATTTGTATAACCGCCTCAAAAATTTACTGTCCTGAAATGCTGTTTAAAATAGCCGTATATCCAAACAGGAACGGATATACAGCATGATTGACCGCAAATAAAAAAGAGGCGGTGACTATAAGCCCTTTCCGTCAGCGTGAAAAGGGGCGTGAATTCAGATAATTGATTGTTGCGTCAGCGGCTTGAGATCGGGAGATCTTACGGCTGCCGCGCAGAAAATTTTCTCTATTCTTTTGTTCTTTTTTGCTCTAATAATTATACAACAAAATTCCCCCGATTGCAAGCAAAAATGACAAAGAAATTCAAAATTTTTTCTTAATTTTTAAAAATCGTCTCAAACAACAAAAAAGCCGCAGGATCCTGCGGCTTTTTTGGCATTATTAAGGCAACACCGCTCAAAGCGGGTATAACAGCTTTGCACAAAAACCGATCGTATATTTTGTGCAGGATCTGAGTGGTGCTGCATTTTTTACAGACTTATTTCTGCTGCGGAGCGCTGTCGTTTTCGATTACCGATTTCAAACCTGCCGCAAGACCTGCAACAGACTGGATCTCGCTCGGAATGATGATCTTGGTAGCCTTTCCGTCAGCTGCCTTTGCGAAAGCTTCGAGGGATTTGAGCTGTATTACCTTTTCGGTCGGGTTCGCACTGTTGAGCTTTACAAGGCTGTCAGCGAGTGCTGCCTGAACCATTTCGATAGCCTTGGCTTCACCGGTAGCCTCAAGTATCTTCTGCTCTCTTACAGCGTCTGCGCGGAGTATCATAGCCTGTTTCTGAGCCTCAGCCTCAAGTATCTGAGCCTCTTTCTTAGCCTCAGCACGGAGTATCTGCGATTCCTTTTCACCCTCTGCTACGAGGACCTGCGACTTCTTGTCACCCTCTGCCTGAAGTATCTTCTCACGGCGCTCACGCTCAGCCTTCATCTGCTTTTCCATAGCGTCCTGAATCTCACGGGGCGGGAGAATGTTTTTAAGCTCGACACGGTTTACCTTGATACCCCAGCGGTCGGTAGCCTGATCGAGGATAGATGTTATCTTTGTGTTGATAACGTCACGGGAAGTGAGAGTAGCGTCGAGTTCCATTTCGCCGATGATGTTACGGAGCGTGGTAGCTGAGAGGTTCTCGATAGCTGCGAGAGGTCTTTCAACGCCGTAGATGTACTGCTTTGCGTCAGTGACCTGATAGAAAACGACGGTGTCTATCTGCATTGTAACGTTATCCTTGGTGATAACGGGCTGCGGCTTAAAGTCAACGACCTTTTCCTTTAACGAGACCTTTCCTGCGATACGGTCAACGAACGGCACGAGGAAGTGGATTCCCGTCTGCCACTCGCATTTGAATGAACCGAAGTGCTCGATAACGAAAACGTGAGCCTGCGGAACTATTTTCAGACCGCGTATAATTACGATAAGCAGAAATGCCACGACTGCAAGAATAATGATTCCAAGTATGTTATCCATAATAATGATCCTCCGATAAATTAGTTGGTTTTCTGCGATACTACGAGCTTAGCGCCCTGTACCTCTTCGACTGTCACAATACTTCCTTTTGGGATTATCTGCTCGTGATCGAGCGGCTGTGCGCTCCAGTCAACTCCGCCGAGCGTAACTCTGCCCATACCCTTTTCCTCGTCGATATCTTCGATAACGACTGCACTTTTGCCGACATCAAGCTCGATGTTGGTGCCGATGTGCTTTTTGCTGCGGCGGGATTTAAGATAGGGGAATGTCAGCGCGACAAGAACCGCGGACGAGATAACGAAGATCCCCACCTGTTGAAGCATGGAAAGCTCGAAGAAGTATGTACACATAAGCGTTATCAGCGCTCCGGCGGCAAACCACACGGAAACAAGCTGAACCGTAGCGATCTCAATGATGATAAAGGCAGCCACGGCGATTGCCCATATCAGTACGTCCATAGAGAGTCCTCCTTTCGGAATGGCTGAAAAGCGTATAGTGCGGATATTTTCCGCCGGATAATATGCAGCAGACAAAACTGCTGTGCATATCTTCGGACATAAAAATATCCATAACTATTATATCATATTATTTCCGAAAAATCAATTGGTTTTATTTGTTTTTTGCAAAATTTCCACAGACTCAGCGCATGATCTCGGTGTAGGTCATAATGTACGGAGCTATGCCCTTTGCGTCATTCTCGGCAATGCGCTCGGAGAGATAATATTCCGCCGAACCGTCACGGTAAGGCGAACCTCCGAGGCCCGCGGTAAGGCAGATGTTGCGCATTACGGGCAGGGGATCGTCAAACGCAAGGAAATCCTCCGTTACTCGCGAGAATGCCTTTTCACCGGCGTGTTTTATAGCGCTGCCGGTTATCCCGAGCCTTGCTGATCTCAGCGCGGAATAGGCAAAAAGCAAAGTTCCGCTTGTTTCGGGATAGTTTTCGCCGAGGTCGTGTCGGGCAGGCAACTGCAAAAGCATTCCGCCCTCAGCAGTCTGCATTGCGAGAGCTTCAAGAAGTTCCGCGAGCATATCCGTGCAGAAAGAATATCCTGCCGAATCGCTCGGCAATATCCCGCAGATGTCCGCGAGTCCCGCGCACAGCCAGCCTATGGAGCGAAGCCAGAACTGCGGCGAAAGTCCAGTCTTTTGGTCCGCCCATTTTTGTTTGCGCGATTCATCATAGCCGTGATAGTAGAGTCCCGTGTTTTTGTCGCGCATGAGGTCACGGATATTTTCAAGCTGTTTCACGGAATCGTCTGCAAATTCGGCTTTCCCCGATATAATGCTGTATTCCGCCATGAAGGGCAGAGCCATGTATGCTCCGTCAAGCCAGATCTGGTCGGGATATATCGCTTTGTGAAAGAAGTTTCCGCACATGAGCCGCGGCTGATCTGAAAGCTGCTCGGTGACGAGCTTTTCGTAAGCGAGCCTGAAACGTTCAAGTCCTGTTTCGCGGTAAAGAAAAAGCAGATTCTTTCCGCCGTTAATGCTGTCGAGGTTGAAGTCCTCCGCTCTCATGGTCGGGATAGTTCCGTCCTCCGAAATATAGGCGTTTGTGAAATGGACTGCATAGTCCGAAAGCCTCTTGTCGCCGTTCAGGCTGTACAGCATAAGTATTGCCTTTATCACGCAGGCGTCGATGTAGTTCCACTTTGCAGGCTTGGAGTAAATGAAGTTTTCCCTGTTCCACAGCGGCATGAGCGGCTCGGAGGGGAGTATCATATTTTCTATATAGGAGCTTACAGCCGCTTCGTGCTGTTTTATTGTTGTCATCCTGAAATACCTCCTGCCGTGATACCGCCGATAAATTTTTTCTGGGCCGCTGCGAATACGGCAACGGACGGTATCAGTCCGATCACCGACATGGCGATTATTTTTCGCTGTTCATAGCCTTGTCCTGTGCTGTCCACCGAGAGTCTCAGTGCGAGCGAAAGCGGATACTTCTGCACCGACTGTATCATGATGAGCGGCGTGAGAAAGTCGTTCATTGTCCACAAAAAGGTGAATATCGCAATCGAAACGATCGCAGGTCTGATACATGGGACAAGTATGTGGATAAGGGTGCGCAGAGTTCCGCAGCCGTCTATTCTTGCGGCTTCGTCAAGTTCCTTGGGTACGCTTTTGAAAAACTGGATAAGAATGAACACGAACATTCCCTCGCACGCAAAGAGTGACGGCAGAGTAAGCGGGATGTAGGTGTCGAGCAGGTCTGATTTGCTCCATAGCTGATACAGGGGCATTACCGAAACTATCGAGGGCATGAGCATACTGAGCATGAGTGCGGCGAAAAGCGGCTTTTTCATAGGAAAGTCGAAACGCGCAAATCCGTAAGCTACGAGCACGGAGGAGAACACTGCAAAAGCGGTTTTTGGCACGATTATCATAAATGTGTTGAGAAAATAATGTCCCATGCTGTAGGGAGTGACTGTCCGCCATGCGCTTTTGTAGACGGAGAAGTCAAAGCTTTCGGGCATGAACCATATTGTGCTGAATATCTCGCTGTTGGTCTTGAAAGAAGCTCCGATAAGCCACAAAAGCGGATAGAGCATCACGACAGAGATAAGCGTGAGCGAGAGATAGATCGCGGCTTTTTTCATTGGCTGTCCTCCTTGCTGAAAGCTCCCGTCAGCTTGAACATGACTGCGACAATTATCGTGATGACCACGAAAAGAAGCCACGAAACAGCATTTGCGCGCCCCGGGTCGGAATAGCGGAACATTTCGTCATAGATGAGCATTCCGAGCGTGTAGGTCTTTTTCAGAGGGCCACCTCCGGTTATCATGTAAGGCGCGTTGAATTCCTGCATTGCGGCGATCGTTTGCAGGACGAGATTGACAAAAATGACATTTTTTAGCTGCGGCAGAGTTATGCAGAAGAAAGCCTTTACCGCTCCGCAGCCGTCAGTTTTTGCAGCATCGTACAGCTCCGAGGGGATATCTCTGAGTCTGGTGAGAAAAATTATCATGGTCGAACCAAATTCCCACACACGAAGCAGTATTATCATGGCAAGAGCGGAATTTCCTCCGCCGTACCAGCTTACGGGCGCTGCTCCGACAGCTTCGAGAAATTGGTTTATGAGTCCGTTTGAGGTGAAAAGGTACTGCCACATGATAACGATAGCGAGGTTTGCGCCGAGAATAGACGGTATGTAGAAAATAGTCCTGTAAACGCTCATGCCTTTTATCTCAAGGCTGAGCAGGAGCGCTGTGAGCAGCGAGACCAGCAGTTTTATCGGTACGAGAAATGCCGCGTATCTGAGCGTTACGGACGCTGCCGAGAGAAAGTCCTCGTCTGTTATCATTCTGCGGTAGTTGCTCAGTCCCGTAAATTCGGGCGAGCGTATGTTTTCATAGCTGTGAAGCCCTGTGATGAATGATGCCGCGAACGGATACAGGGTGAACAACAGAAAGCCGACTGCAAACGGTATTACGAGCAGCAGTCCCGTGAATCTGCTCACACCGACAGGGTTTGAATAGGTGCGCTTTTTCATTTTTTGAGTTTCTCCAGATATTCTGTTATCGAGGTGTACATTTCGTGAGCCGCTTCTGCGGTGTCAGCCGTGTTGTAGGAAACGGACTCGATAGCTGTATTGTAGAACTCTTTCATGCGTGAAAGCTCCATGTACGGACTGATAGTAACGGTATCAAGCTGAGAGAACATATCATCACTCTCCTGCGCAAGACCGCTGAGCAGATCGCTTTTTCTGAGGCTGTCCTCTGCGTATGAGGATGCGGGTATCCCGCGCGTTGTTCCGAGAATTTGTGCGCATTCCTCATCGTTCAGCAGGAAGTCAATGAAAGCCGCAGATTCGTCCGGATGCTTTGTACTGCGCGAAACTGCGTACATAAGTGAGGGCTTTATCATCCAGCCGCCCGAATTTCCGTCCTCGTCTGTGAGGAGCGGGCCTGCTTCGAGAACTCCCTGCGGAAGAACTGACTCATACTTTCCGACAGCGCTGCCCCACTCAAGAACTCCGGCGATATTGCCGCTGATAAACTCGGGTGACTGGTACAGTGCGGCGTTTCCGTCCTCGTCCGTTCTGGTCTGCACAGTGCGGATAACGTGTGCGTCCTCAAGCTCCTTGTAAAAGTCGAGCGCGTCCTTTATGTCGGACTCCGTGAAACCGAGTTCGCCGTCCATGGACATGAATTCTCTGCCTGTTTTCTGCTGGATATATACGACCGCAAGATACCACGCCGTACCTCCCGACTGGATATCAAGGTCGAGCGGATAGAGTCCCTTTTCGCCGAATTTAGCGCCGAGTGCAGTTAGCTCGCTCCACGTTGACGGGTAATCCGCCCCAAGCTGCGAGTAGACCTGCGAATTGTAGAAAAGTCCTCTGCCGCACAGTGAGACGGTAACGGCATTCAGGTGTCCCTCTACCGTGCCGAACGACAGAACATCGCTGTCAAATCCTGACAAGTCGAGGTACTGCGTCAGTTCGTTCAGATCGTAAAAGCCCTTTCCGTCGTCGGACATGGTTATGAGCCAGTCGTAATTTATCTGCATGACGTCCGGTTCTGTGCCGCCGCTTATCTGTGAGGTGACTTTTTCAGTCCAGCCGTCCCAACCGCCGTATTCGGGAGCAATAGTGATCTCGGGGTGCTTGCTGTTCCAGAGGTCGATAGCCTTCAGCGTAGCTTCGTGGCGGTCATCTCCGCCCCACCACGAAAAGCGGATAGTGCATTTGTCAAGTTTGCCGTCGGGTGCGGCAGGTGAGTCCTGCGGCTTGCTTCCACAGGCAGAGAGCGCGATAATACAGCTTACAGCAACTGCTTTTGATATGAATTTTTTCATACTCTCATATCCCCTAATATAATGATAGCATTATTATAATATATTTTTGACCTGCTTGTCAACTCGCGCCTTGTCGGTCGGGGTTGACAAAGCTGACGGAATGAGTTAAAATATATTAGTAAGTATGATGTAATTTTTATCGAAAGTTAAGGAATATCCCAATGAAAAATAATATTGTTCTTATAGGAATGCCGGGTGTCGGAAAGAGTACGGTCGGCGTAATACTGGCGAAAATACTCGGTTATCGTTTTCTCGACACCGATCTCGTCATACAGGAGACCGAAAAGAGACTCCTCAGGGAAATAATCGCCGCAGAAGGCGTTGACGGCTTTATAGCAGCCGAAAATCGCATAGTAAGCGGAGTTTCCGCAGAAAAATCAGTTATCGCAACGGGCGGGAGCGTTGTTTATGGTGAGGACGCCATGAGAAATCTGTCGGAGAATGGCACGGTGGTGTATTTCAGGCTCGATTACGAAGAACTTACGAAACGCCTCGGCAATATCAGGAACAGGGGTGTTGTTATCCGCAGCGGTCAGACTCTTGCCGACCTTTATGCGGAACGAGTGCCGCTGTATGAGAAATACGCGGATATCACAATAGACGAGAGCGGATGCGGCGTTGAGGAGACTGTTCAAAAGGCGGTAAAAGCCATTAATGAGGCGATGAACAGGCCGCTGTTGAATGTGTGATGGAGTGACAGTATCGCTTTTGTTAAAGGTGCACAAACAGATCAACAGAAAAAATATGAATTGCACAATTTTGGCTTTTATACAAAAATCTTCTTTGACAACTAACGCGTTTTGTGGTATAATATATCGTAGGGTTATTATTTAGGAAAATTGTTTTTATATCACCTCAGCAAATACACAGGATCTGCGGCTGTATGCCGTCATTTCCGTATTCTCAGGGGATATCGGAAAGGATTTGAAATGGCTAAAATAATTGCGGTTACTTCAGGAAAAGGCGGTACCGGCAAATCTACAGTCTGCGCCGGACTCGGATATACTCTTGCAAAGCAGGGTCACAGAACTCTTCTTATAGAGCTTGATTTCGGTCTGAGATGCCTTGATATCATGTTCGGCATGGAGAACAGCATTGAGTACGATCTCGGCGACGTTCTCAGCGGAAAGAAGAAGGCCCTTGAAGCCATCACTCAGGTGAATATGGCAAGCAACCTCAATCTCCTCTGCGCACCGAAAACCCTTACAAGCGTTTCTGCGGATCAGATAATCGACATCTGCCGCTCGGTAAAGAAGTATTTCGAGTACATAATTATTGATACTGGTGCGGGAATCAATTCTCACGTTTTCGATATCGTTGAACAGGCGAATCTCATTCTTGTTGTATCTACCCCCGATCCGGTTTGCATAAGAGACGCAAGCCTGATGTCAGACGAGTTCTACAACAGAGGAAACAAGAGTCAGAGACTTATTATCAATAAGATAAGCAAAAAAGTCATCGGCAACGCGCTTGTTGCCAATCTCGACGAAATTATTGACAAAATCGGCGTTCAGCTCATCGGTGTTATCCCCGATGACTTCAAAATGACGGTGGCTACGGGTACGGGAACTCCTATCCCGACTGATTCACAGGCTCTCAAGGCGTTTGATGCGATTTCAAAGCGTCTCGGCGGTGAATTTGTTCCGCTTACCGTTAAAACGTCCTGAATTTACAGATAAAAACTTCCGCACAGCGGGGAAAGGATAGACATATGAAGATCGCTCTCATAGCACATGATGCAAAAAAAGAACTCATGGTTCAGTTCTGCAGCGCATACTGCGGAATTCTTTCAAAGCATACTCTTATTGCTACAAATACAACAGGCAAACAGGTCAGCGAAGCAACAGGGCTTCCTATAAAGAGATACCTCAGCGGACAGGGAGGCGCAGAACAGATTCTGGCTCTTCTCTCATGTAATGAGGTGGATATCCTTCTTTTCTTCCGCGATCCTATAAATGCAAAGGCAACAGACGTTCACGGTATGAACCTTCTCAGGCTGTGCGATGTACATAATGTTCCGGTAGCAACAAATATCGCAACTGCCGAAGCACTTATACTCGCCCTTGAAAGAGGCGACCTGGATTGGCGCGAAGTCGGCAATCCGGCTATCTGAATGATATAAATTGTCCCTTTTTCAGGGACAATTTTCATGTAACCATAAAGAAAGGAAAGCTTATATATGGCTGTTAATATCAAACGCCCGAACGGCACAGAAGATGTTCTCCCGAAAGATGTGTATAAATGGCACACCGTGGAAAAGGTTGCAAGGGAGATCGCTGAAAGCTTCGGCTTTTCGGAGATAAGAGTCCCGACATTTGAGAATACCGACCTCTTTCTGCGCTCTGTAGGTGAAACTACCGATGTGGTCCAGAAGGAAATGTATACCGTAAAGGCTAAGGAGACCGAGTTTACGCTCCGTCCGGAGGGTACTGCCGGAACCATCCGCGCAATGCTCCAGAACGGACTTCTCAACGATGCACTTCCGCAGAGAGCTTACTACATTATCTCATGTTTCCGTCACGAAAGGCCTCAGGCAGGCAGACTGCGCGAGTTCCACCAGTTCGGACTTGAAATGGCAGGAAGCGCTTCGCCGGCTGCCGATGCAGAAGTCATCTCGCTCGCAAAAACTCTCCTCGACCGTCTCGGACTGCGCAATATTGAGCTTTATATAAACTCGATAGGCTGTCCGAAGTGCAGAGGAAAGTATCAGGAGGCGCTGAAGGCGCATTTTGGCGCGCGCAAGGATGAACTTTGCGATTCGTGCAGGGAGCGTCTTGTAAAGAACCCGATGAGACTTCTCGACTGCAAGAGCCCGATTTGTCAGTCAATAGGCGAGGGTGCTCCGATAATAACCGATTACCTTTGTGAGGAATGCTCCGAGCACTTCGAGAGCCTTAAAAAATACCTCACAGGGCTGAATATAAGCTTTAAGGTCAACCCGAAGATCGTTCGCGGACTTGATTACTACACCAAGACTGTCTTTGAATTCGTCACGACTGAGATCGGCGCGCAGGGTACTGTCTGCGGCGGCGGACGCTATGACGGACTCATTGAGCAGCTCGGCGGCAAGAGTGTTCCCGCGCTTGGTTTTGCAATGGGTATCGAGCGCCTGCTGCTTGTTATGGACAAGCAGGGCTGCGATTACATTGAGCCTAAGAAGTGCGATATCTACTTTGCCACAATGGGCGAGGCTGCACTTGAAAAGGCTATCGCGCTTTCGCACAAACTCCGCGAGTACGGCTATTTTGCCGAGTTTGACCTTATGGGCCGCGGAATAAAGGCTCAGATGAAGTACGCAAACAAGGTGGGAGCTGTATTTACCGCAGTTATCGGCGACAACGAGCTTGAAAGCGGCAAGGTAAAGCTCAAGGATATGGAAAAGGGTGAGGAAACCGAGATCGCTCTTGATGATAAATTTACAGGAAACTTTGAATCGGTTTATTTCAATAAAATGATGGATTGTCTCGACGATGCAGAAAATATGCCGGCTTTCCTGAAAAATGAGGAGAATAAGTAAAATGGCAGATACAATGAAAGGCTTGAAAAGAACACATTACTGCGGCAAAGTTACTCAGCCGGGCGGCGAGGCAGTAGTCGGCGGATTCGTTGACAGAGTAAGAAACAAGGGCGGAGTTATCTTCATAGTTCTCCGCGACAGAACAGGCGTTGTACAGCTCCTTTTTAACGATGAGACTGACCGTGCGCTTTTTGACAAGGCTGCTTCATGCAGAAGCGAGTATGTTCTCATGGCTAAGGGCGAGGTTCGCGAGCGTGAGAGCAAGAACCCCAACCTCAAGACAGGAAACGTTGAGATCTTCGTTACTGACCTTAGGATCCTTGCAAAGGCTCAGACTCCGCCTTTCGAGATAGTAAGCGATACGAATGTAAACGAGGAACTGCGCCTCAAATACCGTTATCTCGACCTGCGCCGCGAGCCGCTCCAGAGAAATATCATCATGCGCCACGAACTGGCGAAGCTCACAAGAGAATACTTCTACGAGAACGGATTCCTTGAGATCGAAACTCCCATGATGATGAAGTCAACTCCCGAGGGCGCGAGAGACTATCTCATTCCTTCAAGAGTGCATAAGGGAAAATTCTATGCTCTGCCGCAGTCGCCCCAGATCTACAAGCAGCTTCTCATGATCTCGGGATATGACCGCTACATTCAGCTTGCGCGCTGCTTCCGCGATGAGGATCTCCGCGCTGACAGACAGCCCGAATTCACACAGATAGACCTTGAAATGTCGTTTGTTGATTCGGAGGACATTCAGGAGTGCGTAGAGGGATTCGTTCACCGCGCATTTGAAAAGCTTATGAACGTTGACGTTCAGCTTCCTCTCCCGAGACTTACCTTTGCAGATGCAATGAACCGCTACGGTTCTGATAAGCCTGATACCCGTTTCGGCTTTGAGATTCAGGATATAACGGAAACCGTAAAGGATATCGACTTTGTTGTATTCAAAAATGCAATTGCTGAGGGCGGTTCAGTCCGCGCAATAAATGTCAAGGACGGTGCGGCTACATACACCCGCAAGGAAATTGACAAGCTCACCGAACACGCTAAGGGAATCGGCGCAAAGGGTCTCGCTTATATCCGCTGGGCAGACGAGCCTAACTGCTCATTTAAGAAGTTCCTCGGCGAGGGCGACCTCGAACGTATCTGCGAGGCTGTCGGAGCTGTTAAGGGCGACCTCGTTCTCATCTGTGCCGACAAGACCAAGACGGTTCTGTCAACCCTCGGTGCGCTCCGTCTTATTGCAGGAAAGCGCATGAACGTTATTCCCGAGGATAAGTATAATTTCCTGTGGATCACAGAGATGCCCTTCTTCGAGCACGATGACGACAACGACACATGGGTCGCGGCTCACCACCCTTTCACCATGCCTATGGAGGAGTGTCTTGAGTATCTCGATACCGACCCTGCAAACGTTCGCGCAAAGGCGTGGGATCTCGTACTCAACGGCACAGAGCTTTCAAGCGGCTCAATGCGTATCACCGACTATGAACTTCAGCAGAAGATGTTCGAGGCTCTCGGCATGAGCGATGAGGAGATCCAGGTTAAGTTCGGATTCCTCGTTGACGCGTATAAGTACGCAGCTCCGCCTCACGGTGGTATGGGAATCGGTCTTGACCGTCTGGCAATGATAATGTGTCATGCTGACAGTCTCCGTGACGTAACTGCTTTCCCGAAGGTTCAGAATGCGAGCGAGCTTATGTCCGAGTGTCCTGCGGAAGTCGATGACGAGAGCCTTGATGTTCTCGGAATCAAAGTTGTTGAACATGAGGCCGAGTAATCATTTTTATGCAGTCTGCGGAATCGTCAGTATTGACGGGAAGATCCTCTTTGTCCGCCATACATACGGCATGGCAAAGGACAGGATACTCATTCCGGGAGGCTATGTCCGCGAGGGGGAACTTCCCACGGCGGCCGTTGAGCGAGAAATTTTTGAGGAGACAAGTATCCGAACAAAGGCGGAGTCTGTCTTTGCCGTTCAGTTCCGTCCGGAACAATGGTGCGTAGTCTTTCTGATGAAGCATATTTCCAGCGAGCCGAAGTCGGACGGTTACGAAAACAGCGAGGTAATGCTGCTTACTCCACAGGAAGCTGTGGAGCGCAGCGATATTACAAACATGAGCCGTGCGATACTGAAATCGTATATTCAGGACGAAAACAATACTCTCGGTCTTGGGCATTATCGTTCGATATCGCTGACTGAGGGCGAATATGAGATTTTCGGCTCGGGCGAGGGCAAAAACTGAATCGGCTGAAAAATCGGAAATATTTGTAAAAAATGCTTGACAGAATGATCGGGCTGTGATATGATATAAACAAATAATAGTAATTAAAGGGAGCTGTCTGTAGGATAAGCTCCCTTTTTGCATATTATTTCAAATAATTTTTATTTTGCCTATTGACAAAATAATAGAGGTTTGCTATAATTAGAATATCACAAATGACTGTTGGTCATTTTTAGGGAGGTGACATGATGGCATCGGAGGCTGTAAAGAAGATCCTTGAGGCAGAGTCCGAATCAAATCGGAAGATCTCGGAGGCAAGACAGAAAAGCGAGGAGATCATCCGAGATGCTCAGGGCGGAGCTTCACTTCTGATACAGAAACGAATAAGCGAAGCCAATACGGCTGCTTTAAAGTCTCGCTCGGAATATGACGATAAACTCGGGGAATACACCCGAAACGCACAGGCTGAGTGCGATAAGCAGATAGCTGCGATACAGCAGCAGGCGCAGCAGAACATGAGCGGTGCAGTTGATGAGATCATCGCGAAATTCTTCTGACTATCAGAGTTTTCCTTATCTATACAAAAAGGAGAGTGATGCAAAAAATGGCGAAGCTTAAAATGAAGAAAATCGAAATGATAGCTTTGCTTACCGACAGCAAAAAGATCATTGAACTGCTCCAGCGGCGCGGAGTCGTTGAGCTGTGCGAAAACCCCGATGAGGAGCTCATGGACACAAGCGTTGCGGCGGTCGTAAGCGAATTTGAAAAGTTCCGCGTGACGGCTGTTCAGGCGCTGGAGATCCTTGAGAAGTATGCTCCCGAAAAATCCTCGCTGACCGATATGCTCGGCGGCAGGAAAGAGGTCGAGAAACACGCTTTCGGCAAAGAGGCAATGCAGCTTGAAAAGATCATGAACTCGGCAAACGAGATCATACGTCTCAGCAAGATAATTGCAGAGGCACAGGCTGAATCAGCGCAGCTTGGCGTGAAGTATGATACGCTCGTTCCGTGGAGTACGCTCGATGTTCCGCTCAACTTCAGGGGAACGGCTAAAACCTCGGCATTTATCGGTACTTTGCCGTATCCGATAACGGCGCAGGAACTTGAATCCCAGCTTCCGGACGGGTGCAGTGCGGAAGTTGTTGCGGCTTCAAAGGAGCAGACAAACCTGTTTGTTATCTGCACCAATGAGTCGGCTCAGGAGGCGGAGGAATGTCTTAGAAAGAGTTCCTTTGCGGCAGTTTCTGAGTCTGAGAAGGGCACTCCGGCTGAAATAATGGAGCGTATCAGGCAAAGACAGGATTCACTTGCAAAGCTTATCAATGACGCGCAGGAAGATATCAGGGGCTTTGAGGAAAAGCGCGAGCATCTCAAGTTCACGGTAGACTACCTGCAAATGCGAAAAGAAAAGTATGAGGCGCTGAACGACCTCGGCTTTACCGAGAGTACTTTTGTTCTCACGGGATATATTCCCGAAAAGTACGCAGAGCCTCTGCAAAAGGAGATCGAGAAGAAGTACACGGCGGCGATAACTTTCTCAGATCCGTCTGAGGACGAAGATGTTCCCGTACTTCTTGAAAACAGCGAATTTTCAGAGCCTGTGGAGGGCATAACAAAAATGTACGCAATGCCGTCCAAGGACGACGTTGACCCGACGCCTGTAATGTCATTTTTCTATTATCTTTTCTTCGGAATGATGCTCTCTGACGCAGGCTACGGACTTATCATGCTGATCGGTACGACTATCGCACTGAAAAAGTTCAAACTTGAAACGAGTATGCGCAAGACGCTCACCATGTTCCGTAACTGCGGAATATCCACGATTTTCTGGGGCGCGCTTTTCGGAAGCTGGTTTGGTGATATCGTTCAGGTCGTAGGACGCGAGTTCTTCGGCAAGGAGATCGGAAGCATTGCTCTCTGGTTCGAGCCTATTGACGACCCGATAAAGCTGCTGCTTTTCTCGTTTGGTCTCGGCATACTTCACCTTTTCCTCGGCGTAGCGGTCTCGTTCCTGTCTCTTATACACATCTGACGCTGCCGAC
>UQEM01000009.1 GCA_900540005.1 uncultured Ruminococcus sp.
ACACAAGGCTATTCGTCGGCAGCGTCAGATGTGTATAAGAGACAGGTATAATAATATGTGACATCATACGAACATTGTTCTGAGAACGGTCGGGTCTTTTTCAGAGTGCAGTCTTTCAGACTGCGCCTGCTTCATGCTGTCTGAATACTGATAAAGGGGGATAACCAATAATGACACCAAATGCAGAGATAAATATTCCAATAAAGTATTGGCTGGAAGCCTCTCCCTTCTGCACTCTGGTATTTACAAATGATCCCGGAACAGAAATTCTGAGCTCCAACCAAAAACTTTGGAATCTTTTTGAATGCGGTACGGAAGAAGAATTTATGGAGTTCTGCGGAGGAAGCTTTGAAAAGCTTGTCGCTGCCGAAGATATGCCCGGACTGAGAATGGTGATTCGCCACACTAAACTCAGCGGTCTTTCAAGGGAGCACTCGCTGAGTTTCCGTGTACGCACCAAAAGCGGCACTCTTATTCAGGTTGAGGATAAGGGCGGACTTGTAAAGCTCGATGACGGCAGGATTGTAAATGTCGATATGCTTGCTCCGATAAATCAGGAGAACCTCTTTGTTGCGGCAAATACGGACAACGTTACGGGTATGCTCAATAAGGAGCAGTTCTACGTCTGTGCAAACGAACTCCTCAGGAAAGCAGAGGGTGAGTCTCTCCATACGCAGTATGCGATAACTTACTGTAATATACGCAATTTCCGATACTACAATGTAAAGCACGGCAAGACCGAGGGCGACAAGGTTCTCAGAGAGCTTTGCGAAATGATACACAGTGTTTCAGGCACAGACCTCAATGCGAGGTTCAGCAGCGATCACTTTGTTGCACTCGTAAGAAAAGATGTTGTCGAGGAAAGAGTGTGCAGAGTTCACGAGGCTTTCAGCGAGAAATACGGAGACGTTGGCATGAGCCTCAAAGTGGGGGTTTTCGAGATAGAGCATGAGGGCGAGGACGTGGCAAAGATTTGCGACCTTGCCAAGGTTGCCTGCGATAAGATAAGGGACTCATATGATTATATCCGCTTCTATGACGAGCAGATCGGCAAAAATGTTGACATGGAAGCGTACATTATACAGAATTTTGACAAGGCTGTTCACGAGAGAAATATTCACGTCTACTATCAGCCTGTGATACGCACCATAAATGACTCGCTGTGCAGCATGGAGGCTCTGGCACGCTGGATCGACCCTGAGCGCGGTCTTATTTCTCCCGGAGATTTTATCCCCATTCTGGAGGACAATCAGCTTATCACAAAGCTTGACCTGTATGTCTTGGAGGAGATCTGCCGCGATATGAGGGCGAAAAATGATAAGGGCGATATTACTGTTCCCGTTTCGCTCAACCTTTCAAGGCTCGATTTCCTTATGTGCGATATTTTTGAGGAAGTCGAAAAGGTAGTCCACAAGTACGGCCTCGCGAGAGATATGATACACCTTGAGATCACCGAATCTATGGTCATGAAAGATCCGACTGTGCTCAAGCGTGATATGAAGCGTTTCCGTGACGCAGGCTATGAGATATGGATGGACGATTTCGGCAGCGGATTTTCCTCGCTGAATGCTCTGCGCGAATTTGACTTTGACGAAATAAAGCTCGATATGCAGTTTTTGCGTTCCTTTGACGAAAAGACCAGACGTCTTATCAGGTCGATCGTTTCAATGGCAAAGGAAATGCAGATAAGAACCCTTGCGGAGGGTGTTGAAACTCAGGAGCAGTACGACTTCCTGCGTGAAATAGGCTGCGAAAAGGTTCAGGGATTCCTGTTCAGTCCGCCTGTTCCTCCTGCAAAGCTTGCCGATATGTACAAGGGCAAAGAGGACAAGATCGAGACGAGACTGTGGCACAAGTACTATTCGACAGTTGGTGAGATCAACTTCATTACCGACCGTCCGCTCGCAATAATCGACTATGACGGAGATGAGTTCAAGATACTCTATGCCAACGCCGCTTACAGGGAAGTCTGGGACAGCATTGAGCTTGAAGGTGTCGATCAGGTGCTTTACAATGTCAATACAAAGTCGGTTCACCGTTATCATTTGTACAGGGAATTCCTGAGCAGTATGCGGTTTGTGGGTGATACCCAGCAGATGGAGTATTTCATCAATAACCACTATGTTCGCCTGCGCGCGAAACTGCTCTATCAGGAGCGCGGACACTATATCCTTGCGGCAGAACTCGTAAACCTCACGCGTGATGATGAGGTAACAGCCAAAAAGGACAAAATGGACTACATTTTCCGCATAATGTATGCGATGTACGACAGCGTTTACCTGATAGACATAATAAATAAGAAAACCGATGTGATGATGCCCGGTGCGAATTACGGCCGTATTCAGGAGGCTAACGAAAAGCTCGGTCGGTTTATGAACAGCGAAGAACTCGGAGATCTGCTTATCCACAGGGACGACCGCGCCGAATATGTGAAATTTATGGACACGACGTCATTCAAGGAGCAGTTGAAGGGTCAGGATAAAAACTACATAACGAAAATGTTCCGAACCAAGGCGGTCAATGGCGCATACATATGGAAACTGCACACCCTGCTGCTTATTCCGGGAACAGACCTGATAATCTACTCCACGAGATATGTTCCGCTGCTGTACGAACAGCTTTCAAAAAAGGCTGAGAAAATCGACCTTATGTCGAGTGACAAGGGGCTTGAACAGGATATCTGGAAAACCATGAAAGCTTCCGCCAATGTAAATGTTTTCTGGAAAGACACCAACAGGCGATTTGTCGGAGCAAATGATAAATTCCTCGATACGTTTGGCTTTACGAGCGAGTCGGAGATCATTGGCAAGACCGATGAGGATATGAGGTGGCATATCGACAACAGTTCTTTCTATGAGGACGAGATGAAAGTTCTCAAAAAGGGCGAGTCTGTCATCAGCGATAAGATAAAGTGCATTATAAGAGGTGCTGTACGCAATATTGTTACGGCAAAAGAACCGATATACCATAACGGTAAACTGGTGGGACTGCTTGGCACATTCGTTGATGTGGACGAGTTTACCGAACACCTCGGATTGACTCGTTTATCAGATAATACTGACGAAATAACAGGGTTGATGTCGGCAAGGGGAGTTTCAAATCTTGCGTTGGAATACTGCGAGGCTTGGGAGTTCCGCAAAGAGAAGTTTGCGATAATCACCGTGATCTTTGAAGTATACAAGCGTGCTGAACAGACCTATGGCAGTAAGGTCGCCAAGGACATACTTCAGGAACTTAGCAAGATATTCACCGCGGAAGAATTCAAGTCCGTTGCAACGGGAAGAGTTTTCGGTTCGAGCTATGTGCTTTTCGCAAAATACAATGACCGCAGTGAGATACGAGATCTTGAACGCACGCTTGCGGCTTACTGCGACAATATTCACGAACTTGCAGGTTATAATGTTACTCTGCACCCGATGATAAAGACCTATTGCTCCGAGGATTCGGAGAATATCCGAGATATGATAAAACTGGCCTCGGGAGGATTTCAGCTGGGTTTTGATATGCCGAAAATTCCTGTGAAATAATTTTAATATAAGATGAGGAACGCTTCAACGGGCGTTCCTTTTTCGTTCCTGCGGCTGAATTTGCGGTGTTATGCTGAATTGGTTATCTGTGTGGTACAGCACATAGTAGGTCACGTTTGCTTCGGGGTCGGTGATTGGTATTATCGTTCTGCCGTTCATTTTCTCGCTGAAGTAGTCCCGTGCGAGGTCGGTGGTAAAGCATGGGAGAGTCGATTCGCGCACCAATTCCTTGAACGCGAACTCGTCGGTCTGCACCAGCAGTCTTGACGCAGGGAGCTTTCGCTTGTGAAAGTTCGTCCAGAATCCGATGTCGGACGACAGCAGGCAATTGTAACCGTTTATCATCTCGGTAGTGACCTCTTTGTACCCTGCAAGCGCGTGTGTCGGCGGAACACATATCGAGAGGTGTTCTTCTATGTATTTTTTGCATACTATCCCGTTTTTGTCCATCGGGTGGGGGAGTATGGCAATGTCACAGCGGCGGTTGAGGAGATTTTCCTCTATCTGCGAAAGATCCTCGTACAATTTGGAGGAAATGGTCTTTGCAGGATACTTTCTCGTAAGCTCGGGGATAAGACTCCACAGCGGTGCGGGCGCACAGGATTCAATTACTATTGTGTGAAGATTGCGGTCAAAGTCCCTGACTTGTGAGAGGCATTCGTTTGCGGAATTTATGAGCTTTTCCGCGAGTTCAGCCGCTTTTATGCCTGTTTCGTTGAGTTCTATACGGTTGACGGTTCGCTTAAAGAGCGGAACACCGAACTCGTTTTCAATACGCTTCATAGTTCGCGTAATAGTGGGCTGTGAGATGAAGAATTCTTCTGCAACTTTTGTAAGAGTTCCGTATTTGTAGAATGCAACAAGCTGAGACAGATCATTCAGATTCAGCATGGCGCACCTCCTTTATGTTACTGATTATATCATAAGTAAGCGCGAAAATCAATATCTGCTATTCAGATTATGAATAGCAGATTTCAGTTTTGATATTGTACATCTGCAAAATATCGGTGTATAATAAAATCACAGCAAGAGAACTTAATGAGAACAAGTTCCAAAAATTACAAGGAGGATTCTATTATGGAATATGTAACGCTAAATAACGGTGTAAAGATGCCGAAACTCGGATTCGGTGTTTATCAGACTCCCGCAGACGAGACCGAAAGATGCGTGAGCGATGCTATTTCAGTCGGATACCGCAGTATCGACACGGCGCAGGCTTACGGCAACGAAGAAGGCGTGGGTGCAGCGATCGAAAACAGCAAGCTGCCGAGGGAAGAATTCTTCCTTACGACCAAGATATGGATAACCAATGCAGGCTATGAGAGAGCAAAGGCTTCCATAGACGAATCGCTTGAAAAGCTCAGGACAGGCTATATCGACCTTCTCCTCATACACCAGCCGTTTGGTGATTACTACGGAAGCTACCGTGCAATGGAGGCTGCTTACAGAGAGGGAAAGGTTCGCGCGATAGGCGTTTCCAACTTCTATCCTGACAGATACCTTGATATTCAGCATTTTGCAGAGGTCAAGCCTGCTGTTAATCAGGTAGAGACTCATGTTTTTCAGCAGCAGCGTGAAGCAAATGAGTACATGAAAAAGTACGGCACTCAGATAGAAAGCTGGGGCCCGTTTGCAGAGGGCAAAAACGACTATTTCAACAATCCCATTCTCAGGAAGATCGGCGAAAAATACGGCAAGAGCGTTGCTCAGACGGCTCTGCGTTTCCTTATCCAGAGCGATGTTGTGGTAATTCCTAAGTCCACGCATATTGAACGTATGCAGGAGAATTTCAACGTGTTCGATTTCAGCCTGACTGAGGAAGAAATGGCTCAGATACGCGCGCTTGACACAGGTGAGAGCCTGTTCTTCTCGCACCATGCCCCCAAGACGGTCGAGTGGTTCATGAGCATAATCTGACAGTAAAATATAGGCGAATGGTTATGGAAAAAATAGTACAGACAGCGGGCAGATACGCTCTCGGCGAATTTGCTCCCGAATTTGCACATTACAATGATGACGTTCTTTTTGGCGAGAACTGGAACAACCGCGATATCGACCACAAGACGCGCTGCATTATCACAGTTGTGGCGCTTATGAGTTCGGGTATCACCGATTCCTCGCTGAAGTATCACCTTGAGAACGCAAAGAAAGCAGGAGTTACGAAAAAGGAAATTGCCGCTGTAATAACTCACGTTGCCTTTTACGTTGGTTGGCCGAAGGGCTGGGCAGTTTTCAATATGGCTAAGGAAGTATGGGCGGACGAGACTGATGTTTGCGATGCAAAGTCTGCACATCAGGCGGAAATGGTGTTCCCGATAGGCGCTCCGAACGATGCCTTTGCGAAGTTTTTCGTTGGTCAGAGCTATCTTGCTCCTGTTTCGACCGAGCAGGTAGGCGTTTTCAATGTGACCTTTGAGCCTAAGTGCCGCAACAACTGGCACATTCACCACGCTGACAAGGGCGGCGGTCAGATCCTGATCTGCGTTGCAGGACGCGGATACTATCAGGAATGGGGCAAGGAAGCGGTCGAGATGAGACCCGGCGATTGCATTAACATTCCTGCCGGCGTAAAGCACTGGCATGGAGCAGCTCCAGACAGTTGGTTCAGTCATCTTGCTGTGGAAGTTCCCGGCGAGAACGGCTCGAACGAGTGGCTCGAAGCGGTAAGTGACGAGGATTACTCAAAGCTTAAATAAAAATAGTTACAAAAAAGCACTATCATATGATAGTGCTTTTTGCGATATCAGCTATTATAAAAGGTGAGCGCGAATCTCGTCTCCGCTTAAAGGGCTGAGATATGCAGGCGCGATGTCGAATACGGTCTTGCAGCCTGTTGAACCCTCTTTGTTGAGGCGGGCAACTGCTCTTGCGTAGGCAATGATAACAGAAGCTGTGAACTCGGGGTTTGAGTCGAGCTTGAGGCTGTACTCGATGATGTGCTTGTGTTCCTTGTTCCAGCCGGTGATTCCCGAACGGAAAACGAATCCGCCATGGGGGATTCCTGCGTGGTCGCGGTCAAGTTCCTCCTGAGTGATGAAATGGACTGTTGTGTCGTAGTCAGAGAAGTAATTGGGCATTGTTTTGATATCGTTCTCGATCTGAGCGAGATCTGCGCCCTCCTCGGGAACTACAAAGCACTCTCTTGTGTGCTTCTGTCGTGTGGTAAGTTCGGGATTCTCACCGTTTCTTACTGCTTCAAGAGCACTCGGAACGGGGATAGTGTACTGCTTTCCGTCCTTTACGCCTTTTACTCGTCTGATAGCGTCTGAATGTCCCTGACTAACGCCCTTTCCCCAGAATGTGTAGTCGTTGCCCTCGGGAAGAATGCAGTTTGCATAAAGTCTGTTGAGCGAGAACATTCCCGGATCCCAGCCTGCTGAGATAAGAGCAGTGTGTCCGCTTTCCTTTGCGGATTTATCAACATTTGCAAAGTGTGTGGGGATATTTGCGTGAGTGTCAAAGCTGTCGATAACATTAAAATACTTTGCGTATTCAGGTGTCTGCTTGGGAAGATCGGTAGCGCTTCCTCCGCAGATGATAAGTACATCGATTTCGTCCTTGTGTGCGAGTACATCATCTGTGCTGTAAACCGGAACACCCTCTGTGAGTATCTTCACGGTCTTGGGGTCGCGGCGTGTGAAAACAGCTTTCAGCTCCATGTCTGCGTTCTGACGTACAGCGCACTCGATACCTCTGCCGAGGTTTCCGTATCCTAAGATTCCTATGTTCATATTATTACTCCTTTGTATTAATATAAAGGTACGAATGTTGAAAAATTTTCCGAACCGCTTTTTATTATACCACTAATTTTTCATTAAGTCCATAGAAAAATCAAAAAAATCGTCAGAACCTGCACGATACGGCAAAAATATTTCACTCAGTTTTCACAATTATCACAATTTGTCAGTTGTTTTTTCTTTAAACGTATGTTATAATGAAACTGCGATTATAGCTAACGGCGTTAATCGATAAATTGTACACGATTTGGAGATGATTTTTAGTGAACGAATCCAGAAACAACAGGCGGCAGTACCTGATTTTCGGAATTATTTGTCTGCTGCTTCTTCTGATATTCAATGCTATGATAGTTCCTATGATAAATGCATCGAAGGTAAAGGAGACGAATTACAGCTTTTTCCTTAAGCAAATAGATGCGGGAACAGTTGAACAGGTTCAGATCGAGGACACCGAGATAAAGTTCAAGGTGAGCACGGCTGACGGAAAAGAACAGGTCTACTCGACTGTCCGCGTGGAAGACCCTGACCTCGTAGACCGCCTTTACAGCAAGGGGAACATTGATTTCACGGGTAATATCAAGGAAACAAGCCCGATACAGAATTTCCTCTTTTCGTGGGTTTTTCCGATAATTTTCATGATAGTTCTGTGGAATGTTATTTTCAAGAGCCTTGGCAAGCGAATGGGCGGCATGAATAACGCCATGTCATTCGGCAAGAGCAACGCAAAGATATACGTCAAGGCTCAGACGGGCAAGACATTTGCCGATGTTGCAGGTCAGGACGAAGCAAAGGAGGCCCTTGAGGAGATCGTTGACTTCCTTCACAATCCTGATAAGTATGCCGAGATAGGCGCTAATCTGCCAAAGGGTGCGCTCCTTGTAGGCCCTCCCGGAACAGGTAAAACTCTCCTTGCACAGGCTGTTGCAGGTGAGGCTAATGTGCCGTTCTTCTCGATCTCAGGCTCTGAATTCGTTGAGATGTTTGTCGGAATGGGTGCGGCTAAGGTTCGTGACCTGTTCAGTCAGGCGAACGAGAAAGCTCCGTGCATTGTGTTCATTGATGAGATCGATACTATCGGTAAAAAGCGTGACGGTCAGATAGGCGGCAATGATGAGCGCGAGCAGACCCTCAACCAGCTCCTCACGGAGATGGACGGATTTGACGGCAAAAAGGGTGTTGTGATTCTCGCAGCTACAAACCGTCCCGAATCGCTCGACCCTGCGCTCCTCAGACCGGGACGTTTTGACAGACGCATTCCTGCTGAACTCCCCGACCTTGCAGGACGTGAGGCTATTTTGAAGGTTCATGCGGCTAAGATAAAGACTGACGGCAACATAGACTACAACGCTATCGCACGCGCTACAGCAGGAGCTTCGGGCGCGGAACTTGCCAACATTATCAACGAAGCTGCTCTGCGCGCAGTAAGAAACGGCAGACAGCAGGTCAACCAGTCCGACCTTGAGGAGAGCGTTGAAGTCGTTATCGCAGGATATCAGCGTAAAAATGCCGTTATTTCACAGCAGGAAAAGGAAATAATCGCATATCACGAGATAGGACACGCTCTTGTTGCGGCAAAGCAGAAGAACTCCGCTCCCGTACATAAGATCACTATAATTCCCCGTACTTCGGGCGCTCTCGGTTACACCATGCAGGTCGATGAGGGCGAAAAGTTCCTGCTCTCAAAGGAAGAGGCTCTCGCGAGGATCGCTACACTTACGGGTGGACGTTCGGCAGAGGAACTCATTTTCAACACCTGCACAAGCGGAGCTTCAAACGATATTGAAAAGGCTACACAGCTTGCGCGGGCAATGGTCACCAGATACGGCATGAGCGAGAATTTCGACATGATGGCGCTTGAAACTGTCAATAACCAGTATCTTGGCGGAGACACCTCGCTTGCCTGCTCGTCGGAAACTGCGGCTCGTGTCGATGAGGAGGTCAAGGAACTCATCAAGAAAGCGCATCTCAACGCGGTCAAGATCCTCAGCGACAACATCGAAAAGCTGCACGAACTTGCACATTATCTCCTTGATAAGGAGACTATCACAGGCGAAGAATTTATGGAAATACTCAATAAGGAACAGCCTGTAACCGTTTAAAAAAACTGCCATGCGGAGGAAACTCTGCATGGCTTTTTCTTTTTATGTGCTCATTTTCACATCTGCGGGTGGATTTGGTCGTCATATCAAACAAAAAGATCCTGCACAGTGTCAGTAAGGATAAAAACTTTTTGTGTAATCTGCCGAAAAATCCGATTTTGTGTCTGTAGGGCGATAATTATGCGGTACAGCATTAAAAATAGGTATTGACTAATCGTGCAAAATATGAGATAATTTATAATATGTATGTGGCTTATGTCATGAAAAAAGTGAAACAAGAAAGGGTAAAATATGTTAAAAAAATATCTCATCACGTTCTTAATTTCCATGGTTCCGATAGTCGAGCTTAGAGGCGGTATCCCGATCGGTGTGGGTATGGGCGTTGACTGGAAACTCGCCGTTGCTATCTGCATGATAGGAAATATGCTGCCTGTTCCGTTTATTTTCTTCTTTGCAAGAAGAATTCTTGAATGGGGCAAGGACAAGCCTGTTATCGGAAAATTCTTTACATGGTGTCTCGAAAAGGGTCACAAGGGCGGCGAAAAACTGTGCGAAAAGGCAGGCAGGGGAACTTTCTTTGCACTGATGATCTTTGTTGGCATTCCGCTCCCCGGTACAGGTGCGTGGACAGGCACTCTCGCGGCGAGTCTGCTTGATTTCGACTTCAAAAAGAGTATTCTTTCCGTAATGTGCGGAGTTATCCTTGCCGCTATCATCATTACAGTTGCAACTCTGCTCGGATTCGCTGCATTTACCGCTGTTAAGTAACAGATTCGGCTTATGCGGAGTTTCTCCGAAAGAGCGGTCACAATATCAATTTCAATGGACTGGAGTTTTAATATATGAAGAAATGGTCTGTCGGGATACCTGACAGAAACACGGTTCTGAAGCTTATGACGGGCTGTTCGGTTACTTCACTGACAGCTTCCGCAATCGCCTCAAAAGGCTATGAGTCACCGGATTCGGTAATAAAGAGCCTCAATGTCGGCGAGCTTTCCGACCCGTTTCTCATCAAAGACATGAAAGAGGCTGCGGACACCATAAATGCGGCTATCGACAGCGGCGAGCGCATATGCATTTACGGCGATTACGACTGCGACGGGGTTATGGCTACCGTTATTCTCTACTCGTATCTGCTTGAAACAGGCGCTGATGTTACATATTATATTCCTGAGCGAGCCGAGGGTTACGGACTGAATAACGGTGCTATCGACAGAATTGCCGCAGATGGCGTAAAGCTTATCGTTACGGTCGATAACGGCATTGCGGCGATCAGCGAGGCGGAACATATCTACGGGCTTGGACTTCGCCTTGTGGTCACCGATCACCACCAGCAGGGTGAAAAGCTCCCTCGCGCCGAGGCTGTCGTTGACCCTCACAGACACGACTGTTTCTCACCGTTCAAGTATATGTGCGGAGCGGGGATCGCTCTGAAGCTTATAGCGGCGCTTGACGGCGGAGACTGCACAATGGCTCTTGAACAGTTCGGCGATCTTGCGGCGATCGCGACAGTTGCCGATATTGTGAGCCTTACCGGTGAGAACAGATTCCTTGCCTCTTACGGGATACAGCTTATCGAGAACACCGACCGCCCGTCACTTATGGCTCTCAAAGAGGTCTGCGGACTTACTGACAAGCCGATAAATTCACAGTCACTTGGCTTCGGGATAGCCCCGAGGATCAATGCCGCAGGACGTTTCGGTTCACCGAAAACCGCCGCACGTCTTTTCCTTTGCGAGGATTATGATGATGCACTGGTTATCGCGCAGGAGCTTGACGGACTGAATAATATGAGAAAACAGGCGGAAAATGACATTATTGCCGAGATCTATTCTATGATAGACAATGACCCGTCACTTGTTTACGGCAGAGTGATATTCCTCTGCGGCAAGGATTGGCATCATGGAGTTATCGGTATCGTGGCATCGCGTATCATGGAACAGTTCGGAAAGCCTTGCTTCATTGCTTCCGACAGCGGCGGCGAGATTCGCGGTTCAGCGCGTTCTTTTGGTGAATTTTCCATTTTTGAGGCTTTAAGCTATGCTCAGGAGGTCCTCGAAAAATTCGGCGGACACCCTGGTGCGGGAGGTTTTACGGTAAAGAGCGGAATGAGCGCGGATTTTGGCAGACTTCTTGAAGAATATGCCCTGAAAGATCACAAGGTAATGCCGCAGGCAACTCTTGCGGCGGACGCTCCTGCGACGCCTGCCGAGCTTACGGTCGATAATGTTCGCGGACTTTCGCTGCTTGAACCGTTCGGCGCGGAAAACGAAAAGCCGCTGTTCTACATCGGAGAGGCTGAGCTGCTTGAAGTTCTGCCGCTCTCGGACGGACTTCACTCCAAATTAAGACTCAAGGCAGGATTTGCTAAAATTGACGCGCTTATGTTCAGAACTGCCCCGACTGCACTTCCCGTGAAGGTAGGGGACAGGTGCGATATGATAGTTACTCTCGGAGTGAACTCGTACAGAGGGCGCGATTCGGTGAGCGTTGTGGTTTCGGATATCAGACCGCATACCTTTGAGCAAAGCAAGTACTTTGCCGCACTCGGCTCTTTTGAAGCTTTTATGCGTGGTGAGGAACTCCCAAAGAATTATTACCCGAGTATGTACCCGAGCCGCGAGGAGGCTGTCAAAGTATACAAGGCTATCCCCGAAAACGGGATAAGCCTTGACCGTCTTTACATCAGCCTGACCGGCAAGAGCATAAACTACTGCAAGTTCCGTTTTGCAATAGAGGCGTTCCGCGAGCTGGGGCTTGTAAAAATGAACGCTTCCGACTTCGGTGTTTCACGCGTAAAGGTCAGCGCGAAAACCGATCTTTACTCCGCGCCTGTGCTTGAAAAACTCAGAAGCAGGCTGTGATAACTTTTGCATCTTTTACATTAAGGAGAACGTTATGAACGATGATATGACTGTTTCCAATATCAAGAAACCGGATATCGAGGTTCCTATCCCTCAGAATCCGGACACGAATGACGTTAAGGAATATATTAAGAATTTTCCCGATTATAATGATAACTTCACTATCGAAATGATAATCCAGAAGGTTCTTACGGACGATAAGCAGTACGACCTGAGTAAGATAATCTCAGCGTATGAGTTCGCGGCAAAGGCTCATGAGGGACAGAAGCGTTCCTCGGGTCAGGCGTATATCATTCACCCTCTTGCCGTTGCGTATATTCTGCTTGAACTCGGCATGGACACCGACACTATCTGCGCTGCTCTGCTGCATGATGTTGTCGAGGACACCCCTGCGACTCTGGACGACCTGAAAAAGCGATTCGGTCAGGACGTTGCAATGCTCGTTGACGGAGTTACCAAGCTGAGCAAGATACCGCTCTTTAACAAGGAGGAGCAGCAGGCTGAGAATATCCGCAAAATTCTCCTTGCCATGTCGCAGGACATCAGAGTAATGATCATCAAGCTTGCGGACAGGCTTCACAATATCCGCACGCTGAAATACCGTCCGCTCGACAAACAGCGTAATACTGCGCTTGAAACTATGAATATCTACGCTCCCATTGCACATCGTCTCGGAATCAGGGCAATAAAGGAGGAGCTTGAGGATCTTTCGTTCCGCTACCTCGATCCCTATGCATATTCCGAGATTGAGAATATTCTCGAAAGCAATAAAGAGGAGCGCGAGAAGTTCATAGAGACTATCAAGGCGCGCATAGCACAGCGTTTCCGTTCGGAGGACTTCACCGAGCCGCCGCAGATAGACGGCAGAGTCAAGAGCATTTACAGCATTTACAAGAAGATCTTCCTGCACCATAAGAGTATTGATGAGATCTATGACAAATACGCCGTAAGGATAATTGTTACAACGATTGCGGAATGTTACAACGTTTTGGGACTCATTCACGATATGTTCCGTCCTCTCCCAAATCGCTTCAAGGATTATATTTCCACACCAAAGGCGAATATGTACCAGTCGCTTCACACGACAGTTCTGGGAACGGAGGGTATTCCGTTCGAGGTCCAGATCCGTACATGGGCAATGCACGAAACTGCCGAGTACGGTATCGCGGCGCATTGGAAGTACAAAGAGGGAATTCAGGGCAAGGACAAAATGGAGCAGCGTCTTGCGTGGGTAAGGCAGATAATCGAGGCTCAGCAGACATCGGACGATGTTGAGGAAATTGTCCGCATAATCAAGACCGACCTTGCGCCCGAGGATATCGTTGTTATGACTCCGAGAGGAAAGTCCGTTGACCTGCCGGTTGGTTCAACGGTCATAGACTTCGCATACAGGATACACACGGAGATCGGTCATAAGACCATTGGAGCGAAAGTTGACGGCAGAATGGTTCCGCTTGATTATCAGCTCCAGACGGGACAGATTTGCGAGATACTCACGAGCAAAGACCCCGAAAAAGGCCCTAACCGTGCTTGGCTCAATATTGTCAAGACCAATGAGGCGCGCTCGAAAATTCGCTCGTGGTTCAAGAAAGAGCGCCGCGATGAGAACATAATTGAGGGTAAGGCTGAACTTGAGCGCGAATTCAAGAAAAACCGCATAAAGCTTGACGAATCCGAGTACCGTGATTTCCTTGCAGATGATTTTAAGCGCCATAACTGTGAGACGCTTGACGATTTCTATGCATCTATCGGCTATGGAGGCGTTCTGCTGTCAAAGATAATTCCACGTCTCAGGGACAAGTACGAGAAACTCCACGCTGAGGACGAGCCGTCGGTCGTTCCGCTTATACAGCCAAAGACCAATGCAGCGAAAAACAGCATTATTCTCGATAAAATTGACGATCTTGTTATCAAGTTTGCTCAGTGCTGCAATCCGCTTCCGGGCGATGAGATCGTTGGTTTCATTACGCGCGGCTACGGAATTTCCGTGCATACTGTGAACTGCACCAACTACAAGGCTGCCGTTGCACGAAATAATCCGGAGGAACTTGCTCGCTGGTGCGATATTCAGTGGTCGGAGAACAGCGATTCACAGCTCCAGACCAGCTTTGAGGTAACGGCGACCGACCGCGTGGGGCTTGTTTACGATATTTCAGCAGTTCTCATGGAGGCGAGAGTTCCGATAATCCACTCGGCATCGCGTGTGCTCAAAAACGGCAATGCTCTGTTCGAGGGAACGATAGTTATTGCAAGTACTGAGCAGCTAAAAAATCTTTTCGATAAGCTTAGAAAAATAAAGGGCGTTATCTCGGTTGACAGGTCGGCGGTCTGACCTGAATCACCGCAAAAGAGGTGTTGATATGAAAGTTTATAATTTACAGCTTGGCGAACTACGTTCAAACTGCTATGTAATAGAGACAGCTCCCGGAAGATGTGTTGCGGTTGATATCGGCGGCGACAGCAGGCTTCTTGTGGAGTTTCTGAGAATGAAAAAGCTAAGTCTCAGGAAGATCCTCCTCACGCACGGTCACTTCGACCATATTGGCGGAGCAGAGGAGGTTCATAAGGCAACGGGTGCTGAGGTCTATATTCATTCGGACGATGTGCCTATGCTGACAAGTGAGAGCCTTTCGCTTGCGTCATCGATATCTATTCGCCGGTTTGTGCCCCTCACGGACTGGACCGCTATTTACGGCGACAGCTATATCAATGACGGCGACTGCACTTTTCGCGTTCTGCACACTCCCGGTCACACAAAGGGAAGCGTCTGCTATGTTTGCGAGGACGCGCTGTTTTCGGGCGATACGCTGTTTTGCTGTTCGTGCGGAAGAACAGATTTTCTGGGCGGAAGTCCCGATGAAATGCGCAGGTCGCTCGAAATATTGTACGGTCTTGACGGCGATTACAAGGTATATCCGGGTCACAATGAAACATCAACTCTCGACTATGAGCGCAGAGCAAATCCATACATGAAGGAATTCAGAAACAAATGAGCAATGATTTTAAAATGCCGATCGTGCTGATCGGCAATTCTTTTAAATACGAGGTCGAGGCTACGTCTAAGATGTTTTTTCCGTCGGGAACGAGGTTCGAGTTCCTCTATGCGGAAAACGGCGGAGAGAATGAACTTTTAGCCGATAAGCCGAAGTTTATCGCGGCAAAGACAATTGAGCTGAATGGGGCGGAAACAGAGATCTCTGCGCAGGTAAAGCTTGGCGCGGAGCAGGAAGTAATGAGCAGCAGCAAGGTTCTCGGCTGTACCGCAGAGACCGACAGAAATACGCTTGAACACGAACTTTGCAGACTTATTTACCATATTCTGAGCTGTCTCAGCGGAATTACTCCGCCTTGGGGTCTGATGACGGGAATACGTCCTGTAAAAAAGGTAATTGAGCTCATGCAGCAGGGGATAAGTGATGATGATATTGAACGTCAACTGACCGAAAAGTACGAAATATCGCCCAAAAAGTATCGTCTTGCTTATGATACGGCTGTGAACCAGCTTCCGATCCTAAATAAGATAGACCCGAGCGCGGTCAGTCTCTATGTTTCTATTCCGTTCTGCCCGACAAGGTGCAGTTACTGTTCCTTTGTTTCGCATAGTATGGATTCCGCGGTAAAGCTTATGCCCGACTATGTTGCGGCGCTTTGCCGGGAACTTGAAATAATCGGAAAGATCATAAAGGAAAACAACACAAAAATAGATACGATATACTTCGGCGGCGGAACTCCCACATCGCTTTCGGCAGGCGATATACAGCTTATTATGGAGGCTGTTGCGGCTAACTTCGACCTTGACAATGTGCGCGAGTACAGCTTTGAGGCAGGTCGTGCCGATACCATTACCGAGGAAAAACTGCGCGTTATAAAGGCTCTTGGCGCTGACAGGATTTCCGTGAATCCGCAGACGCTCAATGATGAAGTGCTGCGCGTGATAGGCAGGAGGCACACGGGAGCGGATTTCATTAAGGCTTACGAGACTGCGCGCAAGGTCGGATTCAACAACATAAACACGGATCTCATAGCAGGTCTGCCTACGGAATCGGCTGAGAGCTTCAGGAATACTCTTGACCGCATGATAGAACTTGATCCGGAAAGCATTACGGTTCACACGCTGACAATAAAACGTGCGGCCGATATGTATTGGGGTGGGGGAGTTGAGGACGCTCACCCTGCTGTACAGATGGTCGATTACAGCGTTAAGCGGCTGATGGAGAGCGGCTATCTGCCGTATTACCTTTACCGTCAGAAGAATACGCTCGATAATCTTGAAAATGTCGGATACGCAAAAAAAGGCTTTGAGAGCTATTACAATATTTTCATTATGGATGAGACGCAGACTATCATCGGAGCAGGCTGTGCCGCTTCGACAAAGCTTGTCTATCCTGAGGGCAAAATAAACCGTATCCATAACTATAAATTTCCCTACGAATACATACGAAACTTCGACAAGCTAATGGAAAAGAAAGAGGAGATCGTGGAATGCTTGAGAAAAATCAGCTCTTTGAGACAGAAATAACAGGACTTACTTCTGAAGGGAGCGGAGTCTGCCGTGTGGACGGTGTGGCTGTTTTTGTTCCGTCAACAGCCGTCGGCGACCGTATCCGCGTAAAAATAGTCAAGGTTTTGTCAAGTTATGCATTTGGTATCGTGGACGAGATCCTTGAGCCGTCAGGCGACAGGATCGTCGTTGACTGTCCCGTGTGCTCAAAGTGCGGCGGCTGCGTGTATCGTCACATATCCTACGAGGCTGAGTGCCGTGCTAAGTCCGCTGTCGTTGAGGACGCATTCAGGCGAATAGGTGGTTTGTCCCCTGAGTTTGAAGAGTTTCAGGGAGCGCTTGAAACTTCCCGTTACCGCAATAAGGCTCAGTATCCTTTGGCTTTGCAGGACGGAAAGGCTGTGTGCGGATTCTATGCGCCGAGAAGCCACAGGGTCATTCCGGTTGAGGACTGTCCGCTCCAGCCGAAAATTTTCTCGCATATAGCCGCAGATGTTCTCGGATTCATTAACAGCAGGAGAGTTTCCGTTTACGATGAGAAAAGTGGTACGGGAATAATGCGCCACATTTATCTTCGGTGCGGAGCTCACAGCGGTGAGATCATGCTGTGCCTTGTTGTTCGCCGTGACATAAGCCGCGAACTCGCAGGTTTTGTGCGCGAAGTAACTCAAAAGTATCCTCAGATAGTAAGCGTTGTTCTTAATATAAACCCCGAAAAAACTAATGTTATCCTTGGTAAAAAGTGTGTGACTCTTTTCGGCAGTGACACTATTTCTGACGTGATGTGCGGCAACAAGGTCGATATTTCACCGCTTTCGTTCTATCAGGTCAACACGGTTCAGGCGGAGCGGCTGTATGCCAAGGCTCTGGAGTATGCGGCTCCGGATAATACCAAAGTCATTGTAGACCTCTACTGCGGCGCGGGAACTATAGGGCTTTCCATGGCAAAAACGGCAGGAAAAATCATAGGTGTGGAAATTGTTCCGCAGGCGGTAGAGAATGCCGGAAAAAATGCGGAGTCCAATAATATCACCAACGCTGAGTTCCATTGCGGCGATTCAGGCGAGGTCTTTGCTAAACTCAGAAGCCGCGGCTGCGATCCCGATATCATTGTGCTCGACCCTCCGCGAAAAGGCTGTTCCGAGGAAACTCTTCAAACTGTTTTCGGCGCTCAGCCCGATAAAATCGTTATGATTTCGTGCAATCCCTCTACGGCTGCCCGCGACGCCAAGTGGCTTTCAAATAATGGTTACTCCACTGTAAAAGTCTGCGGTTTTGATTTGTTTCCGAGAACGAGGCACGTTGAGTGCGTAGTTCTGCTGACAAGGAACAATTGATAAAACGCCGATTTTACGCAGTTTTACGGAATATGTGCAATTCAAAAAGCACTCAAAACAGCCCAGTTTTCGTGTAAATGAGAACATATCAGACAAATTGAAAAATTGCTATGAGATACACGGAATTTCCGCATTTTTACGCACTCGGTTGGTTGGTGTGTAATTCTGCGATTGCCCCTTTTTCAGTGTGTGAAAATGCGGACAGGTTTCAAAACAACGTATTATCGAGGAAAACGAAGGCGCAGTTTTTCATTAAGAGTTGTAATATGGTTGAGTGTGTGAATATGCAGACAGAAAATACGCTTTAAACCAAAAAGGAACCGGTATGACCGTTATGGTCGAGGAAGAATAAAAACAGCCCCGCACCACTGAAACCAGTGACGCGGGGTTCGCTCTATCTATTCACTTTTCGATCGTGATATTTACGCCGGACTTGAACTCAAACAGCAGATGCTCCGGAAATATCGTGATTTTTGCCAGCAGATGCTTTACCAGTGTATCGTCAAATGTCAGGCGTTTCGGCTGGGACTGGATGAACGCCTGCAGTTCCTTGATACGGCTCTGGTATTCTGCCTTCGATACATCGTCCATCACCATCTGCTCCCGAAGCTGCCGCAGGCGCAGGATTTCTTCCGCCAGATCGTCGTAGTTCTCGTGACGTTCTGTTCGGTCGATCAGCTCACGCTGAAGGTCTTCCATTCGTGCGTCAAGGTACTCAACAGAAGCCGGATTCACCTGCTTGATCGCAAGCTCAAGGTTCTGCTGCAGTATTTTCAGGTATTCTCGGCTGTTTCCGACGATCTGATTGACCGCCTCCAGAAAGGCATCCTGCAAAACGTCCTCCCTGACTGTCCGTGAATTGCAGGTCTTTTTCTCGTGCAGGTGGTTCGAACAGCGCCAGACGATGTACTTACTTCCGCGATTATTCCAGTGCAGCCGCTTGTAGATTTCCTCACACTCAGAGCAAAAAACGATCTGCGAAAAAGCGTGATTGGAGCTGAACCGGCGTTTCCTGCTGTTCTCGGTGCTCCGCCTCGCCATTTCCTCCTGCACTCTCATGAATAATTCCTTGGGGATGATTGCTTCATGGTCGTCCTCGATGTAGTATTGCGGCAGAGTGCCGTTGTTCTTGCCACGCTTCTTGTTCAGGAAGTCTATGGTGTAGGTCTTTTGCAGGAGCGCGTCACCCATGTACTTCTCGTTCTCCAGTATCTTGCGGACGGTGCTGTCGTGCCAACGCGGATTTCCCCTTGCGGTACAGATGCCGTCACGCTCCAGCCCTCTGGCGATCTTCATGCAGCTTGCCCCCTCCAGATACTCCCGGAAGATACGCTTGACGATCTCAGCCTCTGCCGGATTGATGATCAGATGCCCCGACTCGTCCTTGTCATAGCCGAGGAAGTTTCGTGCATTCACCATCACTTTCCCCTGCTGGAAGCGGTACTGGATTCCCATTTTCGTATTCTTGCTGAGCGACTCCGATTCCTGCTGTGCCAGCGATGCCATTATGGTAAGCAGCACCTCGCCCTTAGCATCCATTGTGTTGATTGATTCCTTCTCGAAGAAAACAGGGATATTCATGCCTTTCAGCATACGGATATAATTTAGGCAATCCACAGTGTTTCGGGCAAATCGGCTGATTGACTTGGTCAGAATCATATCGATCAGCCCTCTTTTGCAGTCCTCGATCATAGTGTTGAACTGTTCTCTCTTTTTTGTATTGGTTGCGCTGATTCCCTCATCCGCATACACCCTGACGAACTCCCACACCGGATTCGTCTTGATGTATTCCTCATAGTGCTGGATCTGCGCCTCGTAGCTGGAAGCCTGTTCCTCGTTGTCCGTTGAGACACGGCAGTATGCCGCCACCCGCAGGCGCTTCACTTCCTCCTTTGCTGCCGCATTGCCTTTCTGCGGCTTTGCAGGTATTTTTATGACATTCATAGTTTCACCTCGATCAGACTATAGATGTATTCTGCTTGCTGAACCGGATCACTGAACTGCTGCTTCGGCACAAACATTTTGAACTCGGTGAAAATCGGCGGCTCTTTCAGGCGCTTTCCCCTGCAATGCTTAGAAGCTCTGCGGAGCAGTTCACCGTTGGCTCTTGCGAATACCTCCTTTTCGATAATCGCAGGATAGAATTCGTTCCCGATATACCGTTTTTGCCGGATGATCTTTTTCACGGTGCTATGCGGGAAATCGACACCAGTTGCATCTGCTGCCTTTTGCATACTCATACCAGACAGATAATTCTTGAAAATGCTGCGGATGATAGCCGCCTCATCTTCTACAACAACGATTGTCCCGTTTTCTATTTTGTATCCGTACATAATTCCTCCTTCAAAGTCAGTCCGCATTTCAGCTTGAATCCGACGCTTTTCCTTGTGTACACGATGATACGCTCAACAAAGGATGCAAAAAGCTGTTCACTGAACTCGGTCTGCATCCCGGCAGAATCGCTAAACCGCAGAAGTGCTTCCGTCTCGCTGAGCACCGCGCTTGCATCGGATTGCTGCAGCGCGGTTATCTTTGACCTTAATTCCTCACACTGTTTATCTATGCTGCCGATCTCCTGATTATAGACCACACTGTCGATGATACCCTTTGCGCGAAGCTGACGGATTGTATCTTTCCGTTCTGCATAACGCTGCAGCTCTTGCTTCATTCCCTGAATCCGCTGAATATTCTCGTCAGAATTGGTAATCCGGAGCATCTCATAATAAGGGTAAAGCACCTGCTTACCGCCAAAGACCAGCTTATTGAGCATCGTAACAAACGCCGCCTTGAATGCTTCCTCATGGATAAACATCATGGAGCATTTCGCTTTGTTTTTCAGATGCGCCTTGCAGCACCAGCTTATGCCGCTGGAAATCGTCTGCCGCTTAAAAGTATCGCCGCATTCTCCGCAGGTAATGATGCCAGAGAACAGATACCGGTTGTTGTACTTTCCGGTACCTCGCACGATGCACTTTTCTTTAATGTGCATTTCTATGATCTCCTGCACTTTATGGAACTCTTCCTCGCTGACAATAGCTTCATGATGCCCGGAAACAAAGTAGCTGTCGGCTTCACCGTGATTGCGATGTCGCTTAAAGCTGCTGTCGGTGTAGGTCTTCTGAAACATTGCTGCACCATAGTATTTCTCGTTCGTGAGAATACCCTTAACTGTTGATGCTGCCCAAGCGCTGCCCCTTCGTGTCGGAACACCTTGTTCTTCGAGCATATGTGCGATCTTAAATGTGCCGATACCGCTGAGTGCCCAATCAAAGATCTGACGAACGTGTTTTGCTTCCTCCGGGTTTATCACCATCATGCCGTTTTCATCGCGTCCGTACCCATATGGCGGATAACCGAATTTATACTTTCCGGCTTCGATGCGCTTCTGCACCGTCCATTTTACGTTCTTGGAAATGGACTCCGATTCATCCTGCGCCATTCCGCTGATAATGGATAAGATCAGTTCGCTCTCCATGCTCCCGGTATCCAGATTCTCTTTCTCGAAGTAAACCGGGATGTTGTAAGAAAGCAGCTCTCGCACCAGCGACAGGCAGTCCGTGGTGTTGCGGGAGAACCGGCTCACCGACTTCGTCAGCACATAGTCGATGCGTCCGATACGGCATTCATACATCAGCGCCTGCAATCCGTCACGAACATCCGCTTTTGTTCCGGTAATGCCAAAATCATAAAATATCCCGGCAAAATCCCAGTTGGAATGTCTCTTGATCCACGTTTCATAATGTGCTTTCTGTGCTTCAAGGCTTTCCTTCTGATCGTCATTGTCAGTTGAAACACGGCAGTAGGCTGCTACGCGGAGCTTTTTTACCTCTTGCGGCTGTGCTTCAATTTTCTTGATTTTCATTGGTTTTCCCTCCTTTGTCAGTATACAATATTAACTCTGAGCGGCTGGTTTTTCAAGCGTTTTCGGTAATAAGTCCGCATACAAGGGAGAGAAAGATCGGCGGTTCAAGTCCGTTAATTTGTCATACTCGTCAAATGTGATCATGCCTCTGGCGTAGAGCAGTTCCGTGATTGCCTGCGCTTTGTAGTAGTTGATCTCATCAATGATTTTCTGCTGTTCCATGATAGCACCTCCTATTGATAGCCGGGAAAGTCAACCCCTTCATATCCCACTACAGAATCGAGGTGTGTTTGGACGAAAAAAACGCCCGCCGAGAAAAAAATCCCGACGGGTGCTGATGTTATGCCTTATTCAGTTTTCCGCAGTACTTCTTGCCGTCAACCGTGACCTCAACGGTGATGCCGTCCTCCGCAGCAGGCGCAGGCGGATTCGGCAGGACTTCCTCCTTGCCGTATCCATTCAGCCCCTTAGCCTTGATGATCGTGGGGAAGTCCTTGTAGCAGATATCCAGATCAACATTGCCGTTGATGCCGTCCACACGTCCCTTCTCGGAATGCTGCCAGATGCCGTAAGCGCCGGTATAATTTGTCTGGTTACACCAGTGTGCCAGCCAGATCGTGTAGCGGGACTTAATGTCATCGGCGGTATGTGTTGTGAGAGAGGAAGCACAGCCGTACAGACCGGTAAAGTATCCGGCGGATTCAACTCTTTCAAGGAACGCCCGCATGATCGCCGACACCTTCTCCTTGCCGAGGTCAAACTGCTTCTTCTCCTCCACATCGTAGTACACCGGGAACTCGAACTGCTTCCCCTTGATGACGGACAGGAACACATCAGCCTCCAGACGAGCCTCGTCCTCGCTCATGGCGTAGGAATACCAGTACGCACCGACCGGAATGCCTGCTGCCTTTGCACCCGCATAGTTTTCCTCGAAACGGTCATCCTTCTGTGATGCCAGCCTGCCGAAACCTGCCCGGAGAATCGCAAAGCTGATGCCGTCAGCCTTTACCTTCTGCCAGTCGATCTTACCGTTATGAACGCTGACGTCGATGCCCTTCATATCCTCGCCTCCAAAGTATTTGTAGAAATTATCGGTCACGCTGCTGTTGCCGTGAACCTCATCACCGTACCACTTTCGCCCGGAACGCACATCGACGTGCGTATAGATGTAGGCAGCAGTGGTATTGGCGATGCCGGTAAAGCCCGTGTCCTGTGCCTTGCAGCAGACCGTCTTGCTGGAGATAGGCTGTCCGTTCTGCCCGTAGCAGCAGATGTCCGCCGCCTTGCCGAGTGTATGCTGTCCCGTGCCGCTGCCCTTGACTGCCTTATCATGAGCAGCACAACGGAAGCCGGAAGTCACGATGATCTTAGAGCAGTTGAGGGCTGCATAGAGCGCCTCCAGCCTTGTAATGAGATCATCGTCGATCTGAAAATCATGTGCCTTGCCGCATTTGCAGCGGAACTCCTGCGCATTGAAGTGCGGAGAGAGCTGCGTGTTATCTGTATAGCCATAGGTCTTAATCATCGTTATCATCCTTTCTGCCGGTCTGCTTCTGCAGCACCTCAATGGCATTTTTCAGTGCGGGCGGATACGGAATTCCCATGAGCGATGTATTTTCCACGATGGACAGCAGCTCGTTCACGCAGAATGCAATGCAGACCGCATCACGCACATAATTGGTGTTGAGCAGAATATCCAGACGCACCGCCACGATAATGAGCATGAGGATGCTGCCCTTCTTTGCGAGTCCGTACCAGCCAGCCTTACTATTGAGTTTTCCGGTCTTGCTGTGTTTCGACTTGCCCATTGCGCCGGTAATCATTCCGGTTGCAAAGTCAATGCCCATGAAGATGATGAGTGTCACCAGCGCAGAAGCCCAGCCGCCGAACAGCGCTGCTATTCCTCCGCCGATTGCGCCAATCACCGTACAGATACTTCCTTTCATGTTGTCACCTCCAGTACCTTGACCGTCCGGATCATCGGGCTTGTATTGTCTGTCACTGCCTTCCAAGCGAGATAATATTCGTCAGCAGATACACCGCTGCAGTCATGCAGGACGGAGATATAGTTGCCGACGGAGCCGAGCCAGCCGAACGGAACGGAAATCGCCTCACCGCCGCTGAGCTTTTCGTGGATGTATCTCGCCGTTTCCGCAGGCGACATCTGCTGACTGCTCTTGCGCACCAGCCACATTTCACCTGCATCGGTCGAGCCGGACTTATAGGTGAACAGAATTCTGCTTGCAGGCGTGATGCGTACCGGAGTGATACACATGGTGTAAATGACAGCGCCCCAGTTGAAGTCCGGCTGATTATAGGAAAGCGCATAGGCATTCTCCGCGCAGCAGAAATGCGGATACACATCTGCAAAGCCAGCAATGCTGCGGTAGCCGTCCACATAGTAGGTGTAGACCAGTTCGCCGTAGGTCTGAAGCGCATCACTGCCGGAATGGAACAGTGTCGTTTCCGGTCGTGATGTCGGAATTTGCAGCACCTTCGGCACGAGAGTATTCAGCTTTTCAGACTCCGAAGCCTGCACACCCATTGTCACGAGATTTCTCGCAAGCTGGTCACGCTGTGCATCCAGCGCCGTCAGATAATTTGCAATGCTCATGTCGTCACCTCCACAATTGCCGCAAGTGCAGTCTCTACGCCGGAAAGCTCAGTCTCCACGGCAGACAGCCGGGTAAGGATATCCGAAATAGATGTGCGGCAGCCCTGCATATCATAGAGAATCTCGGTCTTGAAGCGCTCAAACACGCCCTCATTGACACCGACACGCTCATTCAGATTCATTGCTGCGATGTATGCTTCTTCCCAACGTGAAACATGAGAATCCGTGATGCCGTTCAGCGTTGCGAGGTTGTGATGTGTATGTGCCTGTGCGATACCGTTAAGCATTTCCTGCGTGATGCTGTCCAGGACATCCTTGTTGTTATGTGTATGTGCCGCAGAGCTGATCGGAAGAAGTGCCTCACGGATATCATGAATATCGTAATTGGTGGAATCCTCAAACTGCTGCAAGCCGGAAAGCTCCTGTAGAAGTTCAGGTGTAAAAGCATCCAGCGTTGCCTTGTTCGCATGAGAATGGAAATCTCCGGTTGCTGCCTCAATCTCGCGCTCGACAATAGTCGTGATCTCTGTTGTTTTCGGATATTCCGACATATCAGGTGTTTCACCCGGCTCACCCTTGAGCGATGCCAGCCATTCCTCCTCCGTACCGACATACCCATGCTCCACAGCGATTTCATAGGCGGACTTGCCGTCAGCGCCATGTCCTGCTTCCTCGATCTTCTTCAGAAGCTGCGCATACAGATCGGGCGTCGGCGGAATGGGCGGATCATCATCACCCACAAAGCCGGAAGGACGGATATTCAGCGTAACCGGCACAGTCGTTGCACGAACGGTCGTGTCGCTCTCCGTGTCGTAGCCGAACACCGACATTTTTGCAGCGCCCACATGAAGCTCCGCAGGCAGATACAGTGATGTTCCGTCCGTGCCGAGAACAATATTATAGGTCTCATCACACTGCGTAAACTGTACGACCTTATGAAATCGCCGCCAGTCGCCGTCAAAGGTGAACTTGAACTGCACATACTGGATCTGGTGATCCGCCAGCACTTCACGCTCCAGAACTTCAATGCTCTGGCTTTTTACAAGGAATTTCCACATTATTCATGCACCTCCGTCCATTCGTGGTTTTCTGCATCCCATTCCATAAATCCGTCAAGGCACTGTATACGGGTAAGCCCCGACTGTCCAACTTCCATGCCGCCTTTGCCGTCCCAGTTGTTCTGCTTTGTGATTGCTGCCCAATCCGCAAGACTGCCTTCGTAAGTGATCGTTTCAAGTGCGCCGCAGTAATTGAAGCAGTGTTCACCGATTGTTGTGACCGTGTGCGCCATTGTAAAGCTCGTGAGACCTGTGCAGTTAACGAACATAAAGCCGCCGATCACGGAGCCTTCATATCGGACTGATGTCAGCCGCGTACAATCACGGCAAGCATACTTTCCAACCGTCGCTACATTATGAGGAACTGTGAGAGAAGTCAGAGCAGCACCCCAGAACACAGCGCCGCCAAGCGTTGTAACTGCATCAGGAATGGTGATGCTGTTCAGCTTTCCGGCTGCATTCGGATATTCATCCGCAGGCATAAATGCGCCGTTTCCAATCGAGGTGAGCGTTGTCGGGAGAGATACAGTTTCCAGATACAGACAGCGTTCAAAGGCATCCTTACCGACTGTTGTGATACCTTCGGAAACCACGAGCGAACTCACCGCATCGTTCCGGTAGAACGGCGAACGATTGGATTCGAGGTCGTAGTCATACATTGCGCCAGTGCCTTTTACAAGCACCTTTCCATTGGAGTAGAGCGCATAGTACGCATTTTCACCGCACTGACCAGCAGAGACAATGTCCCCGATATCCTCGACCTCCGCCTCAAGCTGCTCGACCTTATTGGTCAGCTCAACAATGGTCTCGTTGTTCTCCTGTACCTCTGCGACAAGTTGTGCCATCTGCGACATCAGCTCCGTCACCTTGCACTTGCCGAGAATACACTTGCAGTAGCCGCAGACGTTCTTATCCTCACGATAATCGTACCAGTCACGTTCCGTCAGGTCTGTTGCTCCCGGATTCAGACGCACAGCATACATAAGCAAACGAGTTTTATTTTCGTCACTTGGCAGCGAAGGCAGGGACGGATTCTCCGCAGGCGTACCGGGCGTGATTTCCAGAGATACGCTGCGCACCGACTCCCCGACATCCAGCAGAATGGCAATCGCCACATATCTCGGCAGCGACTCATCCTGATATTCGCTGAGGTCGATGCTGTATCTTGCATCATTCACGAAATAGTGTCCGTTGATCCAAGCCTTGCCTGTGCCGAGCGTGACTTTCAGACCGCTGCTTGCCGCTGTCAGCTTGAACATCTGCCCGTAAGTGTCGAGAATGCCGTTACAGATGATGCTCGACAGATAGGTCGTGAAATCCTCCGCCGTGTAGGTGCGGTCAAGCCCCTTTGAATTGAAAAATCCGCTGTAAAAAGCCATGTTCATTCCTCCTTGAATGTCGGTGTCAGGCTGCGTCCGTTCTGGTCGTAACCTTCAATCATGCCGATAAGCTGAATCCTCGGCTGGATCATGCCGAATCGCCGATGCTCTACGGTCACATAATCGCCGACAGTATAATCACGGTTATAGACATACTGCGTGTTGTGCGTAGCAATCGTGGACTCCGATGCCGTCTGCGGCAGCACCAGCTTTTCCGAGCCACGTGTTTTCAGCAGCTCGATGTATTTCTCCTCCGGTATCGGGACGGTCTCGCCCTCGATCTGCTCTGTCTCGGAAATATCGTCCGCATCCACATACACCTCATAGCGTTCAAGATATGCAGGCTCATCACCGACACAATATGTGGTGCGTTTGCGTTCATCGCCCTTGCCCTGACCGAAGATGTAGGCAAAATTGAGCTGGACAGAAGCATCCTCCGCATAGCTGAACGACAGCAGATTGCTGTATGCGTCGGAGAATATAATATGCGGATTATCCTCCTGCATCAGGCTGCGGTCAGTGCCTTCCGAGAGGTCGAATACCATTCGGTACTGCTCTCCGCTGGCTTTCACCAGCCGGATATTTGCTGTTCCTCCGATCTTCACGCAGATCGTATACACCCACCGCATCAGATTGGTGTAAGATACTTGCAGCTTTGCTGTCTGCTCCCAACAAGCACCGGACACCGTTCCGAGGGAAAGCCCCGGAATCCTGCGGTTATCCGAGAGCAGTGCATTCTGCGTCACGACCTCCCGGACGATCTCGCTGTATGCCTTTGCCGATGTGACGTTGTATGTCGGATGAATGATGCGCCGTTCCAGCAGACACATCAAAAAGCGACCACGCACTGTCAGATAGTCGCCGTTTTCGGCATCTGTATCAATCTGCACAGACTCAATAATACCGAAATGCTGGTTATCGTCATCACGACCGACGATTCTGCCGGTCTGAAAAATCGAAAGATTCTCCGGATTGGCGGCGATATACACCTCAAAACTGCCGCAGTCGTAATATTCAATATCCCAGAGGAGCGAAGAAAAGGTGTCGCAGACCGCCTCAAGAGTAATCGTCAGCGCATCTTCCTCCGCCGTCATGCGGTAAACTTCAATCTGCATATCACACCCCCAGAAAAGCGTTCGTATGGACGATTTTTACTTTCAGATTTTGCAGCCCCGTACCACGCAGATAAAAGCGGTTTTTGCCCTCCCGCAGCGTCAGCCATGTTGAGCCGGACACCAGCCGATTGATGATGTTTGTCTTGACGCCGCCGCGTTCGAGCGTAACGGTCTTGTTGCCCGTCTTGGTCGTAACCGTAATAATATCGCCCGCGAGAATGTCGCCGGTGATCTGGAGATACTCGTCCGTGTCAGCATTATACAGCGTAGGAGAACGCGCATCCTCCAGCGCTTCAATCACCAGCGTGAATCCGATTTCGTCACCGTCGTTGACAATGGTCATCATGTTCTGCGTGTTGTATTTGCCGAGTATAAACGGCTCCGGGTTGCTCTCCGTCGGGAACGGAAATGTGAATGCTCTGGTGATCTGCGAGTAGTAAGCCTTGACCGAAGTCGTGGAATACCAATAAATATCCGGGCAGAGAATAGAAATCTGCCCGGTTGTAAGCATCTCGAAGTTTTGTACCTCACAGCTTTCCACATAGCCCTCCGCAAACACGTCAATGCCTGCGGTCGCATAGTAGATTTTGATGTAGCGGGAAGGTTTCACCACCTTGTAAAGCTGATGCCTTCGGGCTTCCACTCCCACGCCGCGCATCTCGAAGGAAATGACAACATTCCGCTTCTCAATGAAGGCGTTGTTGAGGTAGCTGCCGTCCATACCTGCGTAGGAGGAGGTGCTGATTGTGCCGGTGGGAGGATTCAGCCCTTCCACCCGCGAGGTCATATACTGATTCGCCGTAGCGGTCATGTCAACACGATCACCATTGGAATTTTCGAGGCTAAGTTTGAAAAACATGGTTATATCTCCTTGTTTTATTAGCGTATTTGTGCTATACTAAAGATAATACCATCAAAATATCTTTGGGGGTGAGTTAATGGAGACTGTACACATTCCGATTGACTTCTATTCAAATAGATTACTTACAATATGTAAGACTTATTTTGATAATGTTGAAGCCTTTAATCTGACTCATATAGATCCAAGTGGCTATTCATCTGCTGTAGCTCGCGAAAAATTGAAGATAGCCATTTTCACATCACGTGGTTCAATAAAAGATCGCTTAAGAAACTGTGCAGTTACTACTTCTCAAGGAACGTTTGAAATAATCAAGAACTATCTCAACTGTATCATGATTAATCTTGGGAAAATTGCTGAGTGTGAATTAATGGAGCGATGTAATGAAAGCGTTATGATTAATATGATTTGCATAAATCTGGCACAAATGAGAAATAACATTTTTTCTCATATCCAGAGGTAAATTACGGCACATATATTCCTTTTTCCACATCTTTTAAATTCATATTCTACCCACAAAATGGTGTTCTAATAAAAAAGGCATGCCCTGACTATAATCCTAATCATACAACAAAAGATATCGCATGGTGTAATCGAAATAATATATTTGATCAATTGAAAAGGATTATTCCTGAGTTAAACAATAATGAAAATGCTAAGCTTCAAGTCAAAGCGACAATAAATTGTGAAAATCTTGATTTAAGTCAATACTATTTAACGCCAGTTGTGTGTTTTGACCTCTGTCAAGACATAAATGTCGCAAAAGCTAACTACCCTACCAACATAGTAAAATCAATATATGAGATTGATAGCAAAGCGGGGATGAATGTTGAAAAATACTTTTATATTCTCGCAGCATACATTACAGGAATGACTCAGTTCATTGACATAAAAGAATTAGATATTAAAGAAAACCAATACCTTTTTAATCTGTTCAATACTCCCGTGGTAGATTTATTTCAACATGATGTACTGAATAAATCTGGTTTGATTGCGGATGCGCAGAAGAAAAACAGTCCCATTATCTTGAACACCTAAACACTCAAACATTCAGCGCATTCCTTGTCATACGATAAATTTCCAGCCGTGACAGTGATTTCGGACTATTATTGGTCTGATTCACTGTGCGGCTGTTGTCATTGTTGTAGTAGTTGTTGACCACACCGCCGCTGCTGCCGTTTATCATGGCTCCGGAGATGCCGTCCATGTCAACATTCAGCCCGGACTGCATCGTCAGCGTCATGGCATCAACCACACCGGAAACAGCCGCCTCAACATACTTCCTGCTCTTGTTAATGCCCTTTGCCAGCCCCTTCATGAAGTCCGGCATCCAGCTCTCGAAATCCGCAAGAGGTCCTTCGTCAGGTACAGAGAAGTGCAGGAAGGAGCGAATCTTATCTGCAATACCCTTGACGGCATCTGCTACAGCGTTGATCTTGCTTTTGATACCGCTCACGATATTATTGATGATATCCGCGCCCCACTGAAATGCCTGAGAACCGAGATTCTTGATGAAATTCACAGCAGCATTGAAGCCGTTTACGATAGTATCCTTGATTGCCGTGATCTTCTGTGTCACGGCATTTTTCACGCTGTCCCAGATATTCGATACAGTTGTTTTGATCGCATTCATTACTGTGCTGACTGTATTTTTAATGTTATTCCAGATGTTGGAGACCGTAGAAGAAATAGTATTCAGTACGCTGCTGACAAATCCGCTGATAGCATTCCATACCGCAGAAACAACAGCATGAATCGCGTTCAGCGTAGTGGTAATGTGATTCTTAATGCTCTCCCAGATAGACGAGATCACAGACCAGATCGCATTCAGCACCCCGGAGATAAAGCCGGTGATCGCATTCCAGACTGTAGAAATGACATTGTGAATGGCGTCCATCACCGTTGTAATTGCTGTATGAATCGCATTCCATACAGTTTCAATCACGGTCTTGATCGCCTCAAGCACGATCGTCACAACAGCCTTGATAGTTTCCCAGCGCTCCACAATCTTATCGTGAATCCAGTCCATGACTCTGCTAATGATAACGTGGATCGCTTCAAAAATCGTCTCGAACAGATATTTGAATGCCTCCAGCAGCGGAGAGATAAAGTCGTAGATGGTCTGCCATACTGTAGAAATGACATTCCAGATTGCATTCAGCACCGTGCTGATCGCTGTATGAATGGCGTTCCAAACGACAGTGATAACCGTTTTAATCAGATTGATTTTCTCGGATACACTGTTGTAAATCGCAGTCCAGATGCCGACAAAGAAGTTCTTGATACCCGTCCAAATAGACACGAAAAAGTTCTTGATTCCGTTCAGCACAGAAGATACAATACTTTTGATGCCATTCCAGATGTTCACAAAGAAGTTTTTGATCGTCGTCCAGACGCCTACCCAGAAGTCCTTTACTTCACCAAGATCGGTGCCGAAAATACCGCAGATCATATTCAGCGCATTTTTCAGCGTATCCTTGATGAAATTCCATACAGCAGCAAAGATGCCCTTGATACCGTTCCACACCCTGTCCCAGTCTCCCGTAAAAATGCCGATAAACACATCGAGGAGATTCAGGATAATATCAGTCACCGCTTTGAAAATGTTAGCGATCTGCTGGAACACACCCTCAAATACAGGTTTTAAGAATTTGCAGAGTCCATTCCAGACCGCTTTTATCACATCCGTGATATTTTCAAAATCAAATCCGAGTGCATTCAGCCTGTCCACAATGCCTTGACAGAAGCCGCTGAAGATAGATTTTATCTGCTCCCAGATCGCAGTAATCTTATTGCGGAAGTCCTCATTCGTGCGCCACAGATGCACAAAAGCCGCCACCAGTGCAGCGACAACTGCAATGACAGCGACCACAGGCGCACTGATACCGCCGATCACAGCGCCGAAGGAAGTGAATGCCGCCTTTGCACCTGCAATAATAGTCGGGAGATTGGAGACAAACTTCATCAGCTTGCCGACGCCGACCATTGTTTTGCCGACCGCCACAAGGAGAGGTCCGAGTGCAGCCGCCACAAGAGCGACCTTGACAATGGTTTCCTTTGCAGCAGGGGATAGGGCGTTGAAGTGGTCGATAAGCCCCTGAATCTTACTGACGATTGCTCGGATTGCAGGCATCAGGATTTCACAGAAGGAAATGGCAAGCTCCTGTAATTGTGATTTCAGAATTGTGATCTGTCCGGCAAGGTTGTCCTGCATGACAGCCGCCATTTTCTCGGTCACACCGTTGTAGCCGTCCACTTCATCTGAGCAAGTTGCGATGGCATTCTGTAGCTTGTCGATATCTCCCGGCGCAGCATTCATCAGTGCAAGGAAGCCGGACATTGCATTCTTGCCGACCAGCGCCTGTGCCGCAGATGCCTGTTCCGATTCAGATAGTTGTGAAAATGCAGAGCGGCAGTCGGCTAAGATATCATTGAGATCACGCATTGAGCCGTCAGCATTTGTTGTTGCAATTTCCACCTCACCGATGGAATCGCCGCAGATCTTCACATCTCCGGCAAGCGTGTTCATGATGGTTCGCAGAGCAGTACCGGCTTGTGTTGATTTGATACCTGAATTTGCCATTAAACCGATAGCCTGCGCAGTATCTTCACAAGAAAAACCCAGTGCACCTGCCACAGGTGCGCAGTATTTGAAGGTTTCACCCATCATGGACACATTGGTATTTGCATTTGAACTTGCCGCCGCAAGAACATCTGCAAAGTGAGCAGAATCATCAGCAGTCATGCCGAAAGCTGTCAGAGCGTCCGTGACAATATCTGAGGTGGTTGCGAGATCTTCACCACTTGCCGCCGCAAGGTTCATGATGCCCTCGATACCTTCCAGCATATCTCCGGTTTTCCAGCCCGCCATCGCCATATAGTTCATGGCATCGGCAGCCTCGGAAGCGGAGAACTTGGTCTTTGCGCCCATCTCACGAGCCTTATCCCGGAGCGCGTCCAGTTCATCACCAGTCGCACCGGATACAGCAGCGACCTTGCTCATTGCGGAGTCGAAGTCGGCTGCGGTCTTGACAGCGGCAGTTCCGGCAGCCATGACTGGAACGGTCACATGAGTGGTCAGTGTCGTTCCGACATCGGCGATCTTGTCACCGGCTTTTTCAAGCATTTCTCCCGCCTGACCGAGCTTTGCAAGCGCCGTGCTTGAAGCCTCTGCCTCACGCTGGAGGTTCTGCAGTTCCTGTTCTGTCTCGATGATCTCACGCTGCAGGGCATCGTACTGCTCCTGCGAGATGTCGCCGTTGGCGAGAGCCTGATTTGCTTGCTCCGCCGCCGTTTTCAGAGTTTCCAGCTTTTCTTTGGTAGCCTTCACCGCATCGGCGAGGAGCTTATGCTTCTGCGAGAGCAGTTCTGTGTTGGATGGATCGAGCTTCAGCAGCTTCTGAACATCCTTGAGCTGCGTCTGCGTGTTCTTGATGTTTTTATTGACACCCTCCAGAGCCTTCGACAGCTTGGTGGTATCGCCGCCGATCTCAACGGTGATGCCCTTGATTTTGTTTGCCATGCGGTTTCACCTCCTTCGTGAGGGCATGAAAAAAGCACCTGCCGGAGCAAGTGCTTTTTGATTAAAATGTGATTTTTGCCTTATTGATAAGGGTAATTATGTTTTTAGGAGTCAGATAGTAATCTATTTGATCGGGCGTGGTTATTTCGACTTTTTTCAATAGCCTATGAACATAGTCACGAACTTTTTCTTCAGCAGCGTCCACCGGAACATTATTTGCATCGGGAATATCAGCATGGACAGCTTTTGAAAACGATTCGAGTATTTCAATCCAAATGAACTGTGATAAATAAATCGCAAAGGATTCTTCTATCCAATAATCGATTTTTGTTTTTCGCAGTTTTCTTCCTATTTCTTTTATAGAAAAGTAGGGAGCAATATCTTCTATTCCTATCCAGATGTCAGCGAAGCAATAATCAAACTCCCCATCAGTAAGTTCCTGCATATATTCAACTGCATCTGCTTTAATAATATTGATCTTATCTTTATGCTGAAACTGGGGAAGAATGTGTTTCTCAAATAAATCGATAATATCTTGCTCAATTTCAATTATTGTAACTGATTCTACTTCATTTTTAAGAGATGCCATATATGCAAAATAGCCCATACCGCAGCCTAAAGTTAATACTTTGCCCTTAGCGTTTGAAATCGCATCAGCCATAGTATATACCTCGTTGGGTGTAACCGACATCCAAGTGCTTTTGATACTTGTTTGTCCTATTGCCGGATACTTTAATGTGTGAGTGAAACAACTTACGCGAGGAATATCAATATGTAATTGAGGCAATCGTTTAGGCGGGCTGTAAAGATCAACTTCAAAAGGCATGAATTCATGGTAAAGTAGCTCATAGTCGCCTTGATGTTTTTCGTGAAAATCGATATTTTTAAAGTATGGATTATTCATGAATTCTTCAGCATCAAATACACGGCACTCTTTTGAAATGGCTTGCATATAATAATTAAGGACGTCTGGGCGCTCACTTAAATATGGTGCAATCATTGACTCCACCATAAAAAGCAGTATCAGCTCATCATCTGAATAACCAGAATCCCCTCGCGCCTGCAAATCTCGGTTAGTTTTTTCTGCTTCAGCTCTAAGTGACTCAATATCTCCGGGAATTACCGAGTTTTCTTTTATAGAATGTGTAATGACTGTATTCACCATAGAGGAAAACGGCTTGATATCAAGCAGCTGCATTATTTTTTCGGTAATTCTTTTAGAGGGCAGAATTCTCATATAGCATCATCTCGCTTGCTGTGATAATAATCTTATAAAAATTATAGCACAGCAGGGAGAAAAAGTCAATCAGAACGCATCAAAATCAGCCTGTCCAGCGACCTCCGACCAGCCGTCATATTCGTCGTTTTCCTTTTCCGTGAACATATCATTCACGACTCCGATCGTGAGCAGATCAAGCTCCGAGAGAGACAGCCCGATCTGCACACATCGGAGAAGGAAGAGGGGCGTTGTCATCGGGCGGTCAGTTTTTCGATGTTTTTTTTAGATTCCGCCTGCGTCTCCACATTGAGTCCCCATAGTTCAATGAGCTGCGGCAGCACCTCGTAAATGGAGAATGTGTTGAACGCTTCGAGCCATTCATCGGGATTGTCCGGCACGTTCTCCGGATCAGCGTGTTTCGCCATGATGTAGGCGATATTCTCGAACACCTCAAGGCTCTCGATGTCAAGAGTAGAACCTTCCTCGTCGCCCTCCTGCACGGAAGTCTGAAGGGCAGCGAAGTCCTTGTAAATATCCCTGCGGAACTTGATGCGATAAAGGCGAGGCACAGCGGCACTCGCCTTGAACGGAACCTCGATGCCGTCAACGGTGATTGTCTTTTTAATAGCCATGCTGTACCTCCTTACTCGGTCGCGCTGCCGCTTTTGGTTGTGCCTGCGGAACGTGTGCCGGTGCTGTTGTTGGTTGCAGCAGTCGGCATATACACAGCGTTGTACCAGTTGTCGTAGGTCGTCTGGTCGGTGCTTTCGCAGGTCTTGGACTTCACCAAACCGTTGGGCAGCGCCAATGCCTTGAGGGAGAGCTTTTCCGTCTTGACGGACTTGCTCTCCTCGGTAGTCTCGCCCTCGGTCGCAGGACGGGACGCAGAGCAGCAGTACAGCACATGACGG
>UQEM01000010.1 GCA_900540005.1 uncultured Ruminococcus sp.
CTCGTGGGCTCGGAGATGTGTATAAGAGACAGAGGTATAATATGTCAGAAAATTCAACAGCAATAATTTCCAAAGTCTGGGGAATGTGCGGTCCTTTGCGTGACGACGGCGTTTCCTACGGTGACTATCTGGAACAGCTTACATATCTTATATTTCTGAAAATGTCCGATGAATACTCACGCCCGCCGTATAAACGCAATACATGTATCCCAGAAGGATACGGCTGGAATGACATGAGCCTGCTGAAAGGTGCTGAGCTTGAGGACAAGTATCGTGAAATACTTGAAAAACTAGGCGAACAAGGCGGTATCCTCGGTAAGATATTCAAAGGTGCTACAAACAAAATAAGCAACGCTGCTATCCTCAGCCGCATCGTTGCAATGATAGACAAGGAAAAATGGGTATCCATGTCATCAGACGTTAAAGGTGAGATATATGAGGGACTTCTCCAGAAGAATGCCGAGGATATAAAAAGCGGTGCAGGACAGTACTTCACTCCCCGTCCGCTTATCAAAGCAATGGTCAGATGTATTCGTCCCGAACCTATGAAGTCCGTTGCGGATCCCTGCTGTGGAAGCGGCGGTTTCCTGCTTGCGGCTCAGGATTACATTACTGATTCCAAGAATTATACGCTTGACCGTGAGCAGAAGGAATATCTGAAAGCCGAAGCCTTTCATGGTAACGAGATAGTTCCCACTACATTCAAACTATGCCTGATGAATCTGTATCTTCATAATATAGGCGATATTTATGGCAATATTCCTGTTACTCTCGGAGATGCGCTGCTTATGGATTCAGGTGAGAGATACGACTATGTGCTTACTAATCCGCCTTTCGGCAAAAAATCCTCCATAACCTTTACAAATGAAGATGGTGAACAGGAGGACGAAGATCTCGTATATAATCGTCAGGACTTCTGGACAACAAGTTCCAATAAGCAGCTCAACTTTGTTCAGCACATCAATACTATACTGAAGTCTACCGGTAAGGCTGCTGTGGTCGTACCTGATAACGTGCTTTTTGAAGGCGGTGCAGGTGAAACTGTCCGCAGAAAGCTGCTTGAAACTACGGACTTACATACGATTTTGAGATTGCCGACAGGCATCTTCTATAAACCGGGCGTTAAGGCTAATGTTATCTTTTTTGATAAGCGTCCGGCAAGTCCGGAGATGCAAACAAAAGAAGTGTGGATATATGATTTCCGAACTAATATCCACTTTACATTAAAGCAGCATCCAATGACAGAGGATGACCTTGCTGACTTCGTAAAATGCTATAATCCTGAGAACCGATATGAGCGTTCAGAAACATGGAGTGAAGATAATCCTGAAGGACGTTTCCGCAAATACAGCATTGATAATATATTGAAGCGTGATAAGTTGAGCTTGGATATTTTCTGGATTAAAGATAAGTCACTTGCAGACCTTGATAATCTGCCGCCTGCTGATGAGCTTGCGGATGATATTATTGAAAACCTTCAAGGAGCTCTTGATAGCTTTAAAGATTTGAAGGCTCAATTGAATTAAACGTTATTCGAAATTCATTAAGGAGATTAGAAAATGCCAGATAATGACGTTTATAAACAAAAAACACTAGATTCTGCACTTAATACAATATCAGAAAAAATGGAAGCCATTTTTAATGATACAGACATTAATAAGAATAAAAATCGAAGAAGATGGGTATGGGAACTGCTTCAAAACGCATCTGATTGTTATGATAATAAACCTGTAGATGTTTGTATAAATACGACAGAGAAAAGTGTAACATTTATGCATAGTGGCAAATGCTTTAGTAAAGAAAACCTGATTGATCTATTCACTCAAATATCCGCCAAAAGGACAAATGAAGAAAAAACAGGTAAATTTGGTACAGGTTTTATTTCCACTCATCTATTAGCTACAAAAGTCAGAATAAAAGGTGCATATCAATCATATGACAATAAGTTAAGAAAACTGAATATATTACTAGATCGTAGTTCTCAAGATTATAATGAGCTTCGCAATTCAATCAGCATTGCTCTTGACAATATTGATAATTTAGAGAATAACGAAGAAATAGAAAAAGAATTGTATAATACAGTTTTTGAATATAATTATGATAATTCAGAAATACGTATTTCGAAAGCGGAATTTCAACGTGCATGTAGTGAAGCATATGCTGACTGGGAATCCACGATCCCTTTTGTACTCGCATTTTCAGATAAATTTGGTACTGTTAAGTTTAACAATATTATTGTAAACAAAAGAATTGTAAGATCATGTAGTAATTTTAAAATAATAAACATTAATTTTAATAGGGAAAACAACGATTGTTTTAAAACAGTTTCTATTCTAGTAAAATTTCAAGATTCAACGTCAATTGCTTGTTTGTTAGGCAGAAACGATAATTCAAATTATTATTTTGATGATATGTCAAAGTATCCAAAATTATTCTGTGCTTTTCCTTTGATTGGTACTGAAGATTTTCCTTTTCCTATAATTATTAATGATAGTAGTTTTTACGTAACAAAAGAACGTGATAACGTTTTAATAAACCAAGCGTGTAATATTAGAATATTAAACACTGCTCTTATTCTATATGAAAACTTACTGAATGGTGCAGCAAGGAATCACGTTGAAAAAGGATTTAATATTTGTCAGATTATAGATGATGACTTAATTGATAATGAACTATTAAACTATAAGAAAAAAGTACAAAACCTATATTTTCAAGCACCAATAATTAAAGCCGTAACTCCAGATGGCGATGAGCCATTTTGCTCAATGAATAACATTTTGATACCATATTACGAGCAAAATCCATCTGGCTTTTGGTTTTTAGTTCATAAAACAGTTAATTGTCCAATTCCAAATGAAGCTGAGATTATCAACTGGAAAAAAGTTTGTCCTAACAATATGGAAAAAAGTGTATTCACTTTAAATAAGTTGCTTAACTGCATAAAGAACTGGGAAATTAATAGTGATACGCCATTAATTCTTAATGAATTATACAAACTATGTTGGAATCAAGAAAAAAATGATTTCAGTCAAAAGATGATTTTTTTGAATCAAAAAAACGAATTTAAGGAGCATGATATTTTCACCCATCTATACTATGATGATACAGATGAAGAACTAAAAGAAATTCTTTGCAATTTAGGTGGTAATGTGGAAGAAGAATTAATTAATAAAAATCTTATGCGTTACCCAGTATTTGAATCAAGGAATAACAATTACATCGCTGAAAAAATCAGTAGTAAGATTAGAGAAGAATTAGCAAGAGAAAACAGTCAGACAAATTACAGCCGTGATAATGAAATGCAACAAATTTTCAATAAACTAATTATTTGGTTTTTGAAGCATTCAGAAGAAGCAAAGCAATTATTCCCTGATATATATGAAAAACAGCATTTATTATGCAAACCAGAAGATACAATAAAGAAATTAGAGATTGCCAATCAAGTTGAAACCGCTATGGAGAATAACAATCTAAGCATGGATCAATTAGACTCCATTATTTCAAGCATAGGAAAATTAGCCCAACTGCTTAATGAAGATAAGGAACTTCCAGAAGAAACTAAGAAATTGCTCAAACACATAACTTCTCATAGTCCATATTCAGCACAAAGAGTTCAAGAGATGATTGAAAGAAGTATCGGAAATGTTTACGATGAATTAAAGAAAAATCCCAAATATAGTGTGAGTGAAACACTGGAAGAATGGAAAAATGGCCGTGCCTCCAATACCGTCTTTTTTGCCAAAAAAGAAAGTAACGACATAAGAATCATAGTTAGACCAAGAGATTATAATAAAGTAATCTTCTTTGAAGAAGCCGAATTTGATGCAGTAGATGATTACGAATATGAATTATGGACGGATGACGGGAAAAGTGTTAAACAAATCACCTTAAAAGACTTATTAAAAACTACAGGAATAACATGTTTCCCATTAAAGAATTTATATAAGTGAGGAAAAATAGATGTATGAAGTCATTATGAAGTATTTAGAAGACTATAGTGAAATAAAGAATGCTGTATTTGTTTATCCTGCTAAAGACTTAGATTATCTTGGACGTTTGACATGTTCGTTCATGAATTCAAATGGAGGAACAATCGTATTTGGAGTAGAAGATACTGGCGTTTCAATCATAATAAAAGGTTCACATTATGATATAACTGGCGTTTCGGAAAAGCTAAAAAAATTGCTTCCGGATTATTGTGATCTTATTAGATATGGAAATTGTAGTATATATGGTGAAAAGATAGATTATATTACCGTATCGCCATCAAAAAATAAAGTCGCTTTAAATGGCATAGCATATTACTATGACGATGATTCGCATTTAGCTGTTGAAAAAAAGATATAAATATATTTTTATCGTACTGCTGGAATGACAGTAAGATAGCCGATATCATTGATAAAGACTTACCACTTAAGAATAAGCGCATTAATATTGTTCGTGATACCAGAGAATTAGTATATAAAGATAGCATCGAGAAATATATGCAAACGATTAAGGAACAGGATTATGTTTTATCCTTAATTAGTGATGCATATTTAAAATCTAAGAATTGTATGTATGAAATTTGTGAACTTATGAGAGATCGCAATTATATGGATAGATTGCTTTTTATAGTTCTTTCTGATGACGATATAAACAAATATTGTAATAGAGAACAAGGCGGAGCCCATATTTTTAATGATGCAGACAGTATCAATTATAACCTATATTGGGCAAATAAAGCAAGAGAATATAAAGGAAAAATAGACCAGATTCCGGAAGGGAAAGCGAAAACCACACTTGAAAACACATATCATATGTTTACAACCATAAACGATAATTTAGCTTCTTTTATTAATCAGCTAAAAACGAGATTATGTGTGAATTTCAAGCAAGTGGTTGATTCTGATTATAAGGATATACTTAGATTCTTGGAATAATAGTTCATGCTATTATAAAATAACCTTCACCCTACACACCCCAAAGCTCTGCTTATCCCGTTCAAGTAAGGTATCAGGGAATAAATTAAGCCACTTGTGCTGAAACTGGTATTCCCAAAGTAAGCATCGAAGTTGGAAACAGGCAGGATAACATAGTCCGAATCATCGGGCTTGTTGGCAATGCAGTAAGCGACGACTGTCTCCGCAACCTCATATGGCAGCCCGTCAGGCAGAAGCGCCTGTATACGCACCTTCTCATCATCAGAAAAGGAAACTGTCTTATCCGCTAGCGGTCCGAGTTCCAGAGCGTCCGCAAGCACATCGTCAAACCGCAGAACCCACGCACCTTTGGTCTCGGGAGAATAGAGCGATACCTGATACTGCTTCACCTTATCTCTCCAAGCAGCGTCAAATCTGGTTTTCAGCGGCTCAGCATTTGCAAGAGTAGCCTTGCTCATAATATCGCTGTTCTTTGTAATGAACTTTTCGACCTTGTGGACGTGCCTGTAAAACCAGCCTTTTCCCGTCTTATCCACCAATTCGGGGAATTCCTCATGCAGATCGCTGAAATCAGTCCTGAACTGCCACTCCTCCTTCGGAGCGACAGTTTTTTTGTCGGGAATACTGCACCACGCACAGAGAGCTCGCCGTGCATAGTCTGCATCGGGAGCACCATTTCTGAACATATATCCCCGAGCGATAATAGTCAGCACACGGCTCAGACCCGTGAAGTCCTTCATCATTTCAAAGCTGAAACGTTCGAGGAAGGAAAGGTCACGCTTGCCGCTGCATTTGTAAGCAGGCTTGCCCGTGTAAGCCTTGAATTCTTCAATCTCGTTCAGCATTATTTGTCCCTCCTGACGTGCTTTTCGATCCTGTCCAGCAGCAGATCGAAGAGCACTTTTCTTTTGCCCAGAGCAAGTATGTACCTGACTGCTTCATCAGGCTTCATTACAGCTTCTATCAGCTTTCGGCACTCGCCAGCAACTGCGTCACGGTAATACACATTCACGGATCTATTGAGATACGCCTCCATAAGCTGTCGGAAATCGACAGAGTCTCCGTCGCGGATAAGACGTTTCCTGTCCGTGAGCGTGTTCTCGTCGTCAATGTCGGATATGAGGTCGATGAGAACACGGTAACCGCTTAAACGGAAGTCACTGAAAAGCGGATAATACCGTTCAAGCTCGGGTATCCATTCAGCTAACAGATCATCACGCTGTTCCTTGGGCGTCAAGTGCCAACTCTTAGCCTGCAACTCCTGCCTGATAGCAGATATCCTCTCGGGCGGTGTGTCCTGAAACAGGGTATACAGCATATCTGCGTCATATTCACGATCCTGACCACGGCTGTACAGAATTCGCTGAATGTCATTCCTGCGCTGTCTGTCTTTGACAGGCTGACCGCAGGCTCTTATGCGGGACAGACACCGTTCATAGTCCGTCACAAGAGCTTTAATCCGCTCCATTTTCTCTCGATTGAGCTTGTCCTTCCAGTTATCATCAGCCGCAAATGTGAAAAGCTCGCTGTCATCGGCAGGCTTGTCAACCACAGGAGTTGTATTCTTCTCGAGCATATACGCAAGATAAGGCAGACGCTCTACATTGGAGTCAACCTTGTTCCAATCGGTATCAGCGAAGAACTTCTCAAACTGCTCCTCGAAGGACGGCTCGTACCATGCACGGCGTCCCTCGCTCTTTTCAAGCAGGCTCTTGTATTTCAGAAACTTGCTCTTGGCGACAGTTTTAGTGCCGAGATATTCCGTCAGATCAGGCTTAACTCCGCTCTTTGCAGAGTCTATTTCCAAACCGGTGAGGATAGCAAGTGTCTCAGTTTCCTCACGACACTTGTCACGAAGTTCGTCGTCGGAGTTCTCGTTGTATGCGATAATACTTCTGTTCAGCGCCGCATTTGAGATCTGTCCAACTCGGGAAGAAAATGTGCTCTTGACCGTTTCAAAACGCGCCTGCCAGTCGGTGGCATCGCGGATAACTGGTTCAGCACTTGGTATTTTCAACAGCGGAGTCTCAGCTTTGGAATTGCGCTTGACACAGCGATTTACGATAGGATCCGAGATAGTTTTTATCATGTCGCCGTCGAAGTCAGCACCGCCGAGACGCTCCGCAGTCAGTGAGTCCCAGTTCACCATAACAACATCGGTTAGGTGGCTGAGATAATACTTTCTCATATTCTCAACATCGGGATAGACTTGCAGCTGAACCTCTTCGTTTCGGGAAATATGCGGATTTCGCAGAAGCGTACACTCATTGCTGTGAGAATACGCCATTGACGGAGCATAGAAAGCGTTCTTCTCAAACTCACTCTGCACCGCACCGTTGTAGAAGTTGCGCTGACTTGTGTTTCGCTTTGCCTTTTTGGGTATAAAATCTTTAAGAAAACCGAGAAGGTCTGCGGAAAGATAGCGATTGTCGCCTGCAACGATAAGACGTCCGAGAGCATATTGCTTCAGCACCGCCTGAGCCCGTGACTTCAATCTGTCAGCGTAAACAGGCTCTGCAATGAACTTCGGATTTTTCTCCAGTATCTTTTTGAGATAGTAGTCCTTGCTGCCTCGGCTATACTTCCTGCCTGTGAAAAAGCTCAGGCGGTACTCCCTGTCGGTGCAAAGCCTGTAATATTCATGTTCAGTTTCCTTGGTGAGCCAGTGACGGTTATCATTCACAGGAAATGATAACGGCAGGTCAAGCGGTCGGAACTCGTCCGATGTTATTGAAAGCGTATTGAGAAACTGATAGTTCAACTCCGTGAACTTATGTGGACTGTCTTTGCTCACACCCGAAATATACAAAGCGTGCCTGTACTTGCGGAATGCGTCCCAGTAATCGTCCCAGCTCATATTGTTCTCGCAGAGCCAACCGTAGCCTTTGAACATACTCTTGGTGAGAATTATATCAACGTCAGAGGCTTTGTGTTCAACTCCCCAGATGTCGGTGAGCGTTACAACTCCTGCGCTCTTGAAGAAGTCGTGAATGTCAACTTGGTGCAGCATTCCCTTGATGTACGGCAGACGTATCTGAAACGATGTATGCTCGCCACCTAACTTTTTATTGATGACCTTGGCGAACTCCTTGGAGATAACTCCCTCGCCGTCATAACCGAGAATATCCACACTCTCCCTGCGCTCAACACGGTGATACTTGCGAACAGCATTGTCGCTTCCGTCGTCCTCAACAGTTATAACATCTGTGTCGTGAACGGTGTGTTTTTGATTTTCAACAACGATAACTCTGTGAGGCTTGTCGAGGTTTATCCCGTCAACACGGATACCTCCCGAGAGCATAAGTCCGTTGTATGCGTACAGCTTGCTGAGCTGACACTTTGTAATATCCATGCCGAGACGAATGCGTTCTGTGATCTTCCATAAAATGTCCTCACGGATAAATGACATTACTGCGTTTCTGCTCATGCTTGCTGAGCGCTCAAACGCAACGTACTTGCGCATACCGTTGCCGAAGTCTATCTCCACACCTCTGTTCGTAAACAGAGCAGCAGCCTTCTCCTGTAGCTGTGCATAGTAAGGGTGCGAAGCGTCACGGTCAAACACCCGTGAGAAGTCTGCGTAAAAAATAACATCGGACAGGTCCGTCACAAGGTCAGCGCCGTCATATTTGAAATCGTCACCGTGCAGCACGCACATTATCTGATAGAAAAGTGCGTTGTCGTCCTGCTCATGAGCGGAGTGTTTCAGACAGCTCCGCAGAGCGTTTTTATCAATAACTGTTTTGTAAAACAGTCCGTCAGGCTTGGAGTAGTTGAGCATTGCTCTGACGGACAGATCATATATCCTGTACTTCATGATTTCACCACCTGCTAAAAGTATATCACAAAACCTGCCAAAATGCAATAAGGATACTGCTCCCACTTTTCAATTCCGAAACGCTCATTTTTGACTGAAAAACACTCAAAGCTGTCATATTAACAGTTCTGAGTTGAAATGTCTGCAAAGCTCTATTCTATGGGCAGTGCAGCTGTTTTTATTATTTAGTGAGAAAAGGTCAGTTCTCATGAAAAGCAATTTGTGTTTTGGAAAACGTTTCAGAGCGGTCAAAAACTTATGCAAAAATAGGTCAATTTGCATAAAGAATACTGCTCCCACATTTTTATGAAGAAAGGATGATTTTTATTGACAAAACGAATCGAAATTGAGTTCAAAAGCAGCGTCGAGATAATGAACACTCCGATGAAAAAGCGGCGCTTCATCGTTGATGAAATGATCTATCCCGGTCTCCATGTACTGTCAGGTGATCCTAAGATCGGTAAGTCGTGGATGATGATGGATATGTGTCTTGCGATTGCCAAAGGTGAAAAGTTTCTCGGACGCAAAACAGAACAAGGTCATGTTGTGTACATGGCACTTGAAGATACGTCTGACAATTTACAGATGCGAATGTATGAGCTGACAGATGAGCCGACGGATAATCTGCAATACGTTTTGCTCGTCAACACTCTCGGTAACGGTCTCGAAGATGACCTTCGCAAGTGCAAGGAAACATTCTCAGACCTGAAGCTGATAGTCATTGACACTCTGCAAAAGGTGCGCGAAACTGTTGACATGAAGTACGGCAGTGATTACAAGGACGTATCAACGCTGAAATCTATTGCTGACGAGTTAGGCATCGCAATTATTCTTGTTCATCACAACCGAAAACAGCAGGACTCCAATCCGAACAACATGATACTTGGCACGAATGGTATCCCAGGTGCAGCAGACGGTCTGCTGGTTCTCACGCACAAGTCAGACAGCAAGAATGCAGTACTGAACATCAGTGGCCGCGGCGCTCCGTCGCTCGACATAAATGTTATCAGGGAAGGAGCAAAGTGGAAACTGCTTGATAAGCCGCCCGATGACAAGCCTGATAACTTTCCGTCTGTGATACATGATTTTATGCTGGAACAAAAAGAGTTCCGCGGAAGTGCGTCTGAGTTGTGTGAACTGTTATGCAAAAAGTTTCCGTCAGAGGAATTCAAAAACAACTGGATGTACCGAGAACTATTGCAGCACGATGAAGAAGTTCACTCGCTCGGTATCAGCTATGGCAAAACAAAAAGTAACGGCACTCGCAGTATCTGTGTCCGTTACGAAGCTGATAGGGACAGCAGTGGCAGTAAATTACTGTACCCTGAAAGTGGTGTCCCTGCCGTCCCTGAAACGTCTTCAAACGCTGATATATCTTCGCAAACCGTTACTCCTTATGCCAGTGATGTTAAAACAATTGCTGTCCCTGTTGGTGATAAACTTATTGAGTGGGCGGTAACCGTATCACGGATAAGTTGGCGGAGCAAGGCATTGAAGTTGAGTCGTTTCAACCTTGAGCACTAAAACGCCCATTTTTGCCGCCGATACAGAAATCGGGTAGTTATTCCACCTGCGGCGGTGAAAGCGATTGTGGCGCAACGTGGAGCAAATGTGGCGATACCGCACAGGTACTATCGGCTGAGGAGAAAAGTGGCGGTACCCGAGAAAAAAATAGTCTCTTTGAGACTGCAAGCATAGCAGCTGGCATTCCGCCTGCCGCCTTTGCTTGTCGGGCAGAAGCCCGAACCCACTTACGGCGAGCCGCCGCTCCCAGTTGTGCCTCCGCATAGTCCCTACGGACAGAAAGTACAATTGTCGGCACGCTGAAACATTTTACAAAACGGAAGAAAAGGAGGGATTCTATGAGACGGAGAAACACAACCATAGCGATACGCTGTACAGAGGAAGAAAGCAGACGTATCCATGAGCTCGCTGATAAGCATGGATTGAAGCTGAACGACTTCGTAATTCGATGTGCTATCGGCAAGAAAATCGTTGTCGCAAATGGCATTAACGAGATAGTTCGGCAGCAGAAAGCTATCGGGCGGAACCTCAACCAGATAGCTACACTTGCAAACATGGACAGGCTGACCGCCGTGAACTTCCAGCCGCTCCTTGATGAGCACAGGAAGGTCACGGAGCTGATAGGTCAGCTGCTTCGGGAGGTGAAGTAGTGGCGACGGTCACAGCGATAAGCACGAAAGGCGGTGGCGGCGGAAAGAAAAGTCTCGACTACATCTGCCGCGATGACAAGACCGAGAATAAAAAGTTTGTGACGGCTCTCAATTGTTCGCTGCTGACTGCATATCAGGAATTCAAAAATACAAGAGAGATGTACGGAAAGACTGACGGTGTGAAATACTATCACTTCGTTCAGTCTCACCCGAGCGGCTACAACATTGCTCCCGAGCATGCTCACAAGATAGCTGTTGAGTTTGCGGAGAGAGCTTTCCCGGGACACGAAGTTGTAGTGGCAACTCACACCGACGCCGACCATATACACTCGCACTTCGTACTCAACGCAGTCAACGCTGACACAGGTCTGAAGTACCACTCCAACAAGTTTACACTGCAAGACCTGCGGCAATTGTCAGACGAGATATGTCAGAAGTACGGAGTGACAACTCTCAGCAAACCTGAGATTCACAAGCAGAGTGATGGTATCACTAACGGAGAGTACCGTGTTGCAATGCGAGGTGAGAGTTGGAAAATGGCTCTCTCCAATACCATTGACGTAGTCATGAAAAGAGCAAAGTCCAAGAAACAATTCCGCTTCTATATGAAGCAGTGTGGCTACGATGTGAAATGGGAAGATAGCCGAAAGTACATCACATACACCTGCCCAAATGGTAGAAGATGCCGCGACAATAAATTGCACGAAGCGAAATATAGGAAGGAGAATATGGAATATGAATTCGAAATACGAAGAAGCGAAAGAAGCCTCCAAGCAGAATATGCAGGAGACACAGGACATACCAACTATGGTCTGCGTACAGGAACACAACTGGCTGGCGCTGATATCACAGCTGAAACTTCTGACAGATACGCTGTTCGATGTCAAGGCTCAGACAGACGAGACAATGACATACGCACAGATGGAACGGTACCTGCGAAATCAGCAGAAAATATACGATCAGCTGCTGGAACAGGGGAAGGAGATACAGGAGCAGACGTCACAAAACGTGACGGCAGAGGTGTCGAAGCTAGATCAGGCGGCGAAGGACCTCGTCTCACAGGCTGGGAGGCTGAACGAGCAGACCTTATCGCAGCTGAAATGCTCCGACGAGCAGAGCAGGAAGCACGGCTTCAGACTGCTCCGACTGGTGGTGTTGATAGAGTTTCTGCACCTGATATCGTCGGTGGCATTGCTGCTATGGCTTCGATAATTGAGGACAAGCCTGCCGACGATACCGAGTTCGCTCGGGAGCACGTTGACCGTAAGGCTCTTGCCGAGGAACGAGAGCGTAAGGAAGCTCACGGAATACACATGGGGTGACTATGACTCAGGGATAAAACGTCCGTGAGTTATTATTCGTAGCTGGGCTACCGTAACGGTACTTGAAGTCCAGAAATGGGAATTCGGTATGGTGGGATGAAATATCCCGTCACGATTATGAGGTGGTGAACCGCCACCTCATAAACCTAAGTCGGCAAATCGCAGACTCAGCAAAGGGGTGTCCAAAACGGACTGAGCTGATGTATGGAAACACGACAGCAGCTCAAGGTGAACGCCGCGTTCACCGTACTGCACTCGCCCTGATTCGGGGCAGGTGGTGAACAGATTGTTCAGTACCGACAGGCGTTGCCAAAACGGCAGTACCTTCAAATCATCCATATCGGAAGGTATGAGCTGACAGAACGATTCGTTCGTTCAGTAGACGAAGTAACAAAACGTGACGGCGTTTCTGTCAACAAAGGGTATCGTGAAAGCCGATACCCTTGTAGTGCTTCTGCTCGGTATCAACAGCCGACATTCAGTAGTTCTGTTGAATGGATTTCGACAGCGAGCTGTGGTATGATAGTTGGTCAGGAGGTGACCGCGGCGATGAAGTTGCAGGATCTATACTACGGGAACGTCATACCGTGTCAGCACGATGTGAGGAAGGACTCCGACTACGCAAAGCGAAGTCTGGAGCTGTTGGAGATGTGCGATACACTGGAGAAAAGGCTGTCGGCTGACGACAAGAAACTGCTGAATGACATAACGGATATGCAGGGAATGCTGTCCGAAACAATGGCAGCGGAGAGCTACATACAGGGCTTCCGTGACTGCACCGAACTGATAATTGATGTGATGTTCGGCAGGAGCGAGAACCTGAAATAACAATCAAATGGAAAGGGTACGGACAGAGCCGTACCCTTTTACGTTATCAAAAAGGAGAATGTTAAAATGAACAATTCAATGATTATGATCATGTTTAGAATATTAAAGAGAGGTGTTAGCTATTGGCAGATATTGAAAAGATGTACGACAAGATGTTTACCGATTATCCCGACGTGGTGAGTGTTCCGCAGCTGATGAAAATGCTGTCGGTAGGTCGCCATGCTGCTTATGAATTAGTAAGCAGCGGCGAGATACAGAGCTTCAAGGTCGGAAAGAATATAAGGATACCGAAGATAAAAGTTATTGAATACATACTCGGAGCAAGGAGGTGCTGCCTATGAAAAATGTGACAGGAAGTCTGCAAACCAAGTGCGGCAAGTACTATGCTGTGCTGAATTTATACGACCACACAGGTAAACGAAAACAGAAATGGGTATCCACGGGATATGAGATCAGAGGTAATAAGAAAGCTGCGAAAGCCTTCCTCGACGAGCTGCTTGTAGCTTACAACAAGAAACAGCAGGCGGCACTAAAAGTAATCTCAAAGATGAAACACCCCGAGCAGTTTATAAAGGAGCAGAGCCGGATAATGGCTCTGCTCCTGTTTTTATACATCGAAGAATGGATAGAACACTCTTCTGTGAAGCTCCAGCCGACTACTATTGACGGTTACAGGCAGCTCTGCAACGGCAGGATACGGACGTTCTTCGAGAGCCGCGGAACTACCGTTTATGATCTCACAGGAGAGGATCTGAACGAGTTCTACGCTTACCTTACAAGGCAGGGACTGAAAGGTGCTTCTCAGCAGAGGTATCACGGACTGATACATTCCGCATACAGCTTTCTTATGAAGCACCAGTACATTGACAGCAATCCCTGTGACTTTGCCGACCGTCCAAAGGCTGAGAAATACCGCGGAGCATACTATAATCAGTCGGAGCTGACGGAACTGTTCCGTGCTGCAAAAGAGAGCGAGATATACATTCCCGTGCTTCTTGCTGCATATTACGGACTTCGCCGCAGCGAGGTCCTTGGTATCAAGTGGAGCAATATCGACTTCGAGAACGACACTATCCGTATTGCTCACAAGGTCGTGGAGCAGAAGGTAGACGGCAAATACCAGACAGTCGGTCACGACAAAATGAAAACGGAGTCCAGCAACAGGATACTTCCGCTGATGAAGGAAGTGGCAATGGCTCTGCGGCGGCTGAAGCTCCACCAGGACGAGCAGCGGCGTTTATGCGGTAATTCTTACGTTCACGAATACGATGACTATGTCTGTGTGAATGAGATAGGTCAGCTTCTCAGACCAAACTATGTTACGGCAAAATTCAGTGAGCTGCTGAAAGAAAACGGCTTGAAGCACATACGCTATCATGACCTCCGCCATAGCTGTGCCAGCCTGCTTCTTGCAAACGGGGTGCCTATGAAAGAGATACAGGAGTGGCTGGGACACTCGAACTACCGCACAACAGCCGACGTTTATTCTCATCTTGATTTCAGCAGCAAGGAACATTCGGCGGAGATAATCTCCCATGTACTGGCGGTGTGAGGTTGACATAACCAGTGTGATGATGTATAATCTAAGTAAGAAAAATCGGAATTTAGAGGAGAATGGTATGGATAAAGATAAAGTGAGAGTCATTAAAATAAGTAAAGAGGCACTATTTGAATATGTATATGAAAATTTTATTGCAAATCAAGATGAGTACTTAGATGTTGATAAGACTGAAGTATCAGATTTTTTTGATATTGATTATGAGAATGGATGTTTTATTTTCTGTGCAATAAAATCTGAAGATGAGGACGGAAATATTCTTTCTATGCCTGCTGAGATTAACTTACAAAAACTTATGAAAATTATTCCAGATACAACAGATTCAATGCTTTCTCCCACATCAAAATATTATAAGGAATACTCCAAAGACGAATTAACTGAATTGTCTAAATTCTGATTTATAATAACAGCCGGAAAGCTAACAACTTTCCGGTTTATTTTTTTGCTCCCGCAAATGTGTCTGAAATCTTAATTCTGAGTCCGAATATTGCTTTTCGGGACAGGTTGTGGTATACTGTAGTCGCTGAAGCGGATTTCCGAAATAGGAGGTAAAAATGAAAGAAGTAACAGGAAATCTGCAAGTAAAAAACGGCAAGTACTATGTGCTTGTGAATCTGTACGACCACAGCGGCAAGCGTTCCATAAAGTGGGTAGCGCTGGGGCTGGACGCAAGAGGCAACAAGAAGGCTGCAAAAGCCCGTATGGCGGAGGTGCTGGAGGAGTATAACCGCAGTCAGAGGAAGCTGCTGAGGACTATCAGCAAGAAGAAAGCTCCCGAGAAGTTCATTCAGCAGCGAGAGCAGGTGCAGTATCAGACGCTGACGGAGTTCCTCACGGACTGGATAAACCTGTCGTCAGGCAGGCTTCAGCCGTCCACGATAGACGGCTATATGAAAATGGTGAACGGCAGGATAACCGAGTTCTTCGGGAACAGCGGTATAACGATAGGTGACCTTGCAGGCGAAGACCTCAACGACTTCTATGCCTATCTTGAAGACTCCGGCTTGTCGGGAGCGTCGGCTTTGCGCTATCACGGACTTATCCACGCAGCATTCAGCTATGCGGTGAAGAAGGAGCTCCTCGACGATAATCCCTGCGACCACGCAGACCACCCGAAGAGGGAGCGCTACCGAGCCTCATTTTACAGTGAGGACGAGCTGAGAGACCTGCTTATTGCGGCGAGGGAGAGTCCCATATACATTCCCGTAATGCTTGCGGCTTACTACGGACTCAGGCGCAGCGAGGCTCTCGGACTGAAATGGAGCAACATCGACTTCCAGACCAAGACCATTTCCATATCACATAAGGTCATCGAGGCTAATGTGGACGGCAAATATCAGGCAAAGGGCTTCGACAGAATGAAGAACCAGTCCAGCAACAGGACACTCCCGCTCATTGAGGATGTCGAGAATGAACTGCTTTACCACCGACAGCAGCAGTCTATGAATGCGGCAGTTCTCCGAGGTGCGTACTGCCATGATTGCGATGATTACGTCTGCACTGATGCCACAGGTCAGCTTATGCGTCCGAACTTCATATCAGTGCAGTTCGGAAAGCTGCTCAAGGACAACGGATTCCGACACATACGTTACCACGACCTGCGCCACACCTGTGCAAGCCTGCTCTTGAAAAACGGCATACCAATGAAAGCGATACAGGAGTGGCTGGGACACTCAACATTCGAGGTAACAGCCAACATTTATGCTCATCTGGACTACTCTAGCAAGGAGAGCTCGGCGGCAAAAATGGCACAGCTGCTTGCAATCAGCGAATAAAATAAGTCCTGCACAGAACTTTTGACAGTTTCGCACAGGACGCACAAAATATCCAAGTGTTAGAAAAGTGTTAGAAATGAACAGCCGTTCATAAATGGCAAATGCCGTAAACGGCGAGTTTACGGCATTTTTTGGCAGGGGCAGAAGGATTCGAACCCTCGGCACGCGGTTTTGGAGACCGCTACTCTACCAACTGAGCTATACCCCTATGAAGTGTTGTGTTCAACAACATGATAATTATATCACAAGGTAAAGTAAAAGTCAATAGTAAATATAAATATTTATTTTTTAACCATTTTAATGTAGGACTATACTTGTGCCATACCCCAAGTATTTTCCATAATCGATCAGCAATGCAAATTTTCACAAAAACGCTCTTGACAAACTTATAAAAATGTGCTAACATATAATTACAATATATTCAAAGCTGTGAAGAGGAAGGCTTTTCCCTATTTTACGCGTTCAGAGAGTTGCCGTTTGGTGTGAGGCAGCAGCGTCAGGGTCAATGCACACCGCCTCTGAGTGCGCTTAATACACGCCGGTCGCTCCCGTTATCGAGCCAATGAGATACGGATTTTCCGTGTGAATCAGGGTGGAATCACGATACTGTCGTCCCTTGTACCTAATTTCAGGTGTAAGGGGCGTTTTGTTTTATCAAAGAGCAGCGTCAGACCGGTCTGCTTAATTCATTTTGGAGGTGAAAATTTGAGCAATATCAAGTACAACGAAAAGGAAGAAGCTTTCGAGCTTCCCTACAAGATCTGGGGCGAACCCAAACTCGTCCGCTTTTATGCCGAAGATGAGCAGTCAATAATGGACAATCTCAAAGATATCGCAGGCAAACTTGCAAAGCTTGACGGGAGTCGCAAAAAACTTGCGGAGCTTATAATTGACGACGGTCATTTTGACTACGCCGAACCCGATACACTTGCTGACACGCTCGAACTGAGCAACATTTATGTTGATATCGACGAGGACGATACTGTGGTCTGTTTCTGCGTGAGTTCAGACGACTACAATACCGACGGCAAAAAACTCAGAATTGAGCTTTACGGCTCAGATTTCGAGATAATCGGCTGGAGATAATCACAAATCAAATATAAAGGAGAATCGTTATGATCAAATTAACACTCAAGGACGGAAGCGTCCGCGAAATCGAATCCGCACAGCCGGCTGCGGAAATTATCAAGGGCATAGGAATGGGACTTTACAAGGCAGCTTGCTGTGTCAAGCTCAACGGAGAAGTTAAGGATCTCCGCACAGTTGTAGACAGTAACTGCGAATTTGAAGTCTGCACTTTTGATTCGCTCGACGGCAAAAAGACCTTCTGGCACACAGCTTCACACATTCTTGCACAGGCTGTAAAGAGACTTTATCCCGAGGCTAAACTCGCTATCGGCCCTGCTATCGACAACGGATTTTACTATGACTTTGACCTTGAAAAGCCTTTCACTCCCGAGGAGCTTGAAAAGATCGAAGCTGAAATGAAGAAGATCGTCAAGGAAAATCTTCCCCTCGAACAGTTTGAGCTTTCTCCCGAGGAGGCTGTTGCAAAGCTCAAGGAAATGGACGAGCCTTATAAGGTTGAGCTTTGCGAGGAACACGCCGGCAAGGGCGAGCCTATCTCCTTCTACAAGCAGGGCGAATTTGTTGACCTTTGCGCAGGTCCTCACCTCATGACAACTGCTCCTGTAAAGGCATTCAAGCTTCTCTCATGTACAGGCGCTTACTGGAGAGGCAGCGAAAAGAACAAAATGCTTTCCAGAGTTTACGCTACCGCATATCCCAAGGCTGCTGACCTTGAAGCTGATGTCAAGCAGCGTGAGGACGCTAAAATGCGCGACCACAATAAACTCGGACGTGAGCTTGAATATTTCACAACAGTTGACGTTATCGGTCAGGGACTCCCGATACTTCTCCCCAAGGGCGCAAGAGTTATCCAGCTTCTCCAGCGCTGGGTCGAGGACGTTGAACAGAAGCACGGTTATCTACTCACAAAGACTCCCTACGTTGCAAAGAGAGAGCTTTACAAAATCTCAGGTCACTGGGATCACTATCTTGACGGAATGTTCGTGCTCGGAGATCCGAATGATGAAGAAAAGGAATGTTTCGCGCTTCGTCCGATGACTTGTCCTTTCCAGTATCAGGTTTTCCTCAACAGACAGCGTTCTTACCGTGATCTCCCCATGCGTCTCGGCGAAACTTCAACGCTTTTCCGCAATGAGGACAGTGGTGAAATGCACGGTCTTATCCGTGTCCGCCAGTTCACTATCTCTGAGGGTCACCTTATCCTCCGCCCTGAGCAGCTTGAAGAAGAGTTCAAGGACTGCCTTGAACTTGCAAAGGAAATGCTCGACACAGTAGGTCTCCTTGAGGACTGCACATTCCGTTTCTCACAGTGGGATCCTGCAAATCCGAAGAACAAGTACGAGGGAACAAAGGAACAGTGGGACTACGCTCAGGAAGTTATGGGCAAAATTCTCGACCACCTCGGACTCGAATACACTGTCGGCATTGACGAGGCTGCATTCTACGGCCCGAAGCTCGATATCCAGTACAAGAACGTTTACGGCAAGGAAGATACTCTCGTAACGATACAGATAGATATGCTTCTTGCAAAGCGTTTTGGCATGGAGTACGTTGACGTTGACGGCACAAAGAAAACTCCTTACATCATACACAGAACTTCACTCGGCTGCTACGAGCGTACACTCGCTTACATGATCGAGAAATATGCAGGCGCAATGCCTTTGTGGCTTGCTCCCGAGCAGGTAAGGATCGTTCCTGTTGCTGATCGTCATATCGAATACTGCGACAAGCTCCTTTCGGCTCTTGAATCTGTCGGAATCCGCGCTTCTATCGATGACAGAGCTGAAAAGGTCGGCAAGAAGGTTCGTGACGCACGCCTTGAAAAGCTCCCCGTATGGGTAACTGTCGGCGACAAGGAAGTTGAGAACGGCACAGTTTCGGTAAGCTCACGCCGTGAGGGAGACCTCGGTTCAATGACTCAGGCTGAACTCGTTGCAAAGCTTCTCGAAGATGTTGCAAAGAAAGTAAGATAATAACAAGCGGCATGGTCAGAGATATTCTGCCATGCCGCTTTTACATTTTATGATATAAAAGGACAGCTTTAAAAGCTGTCCTTTTCAATATTGTCACTAAGCCTCATCAGAAGCTTCGATCAGATCATCATCGCTCTTTAAAAGCGGAGTCATGCTCTTAGCACATATTGCTATGGTAGAGCCGTTGTGCAGGAGTGCCGACATGGACGGAGTTATTACTCCGATAAAGCCGAGCACAAGCAGTGAAGTATTGAACGCAAGGATAAAACGATAGTTTGAGTTTATCCTGTTCATGAGTCTCTCGCTGAGCACACGCAGAGCAGCAAGCTCCGTCAGTTCAACTCCTCTGAGAGTAATATCCGCCGTTTCCTTTGCTATGTCGGAGGCATCGCTCATCGCAACCGAAGCGTCAGCCGCCGCGAGTGCAGGAGCGTCGTTGATTCCGTCACCGACCATTATTACCTTATGACCCTGTGCCTTTAACCGCTTAATGTGGCTATGCTTTTCCTCGGGGAGAACCTGTGCGTGTACCTCGGTTATGCCGAGCTGACGCGCTATCTTTTCAGCCGCGTAACGGCTGTCGCCCGTGAGCATTACTACATTTTCTATGCCGCACTTCTTTATAAGTGAAACAGCTCTTGCTGCCTCAGCGCGGGGCGGATCATTTATGCAGAGCACGCCCGCAAGCTGCTCGCCGACTGCCAGATAGATGAGAGAGGACGCACCTGAAAATTCATCTATCTTTGCCTGCTGTTCATCGGTTATCTCCACGCCCTCGTCCTCGCAGACAAAGTGACGGCTGCCGATAACAGCACGTTTGCCGTGGAGAGTAGTAGCTATTCCGTGAGCCACAATATAGTTGACTTCCGCGTGTTCTTCAGCGTGAACTACACCGCGTTCCTCAGCGCCTTTGACGATCGCTCTTGCCATGCTGTGCGGAAAATGCTCCTCAATGCAGGCGGCAATCTTCAGAACTTCCTCCTCGGAGCGTCCTTCAAAAGGTATTACTCTTTCGAGAACAGGCTCAGCGTTTGTGAGAGTTCCTGTCTTGTCGAATACTATCGTATCCGCAGAAGCAAATGCTTCAAGGTACTTTCCGCCCTTTACCGTAATACTGTGGTCAGCCGCCTCACGAAGTGCGGAAATGACTGCAATAGGCGCAGAAAGCTTTATCGCGCATGAATAATCTACCATGAGCAGAGATACTGCCTTAGTAATATTTCTCGTGAACAAAATGGTGAGACCGAATCCAAGGAAGCTGAACGGAACTATTCCGTCCGCGAGTCTCTCGGCACGGCTCTGTATACCTGCTTTGAGGTTTTCAGAGCTGTCTATCAGCTCGATTATCTTCTGTATCTTGGTATCGGAACTTATTGCCCTGACGCTGACGACTATCGAGCCTTCTTCAACGACTGTACCTGCGAATACCGTTGCATTTACCGACTTCATCACGGCAAGCGGCTCGCCTGTCATGGAAGATTCGTTTATGTAAGCCTCGCCCTCGGTTATTTCGCCGTCAACGGGAATAACGCTGCCAGTTCTCACGCGGATCTTGTCGCCGACAGAAAGCTTGCTTATCGGGATAAGAACGTCCTCATCTCCATTTGCGAGCCATACTGTGTCAGCCTTTACCGCAAGACTTGAAGTGAGCACCGCCTTTGTACGCGCATGAGTATATTCCTCAAGCAGAGACGAAACTGAAAGCATCAGCATTATAGTTGAAGCCGTCTTGAAGTTTCGCTGTGCAAGGCAGGCTGTAATAGATGCAGCGTCCAGCACCTCGACCGTCAGCTTGCCCTCTGCGAGCACAGAAACGCCCTTTAAGATATACTTTGCACCATTGTATACAGCCAAAGCTGCACGCAGAGGCGCGGGAAGGAGCAGCTTCTTTGCGTAATGGACAGCAACAAGCTTAGTCAGTCCCTTTTTAAAGTTATTGTCTATTTCATTTGTTGCCGTATCCTCAGGCAGAGGGGTAAGGGTGCGGAAATCAAGGCTTTCGATAAAGCTGATGACATCGTGTCTGCGATCCTTTTTATAGCAGATCAGCAGACCTCCGTTGGCGTAATGCACCTCCGCAGACAGTATAAAGGGATTAGCCTCAGTCACCTTCTGTATACAGCTTTCCAGTGACTTGTCAAAAGCATATCCGCCGAAACGCACTCTGATACGGCCCGGATAATCAGATACGATCCTGTAGCGCATTAGTTTTCGCTTTCTTTGCTTGTTTCGTTAAGACCTGCCTGCTCCTTTGCCTCATAACAAAGATCCTGAGCCTCGTCCTTCATGCTCTGGAAAGCAGAATTAGCATCGTTCTTGAGCTTCATTCCCTTTGCAAGACCTGTAACAGCGAGTTCTCTTGTTTTCTTTGCAGTGAGAACCTTTTTACCGAAGATAACACCTGCAGCACCTGCGGTTACCAGCCAAAATTTTTCATTCTTAAATATGTTTTTCATGATGTTTCCTCCTGTGTGTTTTTTTACAGAGCCTTAATATACGCTGTACGCCCCGTTTACATGATTATATTCCATTTTGTCTCAAATGTCAAGTGGGAAGACCTTTTTCCGACATTTTTAATTTTGCCAGAAATCGCCTATTTTAAGCCAAAAATTCTACTTCGGCTGTAAGACAAATATAACAAAACTGTAATGATTAACTGTAAGGGATATATAACTTTTTTATCGGGTAAAAGCGCCGCCCTTAACGTTCATTTCTCCTATTTTCTGCGCCGATCACGTCAAAAACTTACAACTCGATATAGTACGGGCAAATGTTTTCAAAGTGACCGTCTTTCATTCTGAAACCGTTAGGTATTACTCCCAACTGAATAAAGCCGACTCTCTCGTAAAGGTGTCTTGCATGGATATTGCTCTCCACAACGGCATTGAACTGTAAGATCCTGAATCCGATGTTTGCGGCAGTTTTTATGCAGTCGGTAACGAGCATTTCACCGATATGCTTTCCGCGGCATGATGAAGCTACGGCATAGCTTGCATTGCATATATGACCGCAGCGTACCACGTTATTCGGGTGAAGAATATACAGACCGACAACATTATTATTTTCATCAGCAGCAACTCCGCAATAGCTTTGTGAAGCAAAGAACTGCTGTCCCGTCACGGAGTCCAGTTTTTCCTCCTGCGGAAAAGCCGCGCCCTCGTCAACGACCTCATTCCAGATACATATCATCTTCTCTATATCATTTGGTTCGTACTTTCTTACTATCATTTTTATGCACCTCTGAATCAGTTTATAACATTGCTATAATATATCATAACGGCCTGGCGGATCATCAATGCTGCAATATACTATAAACACTGTAACACAAATTTTCACAGCGGTCAAGCTTTTTGGCATAATAAAAAGCCATGGTTAACTGCCCACGACCGGCTGAAAAAATTTTTCATAAAATTCGACAAAATTCGACATTTATTTTTTGCGCGCACCTTGACTATTGTTATATTTCATAGTATAATATATTTATCAACGCGATTTTTGTATATAAAAGCAATTTTGTTGGGATTGGAGGGACTTTATTGTACATAGCACACATTAACGACAATGGCGACGAACAAAGTGTTGCGGCGCACCTTCACGGGGTAGAGGAGCTTTGCCGCAATTGGGCGATTCCGCCCGCAAAAGATCTGGCAGCGACAGCAGGCAGACTCCACGACATCGGAAAGTATTCCAAAAAGTTTCAGGAACGCATTCGCGGCAACAATCACATTCAAGTTGAGCACGCGATATGCGGCGCAAAAGAGGCCGAGGTTCTCTTTGGTAAAAAATCTCCATGTGTTCCGCTGCTGCAATATGTTATCGCAGGACATCACACAGGACTGCCCGACGGTGGTTCAAGAGTCGAGTTAGAAGGCTCTACGCTTCGCGCAAGACTTAAACACGAGACTGAGGATTACAGCGCGTACAAAAATGAAATAACGGTCGAATGTCCGTCAAATGAAGCGATCAGCTACATTACCAATGGCTGTCAGGAAAAGACGGAAGCAGTTGAGCGCTTTGCTTTTCTGACAAAGTACATATTCTCATGCCTGACTGACGCAGATTTTCTTGACACCGAGCATTTCTGTCAGCCGAACATAAAACGCGGCATGGGCGGAGATTTTGTTAAGGCTCTTGACCGCGTAAACGAAAAACTTGCGCAGTTCACCGCGAATACTCCCGTAAAGAGAGCGCGTGCCGAACTCCAGAAACAGGCGCTTGAAAACTTTGACGACAGTGCCGATATCAGTTTTCTGCAAATGCCCACGGGAAGCGGAAAAACTCTTTGCAGCCTGAAACTCGCGCTTGAACACGCGGTTCGCAAGGGCAAGGACAGGATAATCTACATAATCCCCTACACCTCGATAATTGAACAGACCGCAAGAGTTTTCTCGGATATTCTCGGTGACAGCGTTGAGATACTCGAACATCATTCAAACTATGATTTTGACGCAAAGGACAAGCCGACTTCAACCACCGCGGAGAAACTCAAAAAAAGCTGTGAAAACTGGGACGCCAAACTTATTGTTACGACAAACGCGCAGTTTTTCCAGTCGCTTTACCACTATAAAGGAAGCCGACTGCGCAAGCTGCATAACCTTGCAAATTCCGTGCTGGTCTTTGACGAGATACATATGCTGCCCACCGATCATCTCCAGCCGTGTCTGCGCGGAATAGGCTATATCACGAAATATCTGAACAGCCACGCGATACTTCTTTCAGCGACAATGCCCGACTTCATGCCGCTTCTGGACAAGTATGCGAACATGGCTGAGATCCGTGAGCTTATTACCGACAAGAGCAGTTTTAGTTCATTCGCGAACTGCCGCTATACGTTTCTCGGTCACAGGGATTACAGCGGAGTTGCCTTTGAAGCGACACAGCACGAAAACGCGCTGTGTGTCGTAAACACCCGAAAGGCTGCGCGTGAACTCTATAACCTTGTGGGCGGCAAAAAATACCACCTCTCAACGTTTATGACTCCCGTTAATCGTTTGGAGATACTTAAAAAGATACGCGCCGCTCTTGATGAAAACGAACCTGTTACAGTAATTTCCACCTCCTTGATAGAGGCAGGGGTTGATCTTGATTTTGCAGCAGTATTCCGTCAGATCTCAGGATTAGACAGTATTTTGCAGGCAGGCGGACGCTGCAACCGCGAGGGTCTGAGAGAAGGTTCACAGGTGTTCGTCTTTGAGAGCGATGATATGCCCAAGGGCGACTTAGGCATACGCGCCGAGATCGCTAAAGGTCTGATGAATGAATTTGAAGATATAAACTCCCCCGACTGCATCAAGGAGTATTACAGGAGACTTTTCTTCCACCACAGTGACGTGATCGAACGCAATTCAATTGTATTTTTCAACGAAAACCACTTTGATACAAAGCATAATATCTGCGATATTCCGTTCAGGAGCTACGCTGAATACTTTGAGTACATAAACTCCGAAAGCATTGCCGTAGTTGTACCTCACACAGATGAGGCTGTGGAGTTTTTAAGACAGGCGGAGTTCGACCCCTCAGTCAAACGAAAGCTTCAGAGGTACACGGTTTCGGTTTATCCGTATATGCTCCGCGACCTGCTTGAACGCGGAATAGTGTGTGAGCGATCGGGAATGTTCGTCCTCGGTGCAATTCAGTATTACAATGAGGAAACTGGACTTACCGATGAAACAAACGACAGTTATTTTATTCAATAAGACAGGAGGTATTTTTCATGGGGTATGGAATCTCAATTATCGTTGAGGGCGATTATGCCTGCTTCACTCGGCCGGAAATGAAAGTGGAACGCGTGAGTTATGATGTCCCGACGCCGAGTGCTCTTGAGGGACTTCTGAAAAGCATTTACTGGAAACCCGCGATACGCTATGTTATTGATAAGATCGTGGTCTGCAACCCGATAGTATTCACCAACATACGCCGAAACGAAGTTAAGGACAAGGTACACATCACCGCAAAGCAGATAAAGGAAAATGATCCGCCCGAATTTTACACCGCCGACAAGCGTACACAGCGCAGCAGCATGATACTTAAAAATGTCAAATACGGCATAAGTTTTCACTTTGAGCTTACTGGTATACGTTCCGAAAAAGAGGACGAGTGCGAAGAAAAGCACTACAATATCATGCTTCGGCGTCTGAGGAACGGTCAGCATTTCCGACAGCCTGTACTCGGGTGCAGAGAGTTCGCGGTCAGGTCAATAACACTTGCGGATTCACTTGACGCTCTCAGGACAGACGAGACCTTGTGTGGTGAACGCGACCTCGGATATATGCTATACGGTCTGAAATTCACGGGCGACAACTGGGAAAAGCATAAATTTTCCGATGAAGCCGAAGCCGTATACTACCGCCCGAAAATGATCGACGGAGTTATCGATGTCGCGAAGTACAGGAGGGATACGGTATGCTGATACAGGCGCTTTGCCAATACTATGACATGAACACGGAGGAAGTAAGCGACGGAGTTCCAAAATACTTTGAAAATGTTGAGATATCGCACAAGATCTTTCTCACTCCGGAGGGAAAGATCAGCAGTATTCAGGACATACGGGAAAAAGTTGGAATTGACGGCAAGAAAAAGCCTGTCGTCAGAAAGAAAACATTTATCCTCCCCATGCGTTCGCAGAAACCGGGAATTGACCTTAATATTGCCGAGCACCGTCCGCTGTATATTTTCGGACTTAACTACGACAAAAAAAGCGATTCATTCACGCCTGAGGACAATACCAACAAGGCGAAAAAATCACATGAATGCTTTGTAAACGGCAATCTTGAATTTTGTGAGGGACTCGACTCCCCTATTATCAATGCATTCCGTGAATTTCTCATCAATTGGAATCCTGCGGACGAAACGGAGAATCCTCATCTGAAAGCAATTTCCAAGGACTATTCCACGGCTTCCTACTGTTTTGTCCTTGCGGGAGGTAGTGACCTTCCACTGCACGATGATGTACTGCTGAAGAAAAAGTACACAGAGTATGCCGAGTCAAAAGAGTCAGACTCGCAGAGCAGAAAAACGTTGTCCATGTGCCCGATCGAGGGTAAAATGCTACCTGTTTCCAAAATTCATAATAAGATAAAAAAGGGAATTCGCGGCGGCAATGCCACGGGAATGACTCTGGTCGGATATAATGCCGAGTCATTTGAGTCATACCGCAAGGAACAATCTTATAACAGCAATATTTCCGAAAATGCTATGGAAAAATACACGGCGGCTATGAACTACCTGCTCACAAATTCCATGCACCACCTTTACCTTGATGACATGACCCTTTTCTATTTCGGACTTTCGCCCGATGAGGAGGAAGAATGCGATTGCTTCTCGCAATTTCTTAATTGTTCGGACGATGGCGATGAAGTAACTGAATTACAAAAAGATCTCCACGCAGCCGCAAAAGCATTCCAAAACGGAACTGTTCCAGATATCAGTGTTTTCACAAAAAACACCGACTTCGTCATTGCAGGTGTAACGCCAAATGCCGCACGAATTTCGGTAAAGTTTCTGCTCCGCGGATCGTTCGGAAATATCATGAAGAATCTGTTTCAGCATCAGAACGATCTGAATACAGAGAAAAACGAAAATTTAATACCGATGTGGCGCATATTCAAGGAGCTTGTTTCCCCCAAGGAAACAAAAGGGAGCATACCTCCCCCGCTGCAATCCGCAATAATGCTCGCGGCTCTGAACGGCACACGCTATCCCGATGCTATGCTGCACACAGTCCTGCGCAGGATAAAGACCGATGATAGTATGGGCGCTAAATTCGGAGCAATAAAAATAGGACTTATAAAAGCATATCTGAACCGCAAAGCGCGGTTATCAAATAATAAGGAGGAGATCACATTGGCACTAAATACGGAAAACAAAAACCCTGCATATCTCTGCGGAAGACTGTTCGCAGTTCTGGAGAGAATACAGCAGAAAGCATCAAGTGATAAGCTCAACCGAACAATAAAGGACAGCTTTTTTGCATCAGCTTGTGCAAGACCTGTGTCGGTTTTCCCGAGGCTTGTAAAGCTCTCGCAGAATCACATGGCAAAATTTGAAAATGACACATATTGGCAGAAACTTATCGGCGAGATCATGAGCGGTCTTGACGGACAGTTCCCCTCAACAATGCCGCCTGACGATCAAGGCAGGTTCATTATCGGATACTATCAGCAGAAAAATGCATTATGGGATAAAAAATCCACTGAAACAGGAAAGGAAGATTGAATATGTCAGACGTAATTAAGAACAGATATGAATTTGTAGCTCTCTTTGATGTTGAGAACGGTAATCCTAACGGTGACCCCGATGCAGGCAATATGCCGAGAACTGACCCAGAAACTTCCCTCGGTATCGTAACAGATGTCTGTCTCAAGCGCAAGATACGCAACTATGTTGAACTTGCACGCGAGGGCGAGGCAGGTTACAATATCCTCATAAAGGCGGACAAGGCTCTCAACACCAAATTCACGGAAGCTTACGAGGAACTTGGACTTAAAACAGGTCAGAAGGGCAAAAATGCAAATGATGTTGCCACTGCTCAGAAATACATATGCGATAACTATTTCGACGTAAGAGCTTTTGGAGCTGTTATGAGTACCGGAAACGATCCCTGCGGCATAGTAAGAGGCCCTGTGCAGCTTGCTTTCGCAAAGAGCATTGACCCCGTTTATCCGCAGGATATCACAATAACACGACAGGCTAAAACAACGGAGGAAAGACAGGAAGTGGGCAATACCGAAATGGGTAAGAAATCCATTATCTCCTACGGTCTTTACCGTGCAGAGGGTTATGTTTCGGCTATGCTCGCACAGAAAGTAACGGGATTCAATGAGGATGACCTCGAACTCCTGTGGAATGCCGTACTCAATATGTTCGAGCACGACAGAAGTGCTGCACGCGGCAAGATGACAGTCCGCAAGCTTTATATTTTCAAGCACGACAGCGCGCTCGGAAATGCTCCCGCAGGTGTGCTCTTTGATAAGATAGAAGTTGCAAAAAAAGCTGATATTGCTATTCCGAGACAGTTCTCCGATTATGAAATAACCGTTGACAGCACAATGCCGGACGGAGTTACACTTATCGAAAAGCTATGATGTCCGAAAAGCCTGTTTCGCTCCGCATGATACAGCACTATATGTACTGTCCGCGCAGATTTGCACTCCTTGAACTCAATCAGGACTGGGCTGAAAACGCCGCGGTAGTAAATGCCAATATCCTGCATGAAACAGTTCACAGTGACAAGCCACGGTATATGCCCAAAGGGGTGGTCGCGGAAAATTCCGTAACCGTATGGAATGATGAGTATTCGCTGCTCGGAGTGTGTGACTGTGTGGAATTTGTACCCGATAAAAACGGTATCGAAATTGCGGAGCATGACGGGCGCTATCGTGTAAGGCTTGTTGAGTTCAAGCCTACCGCACCCAAAAGCGAGGCATTTTATCCGTCCGATGCGATCCAGGTCTACGCACAGAAGCTTTGCGCCGACAGCGTATGGAATTGCGACTGCGAGGCATATATCTACTACTCCTCGACCAGAAAACGCGTAAAGCTGCCGTTCGATACTGAGGGGGACTATTATCACAGCTTGCTGTTGCAGTATCTTTCCGAGATGAAGAAAATATCCGAAACACATTCCATTCCGCCGTGCCGAAAGGGACAGGTTTGCAGCAATTGTTCGCTTTATAACGACTGCTTTCCGAAAGCTCCGGCGCAAAGTGTTCGCGGCATGATCGACAAAATGTGGGAAGAATAATTTCAACGCACTAAACAGGCTATAAGGAGGGTAAAATGAAAAAACTGCTCAATTCACTTTATATTCTTGACGAGACAGCCTACCTTTCTCTGGACGGCGAAAACATCGTTTGTAAATTTGATGAAAAGCCGCCTATGCGCGTCCCACTTGTCAATCTGGAAGATATCTATGTTTTCGGCTACAGCGGCTGCTCCCCTGCCCTTATGGGAAAATGTGCGCAAGAGGGCGTTGCACTGAATTTCTTTACGCCAAACGGTTCGCTTCTCGCACACATACGAGGCAAGACCAAGGGCAACATTTACCTCAGAGCAGAGCAGTTTCGGCTATTTGCAGATCCGCCACTTATCCTTGCTCAGAATACTGTTGCAGCCAAGCTTTACAATACCTGCTTTGTGCTGAAAAGAAGCCTTAAAGATTATCCTCAGATAGATGAGGACGGAAAGGTCTCGGAGTGCATTGCCTATCTAAAGGAACAGATAGAGACGGTCTATGAATACAATGACCGAGACACGATAATGGGCGTTGAGGGTAGCTGTGCAAAACAATATTTCGCAGTTTTTGACCGAATGATCCTAAAGCAAAAAGAGGATTTTTACCTGACCTCGCGAACTAAGCGTCCTCCGCTTGACCGTGTAAATGCTGTGCTCTCATTTCTGTATACTATCTTCACTTCGCACTATGCTTCGGCGCTTGAGGGAGTCGGTCTTGACAGCTTTATGGGCTATTTTCATACAATGCGCCCGGGACGTAGCAGTCTCGCCTGCGACCTCGTTGAAGAAAGCAGATGTATTGTTGAACGACTCGTGCTTACTATGATAAATCTGAAAATACTCAATGCGGATGATTTTGAAACACAGTCGAGCGGAGCTGTTATGCTGAACTCTGACGGCAGGAAAAAAGTTATTACGCAATGGCAGGAAAAAAAGCGGTCGCAGATAATGCACCCGTATCTTAAACAGAAAATCCCGATAGGACTGCTGCCGTTCGTGCAAAGTAACCTGCTGGCAAAATATGTTCGCGGCGAGATATCCGAATATCCGTGCTATTTGCAGAAATGGGGGATAAGCTATGATGACGCTTGTAAGCTACGATGTGTGCACTACAGATGCTAAAGGCAAAAGCAGACTGCGCAAAATAGCAAAGCATTGCCAGAATTACGGACAAAGGGTTCAGAATTCGGTTTTTGAGCTTGATGTGGACTACGGAACTTTTCTGAAGATCAAGCACAAACTTCTGGAACTTATGGACAGTGAAAAGGACAGTCTGCGAATTTACTACCTTGGGAACAACTGGGAAAAGAGGATCGAGCACTTTGGCGCTAAAGAGACCTATAACCCCGAAGGTGTTCTTATAATTTAATCGGCGAACCGCAAATAAAAGGAATACTGCGGTAGGTTCGCCGTAATATAAGCACAAAAAATACATCCAAAAAGCAGTATTCCTGATGTCCGCCTCAATATATTGGAGTGTGGCTCTATATTTTATACAAGATATAGGGGTCACGCCTCGCATGAGGCGTGTGAGTTGAAATAGGATTAAAAGTGAATGTGGCATTTTCACTTGCGGGTCACGCCTCGCATGAGGCGTGTGAGTTGAAATAGGTTGCTGCTCGGTTCAGAAGAAATTGACGAGAGGTCACGCCTCGCATGAGGCGTGTGAGTTGAAATCATCGGTAGCGTAGCCATATTTAAGCATTGCCCCGGGTCACGCCTCGCATGAGGCGTGTGAGTTGAAATAGACAATACTGAAAGCATATCGTCCGGAAGCAGGGTCACGCCTCGCATGAGGCGTGTGAGTTGAAATCCGTTCCTAAATTCAGCATAGAATGGTACGCAAAGGTCACGCCTCGCATGAGGCGTGTGAGTTGAAATTGCTCGAAATCAACTTCCAGAACGCACGCTGCAGGTCACGCCTCGCATGAGGCGTGTGAGTTGAAATTTTGTGGTAAGGGCAGAAATGTCCTTGCCACATGTCACGCCTCGCATGAGGCGTGTGAGTTGAAATGTCTATACTGTCGTTATTAAGCCCTGTATAACTGGGTCACGCCTCGCATGAGGCGTGTGAGTTGAAATATTTCTGCATCTGTTTGCAAATCAAGAACGGGGAGGTCACGCCTCGCATGAGGCGTGTGAGTTGAAATGTCTGTCGTGTTGTGAGGTCAAGAATCATGTTGGGTCACGCCTCGCATGAGGCGTGTGAGTTGAAATAAAATTATATGGTGTAGGTTCTAACACGCCAAAAGGTCACGCCTCGCATGAGGCGTGTGAGTTGAAATATTCTACACCCGGTGATAGCACTAACGGAATACCGTCACGCCTCGCATGAGGCGTGTGAGTTGAAATGAAAATGGCAGGTCATACAATCTTTTTCTTGCCGTGTCACGCCTCGCATGAGGCGTGTGAGTTGAAATCCTGAAAATATCAAGACCGATTGTCCTGTTGTTCGGTCACGCCTCGCATGAGGCGTGTGAGTTGAAATATCTTGATACATTAGGGATATTGAGATTTCTGTGGGTCACGCCTCGCATGAGGCGTGTGAGTTGAAATCACGGATTAAGCGTGACAGCGTACATAAGGCATGTCACGCCTCGCATGAGGCGTGTGAGTTGAAATCCAAGTAAACAAAACCAAAATACCACAGTTCAAGGTCACGCCTCGCATGAGGCGTGTGAGTTGAAATGGGATAGTTTTCTAATTGGGGCGTGCGGCGCAAGGGTCACGCCTCGCATGAGGCGTGTGAGTTGAAATTGTTTGATTACTTCACAATATTCAGCGTAAGGATAGTCACGCCTCGCATGAGGCGTGTGAGTTGAAATAACGATGATATTTCAACACCTTTCGGCACTTCCAGGTCACGCCTCGCATGAGGCGTGTGAGTTGAAATAAAATATAGTTGCAATTTAATCGGGGCGCTGTTGTCACGCCTCGCATGAGGCGTGTGAGTTGAAATTTCTTCTGCCTTTTCCTTCTCATACTTTTCCGTTTGTCACGCCTCGCATGAGGCGTGTGAGTTGAAATCCTTTACAGTCCAAGCAGCTCGGCGAGCTCTCTGGGTCACGCCTCGCATGAGGCGTGTGAGTTGAAATTGCGCTGAAATGTGCGCATATATGAACGGGGCAGTCACGCCTCGCATGAGGCGTGTGAGTTGAAATATAATAGTCAAGAAAAGTTAAATTATTTAAGTTGGTCACGCCTCGCATGAGGCGTGTGAGTTGAAATTCTTATTGTCGTTTATTTCAACTGTGAACCCCGTCGGTCACGCCTCGCATGAGGCGTGTGAGTTGAAATTACGCTGACGACGCTATCGCAGAGAGCGACAACACCGGTCACGCCTCGCATGAGGCGTGTGAGTTGAAATTATATAACGGAAGGGGTGAGAAAATGGCTGAAAAAGGTCACGCCTCGCATGAGGCGTGTGAGTTGAAATGTAATTCACAGTTTTAGCAGGGGTATACGCAACAGGTCACGCCTCGCATGAGGCGTGTGAGTTGAAATCTGTCCTGCGTTCACATAGTCTGCAATTGTGTGAGTCACGCCTCGCATGAGGCGTGTGAGTTGAAATGGGTTATGCCAAAATGTCACGCCATTGTTAAAAATGGTCACGCCTCGCATGAGGCGTGTGAGTTGAAATTTCACACCAAATCGGGAAGCAAAACAGCGAAACGGTCACGCCTCGCATGAGGCGTGTGAGTTGAAATAAACTCACCTTTTTTCGATTTTTGAAAGCTATAGGTCACGCCTCGCATGAGGCGTGTGAGTTGAAATGCGCGACTTGCCAAGTCGCTCTTTAAATTTTTTGAGGGTCACGCCTCGCATGAGGCGTGTGAGTTGAAATCTCAAATATATAAATTGCTCATCTTTTTTAATGAGTCACGCCTCGCATGAGGCGTGTGAGTTGAAATTTTAAGCGCGTTATCAACAGAACTATGCATGAAGGTCACGCCTCGCATGAGGCGTGTGAGTTGAAATAAAGAATGTCCCTATTCGGCGCAACTCCTGCTTGTAGGTCACGCCTCGCATGAGGCGTGTGAGTTGAAATTGTTTACCCATTTTACTAATTGCCAAAGTGCCCTGTCACGCCTCGCATGAGGCGTGTGAGTTGAAATTTCCTCAAAACGGGCGAAAAAGTTGAAAAGCCCGAGGTCACGCCTCGCATGAGGCGTGTGAGTTGAAATTGAAAGTAGGCGGTTTGTGCCGCCACGTCCGCAAAGGGTCACGCCTCGCATGAGGCGTGTGAGTTGAAATTCAATTGTTGAAAGCGGACTTTGTTCACCCATTTGTCACGCCTCGCATGAGGCGTGTGAGTTGAAATCTGCCTTTGCGGGATTTGCCGCAATTTCCTCAACGTCACGCCTCGCATGAGGCGTGTGAGTTGAAATTTTTAACGTGTTTTTCGAGTTTTTCAAAGTAAATGGTCACGCCTCGCATGAGGCGTGTGAGTTGAAATGCGACTTGTCAAGTCGCTCTTTAAATTTCTTGGCGGGTCACGCCTCGCATGAGGCGTGTGAGTTGAAATACATACACTACAAAACGTGAAAGAAACACCAGCCGTCACGCCTCGCATGAGGCGTGTGAGTTGAAATTAATTAATGAAAAGTCCTCGCAGATTGAAAGTTCGGTCACGCCTCGCATGAGGCGTGTGAGTTGAAATTTCAAGTTCAAGTGAAACCATTTTTGTGAATTCGTCACGCCTCGCATGAGGCGTGTGAGTTGAAATCGACAGTGCAGAAAAATGCATTGCGGTTATGTGCCTGTCTCTTATACACATCTCCGAGCCCACGAGAC
>UQEM01000011.1 GCA_900540005.1 uncultured Ruminococcus sp.
CTCTGCCTTTGGAAACCGCTAAAGGGTTAACAACCCTTTAGAATCCCATTATTAGATTTTGACAGCATACCATGCGGCGGTTTTGTCAGTTTATAAGCCTGTTCCAGTCGCTGCCTCCGAGATAACCCGTACCGAGTCGGTTAGCCTGCTGAAAGGCGTAGATCGCGCACATTGTTCTTGTTCCCGCGATTCCGTCTGCCGTTCCGCAGTCAAATCCGACAGAGTTCAGTCTCGCCTGAACCCAACGGGTGAGAGGGCCGCTGTCGCCAAGATCAATGGTGTATCTGCGGCACTCCGCGAGAGTTTTTTCTCCTGCGATACCGTCCTCATCAAGGTATGCGCCCTTGTCATTGAGTATCCGCTGGAGCTGCAGGACTGAGCCTTCCTCTGCGGTATCAGAGGAGTAGGTACAGCCCTCGTTATTGGGTATACCCGACTTGTCACAAACATTTACGACCTGCGCTCCCTTGCGGAACTCCCTGCGTATCTCATAGTGGCAGTGACTTCCCGTACTTCGCCCCGTACTGCCCTCAATGCCGAGGATATCGCCGATTTTTACATTTTCGCCGACCTGCATCCGAATTCCCGAGAGATGACCGAAGTAATAGTACAAGCTGTCATTGCCGAGAATGCACACATACTGCCCGAAACCCTGCTTGTGGTCGGCAGGATTTTCCCAACCTGCAAAACGTATCTTTCCCTCAGCCGTGCTGTGGATCTCCTTTGAATCCCTGCCCACGAGGTCTATGCCGTCATGGGTGGGATTTGAAGCAGGGCGGAATCCCTGCGAGATGAAGAATCTGCCTGTGTATGGACTGTTCATCAGTTGTCGCTCCTTTCGCTGTTTTTACGATACTGTGTGCCGAAATAAAAGCTGATCACGACGGTGAAAACTGTCAGGAACTGCTCAGATGTGATTTTTCCGCGCAGGCTGAGAACTGCGAAAACGACCGTCATTGTCAGCGTTACCACGGACTTTACGTCCAGAAGCTTTATAAGCTTTTCTTTAATGGGTATCACGCTCCCTGAGCTGGATTTCAACGGCTATCAGCCGTTCGTTGAGGTGGTTGTGCTGGTCTATCCGAGCGGCTTGCTTTGTAAGCTCCTCCTTTACCGCGTCGAGTTTCGCGGCGAGGACGGCTACCTGCTTGTTGTTGGAAATGACCGAGCCTGCAAAGCCGCCTGCTGCCGCAATAAGCGCGATTATAATATCTGTCCAGTTCATGTGCCGTCTCCTCAGTTTACAACGTGGTAGTTGGATCTTATCCACGCGAGATTTTTTTCGACTTCGCTGTCGCTGTGATAAGCCGTGGCGGCTGCGACAAATTTGATATAGCTTTTGACCCATGATGAAGTGAAATCGGACGGAGTGCCTGACGTTCTGTTGCAGTTACACTCGACTCTCATGCTCCAGTCGGAGGGCTTTGGGTCGGTCTTTATGCTCTGATAATAGTAGGGCAGCTTTATACCTGCACTTTCGCAGGTTACACAGCCGTTTGCGTGATTGTATCGGATACAGCTAAGGTACGGACTGCCGCTGTGGTCTGTTATCGTACCGTGGCAGGTAGAGAAAATATCCATGTTGGAACTGCTGCTGTTTCCGTTGCTGAGTTCGCGCCATTGGTTGCTGTGCATGAAGCTCCAGTTGTCCTTGCCGTCGGAACTTCCTACGAGATAGTGCGACCATGTGGCGTAGTAGTCCTTTGCGGTGGTGATGATATACACCGTGAAGTCGTCAGTGTTGAAGTTGAAACCGCTGAAAAGCGGCTCGTTGGCGTTCATGCATACGCCGTAACTCTGGTGATATACGCTTGCTCCGGTATATACCTTGCCGAATGTTGTGTCAGTCCATGTGCTTTTCTGAGCGTCAAAATCAGCAAGGTGAAGAACTGATCTCAGACCGCGTGTGACCGGAAGTCCGCTGTTCGGCGGCGGAAAGAGTTTTCTTGCAAGGAGCAGGGTGCGGCTGTCAGGAGCTTTGTCGGTCTTGCCCGCTTTCAGAATATCGTATAGCTGCATATCAGTCGCCTCCGCTCTGATTTACCCATTCGCCCGTGCTCTTGAGTGCATAGAATTCTCCGTTTGAGATGTCCCACGCAACAGAACCCTGAGCGAGCGTTCTGTCACTGAGTGATACTGCGGTGGGAAGTTCCTCTGCGGTGTCCACGCAAAGCTCGGCGAAAACTGTCGGCTTTCCGTCCTCAAAGCGGATAAACTTTTCATTGATGATAGATAACATTGTTTTTCCTCCTTTAAAAAATCGGGTACCTGTAAGGGGTCAGAAAAAGGGGGCGATTCAATGGGAAACCGTTGAATATTGAAAAATGTTTACAAAAAGTTCAAATATCATGCGATATTACCGCGAGTTTTTTCTTTCATTTCAGAAAAATATCACATAGTTTTCATTTGAGGGTTCTATAATACAACCATAGACAAAAGGAAAGGGCAAAGGATCACATAAGACAGTTGATTCGCAAAAAAGACACAAGTGCCCTGCTAAATATGCCATCTTCATTTTCATATAAACCACCCTAAAACGACAAAGGCTCCCTTCATGGGAGCTTTTGCCGTTTTTAACGCATAAAAATACCGCACGGGAGTTTTCCTGTGCGGTATCGTTTTTATTCAAGAATGAATTTTGCTATGTCGTCAGCAGTATTTGCAATATGATCTGCACCTGCGTCCTCAAGTTCCTGTCTGCCGCGGAATCCCCAGACGCAGCCGATAGTTTCGATTCCGGCATTTTTGCCCGTCTGGATATCGACATTGCTGTCACCGATCATGAACGCGCGGTTTTCTTCATCGGGGAGCGCCGCGAAAATTTCGTCTAAGATCGCTGTGTCAGGCTTTTTTGGACGTTTGCTGTTTCCGCCCAGAACCTTTACAAAGCTTATCTCAGGCAGGAGCGCGTCCGTTATCTTTACGGCGAAGTTTTCTGGCTTGTTTGTGGCAACGGCAAGCTTTACGCCGTTGTCTGCGAGCTTGTGGAGTGTTTCGCGTATCTGCGGATATAGCTTGGTCTTATCGAGAAAATGCTCGCCGTAGTATTCGCTGAAAAGTTCAAGCATTTTGTCGGTGTCGTCCTTTTTGTCCTCGGGGAGCGCGCGGAAGCAGAGTTTCTGCACGCCGTTTCCGACAAAATAGTTGTATTTTTCGTATGGGTGCTCGGGGTATCCGAGAGTGCGAAGTGCGTAATTTGTAGCATCGGCAAGGTCGCAGAGGGTATCCGCAAGAGTGCCGTCAAGGTCGAAAACTGCTGTTATCATTTGTTGCCTCCGTTATATTTTGAAGCGAGAAGCTCGGAATATTTGCCGCGGAACTGCTCAAAGCGATCCTCGTCAATAGCCTCGCGTATCTTTTCAGCAAGCGTATTATAGAAGTAAAGGTTGTGCTGGACTGCAAGTCTGCCTGCAAGCTGCTCATTGGCCTTGAAAAGGTGGCGCAGGTAAGCGCGCGAGAAATTGCGGCAGGTCGGGCAGTCACACTGCTCGTCAAGCGGTCTCGGGTCGGTCTCGTAGCACTTGTTTGCAAGGTGCATGATACCGCTCCATGTGAAAACTGTTGCATGGCGCGCATTTCGGCTCGGCATTACGCAGTCGAACATATCCACACCGCGTGCAACGCTTTCTATTATGTTTGAGGGAGTACCTACTCCCATGAGGTATCTCGGCTTGTCTGACGGCATATACGGCTCAACAACGTCGATGATCCGGTACATTTCCTCGGTGGATTCGCCTACTGCAAGACCGCCGATAGCGTAGCCGTCAAGGTCGAGCTTTGCGATGTCCTCCATATGCTTTATGCGCAGATCATCAAATGTCGAACCCTGATTGATACCAAAGAGCATCTGATGCTTGTTTATAGTATCGGGGAGTGAATTGAGCCTTGCCATTTCTTCCTTGCAGCGGTGAAGCCAGCGCGTTGTTCGTTCGATAGAAGCTGCAACGTACTTGTACGGCGAGGGATTCTCAATGCACTCGTCAAAAGCCATGGCGATCGTTGAGGCAAGGTTTGACTGTATCTGCATACTCTCCTCAGGCCCCATGAAAATGCGTCTGCCATCAATGTGGGAGGCGAAGTAAACGCCCTCCTCCTTGATCTTTCTCAGCTTAGCGAGCGAGAAAACCTGAAATCCGCCGCTGTCCGTAAGAATGGGCTTGTCCCAGTTCATGAACTTGTGCAGACCGCCCATCTGTCTGATTATGCGGTCGCCGGGACGCAGATGAAGGTGATAGGTGTTGCACAGCTCGACCTGAGTTTTCAGCCCCTTCAGGTCAACGGAGGAAATGCCCCCCTTGATAGCTGCGGCAGTACCCACGTTCATGAAACACGGGGTCTGAAAAGTTCCGTGAACCGTTTCAAAAGTTCCGCGTCTTGCTTTGCCGTCTTTTTTTAATACTGTAAACATAAATGCTCCTTTTCCTGCGGCGAGAACAGCGCCGCGGTATTGGTGAAAACGTCCATATCCTGCCCTTGTTCAGCGTTTGCGCCGACAGGTTATCAGTCCATATGGTATAGTTCTTCTGTCTCGGGGAATGTTGATCTGCGCTTTTCGTAATAACCTATGAGATTACCGTTTTCATCGCGCAGAGCAACTGCGTACATATCTGTCTGTGAAGCCTCATTTCTGTATGTGTATACCCAGTTGTTGTCGGGGGATTCGCTGAACCATGAAACTATGGCTTCGATACGGCTCTGAGTTTCAACGCTCAGATACTGCATGAGCGATTTGCCGATGAGGTCAGCTCCTCCGAGGTCGCTGAATTTCTCTATAGCGACTTTATTCATATATACAATAATGTGATTTGTATCGCAGATAACTATTTGGTTCATATCTGTTTCAACAAAGGCGCGCAGATATTTATCTATTTCCATTGCTGTTTTATTTCCCTCCGTGTGCTTAAAGGATCAGCATACAGTCGCCGAAACTGAAAAAGCGGTAACGCTCGTTTACTGCGATCTTGTATGCGTTCATTGTGTTTTCATAGCCCATGAATGCCGAAACGAGCATGATGAGCGTACTTTCGGGAAGGTGGAAGTTGGTGATAAGCCCGTCAATGCACTTGAACTCATAGCCGGGATAGATGAATATATCCGTGTAGCCCTCATGAGCGGAAATGTCGCCGAAGAATGTGGCAACGCTTTCAAGAGTGCGGCAGGCTGTAGTTCCGACAGCAATGACTCTGCCGCCATTTTTCTTGGTCTCGTTGATGAGGTCGGCGGTTTCCTGCGGCAGGAAGTAGTGCTCGCTGTGCATTTTGTGGTTGAGTACGTTGTCCTCCTTGACGGGGCGGAAAGTTCCGAGACCGACATGGAGAGTTACGAAAGCGGTCTTGATACCGCGCGCGTGAAGCTCATCAAGAAGTTCGGGCGTAAAGTGAAGTCCCGCAGTCGGAGCTGCCGCAGAGCCGAGTTCGCGCGAGTAGACTGTCTGGTAGCGCTCCTTATCAGCAAGTTTTTCCGTAATATAAGGCGGCAGCGGCATTTGTCCCACATCTTCAAGAGCGGTGAAAAAGTTTCCCTCGCACTCGAATTTTACGATTCGGTTGCCGTCGTCCCTGACTTCAATGACCTCGGCGATGAGTCTGCCTCCGCCGAACGAGAATCTTGTGCCGACCTTTGCTTTTTTGCCGGGGCGGCAGATTATCTCCCAGATCTTGTCTCCCTTCTGCTCAAGCAGGAGGAATTCGATGAATGTGCCGTTACCGATCTTTTCACCGTACAGACGTGCGGGGATAACTCGCGAATCATTCATTACGAGCAAGTCACCCTCTTTGAGATGAGCGCATAAATTATAGAAATGGTCGTGGATAATGCCGCCGCCTTTTCGGTCAACGCACATCATCCTTGAGGCACTTCGCGGCTCGACAGGAGTCTGCGCTATAAGCTCCTCGGGAAGCTCATAGAAAAAATCGGATTTAAGAAGTTCCATTTATTATGCTCCTTTTAAATTTTGTATGTTCGCAGAAATTTTTTCTGCTCATCGGTAATGCGAAAGCTCTCGACAGATTTTTGTATCGACTTGTTGTTTGTCCACTTATCAAGGCGGTGCTGAGTTATGTAGGGGAGCACCTCGTCATAGTTCTTTGCAAGAGCGGTCGCAAAATACCATGCCCTCATCATGTTTATGTAGTATTCGTCGGAATGCACGTCAGCTACCATGTCAGCGTACTTTGTGTCGAAGTTTTCGCCGAGGAAGTGGCGCATAAGCATACCTATGCCGAACCTCACGGTGTATGTTTGCTCCGAGCCTAGCCACTTAACGATGTGCGGCATAAGTTCGTCGCGGTGCTTTGCGAATATCTTGGGCAAAAGCTGGTCGCAGGTCGCCCAGTTGTCGATGCAGGGGAGAAAAGCCTCGGTTTCCGCGATACACACAGAGAAGTCCTTTTCAAGCGATATTATCAGCGCGTGAAGCTGGTTTTCGTCAAAGTATCTGTGCGGAAGGTCAGTAAGAAATTCGTCCGTATCGCTGCGCTGCGCGATCTCCTTTGCAAGCTTTCTGAGAACCGGAGTGCGGACTCCGATAAAATCCTCGAGCCTTAGCGACGGCGTGAGATTTGCCTGAAACGCTGCAAATTTTTCGTCCCTCAGTTCAAAGAGCCTGTCTCGTATATCTTCTGAAATGCTCATGGTGATCATCCTTTCGCATATGAAGTTTCGCGGTGTGAAATTATTTTCATAAATACTTAAAAAACTGTTGACAACATGGAATATAAGTGATATTATATAAACTAAGGCAGAGGTGCGGCTGAGAAGAGTAACTGTTTGCGGGATAACCGATCCAATGGCAGACAAGTGAAAGGCAAAGCCGCCGAAGAGCGGTTTTTGGTAAATTCCCCTCTGGTTTCAGGCTCAACAGGTCTGTGACTGTCATCATGCTATGGTGGAGAGCTGTCGGCATACAAAATTATATGCCAACATTTCTATTATAACGTATGATGAGCCGGTTTGCAACCGGTTTTCTTATTTTTATGAAAAATTTTTTGAAGGAGTATCTAACATGAAACAGTATGACGTAGGTATAATCGGCGCTACGGGTATGGTCGGACAGAGATTTGCAACTCTTCTTGAGAATCACCCGTGGTTCAATGTAAAGGTTCTTGCAGCTTCTCCCAGAAGCGCAGGTCAGACATATGAGCAGGCAGCAGGTTCACGCTGGAAGATGGCTGTTCCTATGCCCGAGGCTATGAAGAACATGGTTCTTCTTGACGCTACATCGGATATTGAAAAAATTGCAGGCATGGTTGACTTCTGCTTCTGCGCAGTTGACATGAAAAAGGACGAGATCAAGGCTCTTGAGGAGGCTTACGCTAAGGCTGAGTGCCCCATTGTTTCAAACAACTCCGCACACAGATTCACACCTGATGTTCCTATGGTCGTTCCGGAGATCAATCCCGACCACATCGAGATAATCAAGGCACAGCGCAAGCGCCTTGGCACAAAGAGAGGATTCATCGCAGTTAAGTCCAACTGCTCGATCCAGAGCTATGTTCCTGCACTCCACCCGCTGAGAAAGTTCGGTCTCAAGAACGTTCTTGCGTGCACATATCAGGCAATTTCCGGCGCAGGAAAGAACTTTGAGACATGGCCCGAAATGGTAGATAACCTCATTCCCTACATCGGCGGCGAGGAAGAAAAGTCCGAGCAGGAGCCTCTCAAGGTATGGGGCAGGATTGAGGGCAACGAGATCGTCAAGGCTGAAACCCCCAACATCACAACACAGTGCCTGCGCGTTCCTGTTTCAGACGGACACACGGCTGCTGTTTTCGTAAGCTTTGACCAGAAGCCCACAAAGGACGAGATACTTAAGCTCTGGGCTGATTTCAAGGGCGTTCCGCAGGAACTCGAACTCCCCAGCGCACCCAAGCAGTTCATTCACTACTTTGAGGAGAATGACCGTCCGCAGGCTAAGCTTGACAGAAATCTTGAGGGCGGAATGGCAGTTTCGACAGGACGTCTCCGCGAAGATACACAGTACGACTATAAATTCGTTTGCCTCTCGCACAACACACTCAGAGGTGCAGCAGGCGGCGGAGTTCTCCTTGCTGAGCTTCTTGCGGCAAAGGGATATTTTGACTGATCACCCGTCTTTACAAGCATATTATTTCTGCTAAGACGGCTGTAAATTTATGAAGGGAGAACCACGGTATGAAAAATACTATTTTTACGGGTGCAGGCATTGCCATCATCACACCTATGAACGCAGACGGTTCGATCAATTATCAGGGTCTCGGCGACCTTATTGAGAACCAGATCGCAAACGGTACTGACGCTATTATTATCTGCGGAACGACCGGCGAGGCTTCCACAATGACTGATGAGGAGCACCTCGAATGCATCAGATTTGCTGTTGAAAAGACAGCAGGCAGGATCCCAGTAATTGCAGGCACGGGAAGCAACGACACCCGCTATGCTATCGAGCTTTCCAAGGAAGCCGAGGCTGTAGGCGTTGACGGACTTCTTCTCGTTACACCTTATTACAACAAGACTACTCAGCGCGGACTTATCGCACACTTTACCGCAATTGCAGACGCTGTGAATGTACCGATAATCCTCTACAATATTCCCGGACGCACAGGCGTAAACATGGAAGTTGCAACTGTAAAGAAACTCGCTGAGCACAGAAACATCGCTGCTATCAAGGAAGCAAGCGGCAACATCAGCTATGCAGCAAAGCTTATCGCTGCCTGCGGCGACAACATTGACGTTTACAGCGGAAACGATGACATGGTAGTTCCGCTTGTATCTCTCGGCGGCAAGGGCGTAATTTCGGTTGCTTCGCACGTTATTCCCAAGCAGATGCACGATATGGTACAGTATTGTCTCGACAACAATTTTGCCGAGGCAACAAAGCTCCAGATAGAGTACCTTGACCTCATAAACAGCCTCTTTATCGAGGTAAATCCGATCCCCGTCAAGGAAGCACTGAACATGATGGGCGTAAATGTCGGCCCGTGCCGTATGCCTCTTTACGAGATGAGCGACGAGCATAAGGCTGTACTCCGCGCATCACTCGAAAAGCACGGTCTTATCAAGTAAACCTGATCGTAAAAAGCCGCCTTGCAGCCATGCGTTATTGTCTGCGCTGTCGGGCGGTGCGGTTTCAGAACCTGTCCGCATAGGCATAAACGCGCGGTTTATCGGCAAATTTCGCCGCAGACTGCGTTAAAATGCCTGCGGCAAGATAATTGCTCACGCACATCTCGCCCATGCGGATAGGTTCAATTTAATATCTACAGGAAGTGAATCTATTATGACAAATATAGCAATTTGCGGTGCAAACGGTAAAATGGGAAAGACCATTTACAACTGCATTCAGGATCGCGATGACTGCAAGGTAGTTGCGGGCATTGACCTGTATACAGAGCAGTACGCGGATTTCCCGATAGTTGCAAAGCCCTCGGAGCTTCCCGTTAAGCCCGATGTTATCATCGACTTTTCAAATCCTGCGTCACTTGACGGACTTCTGGAATACTGTCTCTCCACAGGAACTCCTATCGTTGTGGCTTCAACGGGTTACAGCGAGGAGCAGATAGCAAAGATAAAGAGCGCGGCAGAGCAGGTCCCCGTGTTCTTCACATTCAATATGTCGCTCGGGATCAATCTCCTTGTTCAGCTTGCAAAGAAAGCAGCTTCCGTACTCGGCGACCGTTTCGACATTGAGATCGTTGAAAAGCATCACAATCAGAAGATAGACGCTCCCAGCGGAACAGCGATAATGCTCGCAAACGCAATAAATGAGGAGTTCGAGAACTCCAAGAACTACGTTTACGACCGCCATTCACGCCGTCAGAAGCGCGAAAAGAGCGAGATCGGTATGCATTCGATACGCGGCGGCACGATCGTCGGCGAGCATGACGTTATTTTTGCAGGTCATGACGAAGTCATCACTCTTTCGCACTCCGCTGCATCGAAAACCGTATTTGCAGAGGGTTCAATAAATGCGGCAGTTTACCTCAAGGATAAGCCCGCAGGTCTCTACGACATGAGCCTTCTTGTGTGAGACAGAGAAATGAGCGAGATAGAGAAAGTACGCGAAATTTTCAAAAATGACCGTTTTGCAACGGAAATGGGCGCGCAGATCGACGAAATAGGCGACCATTCCGCAAAGGTCAGCCTTATCATAAATGAGCACCACAAAAACGCTATGGGCGGAGTCATGGGCGGAGTTTACTTCACTCTTGCCGATTTTGCCTTTGCAGTCGCTTCAAACTGGCAGAATCCCGGAGTAGTCGGCGTGAATGTGGACGCTTCATTTATCGGAGTTCCGAAAAGCGAGAAGATTTTTGCTCAGGCAACTCTTGTAAAGGACGGCAGGACTATCTGCACATATAAGGTAGATGTTACAGACGAAAACGGTGATCCCGTTGCCGTAATGCAGTGCATGGGATTCCGTAAAAATTAAGATAACGCAGTATGTTTTGGGAAAAGATATTGTAAAATAAAGATCCAGCCGTGAGGCTGGATCTTTTTAGCATATTTTTTCTGATTTGCGCGCCAACTTTCGGCTTTTCTTGACTTCGTACATCTTTTCGTCAGCCTGCTTGATGACTCCGTAAAGGGTATCGTTCGGGCCGACCTCGGTGATTATGCTGCCAAGGCTTGCTGAAAGTGTGTAGGGCTTTTTGATTATGCAGTTCATGCTCTCTATCAGCGTGTTGAATTTTCTTTCGAGCGCATCTGAAGAACTGTCGGAGATTCCCGAACTGAATATAACGAACTCATCGCCGCCGAATCTTGCACAGACACTGTTGTTCGAGCAGCAGTCCTTGATAACGTTTGCGAGACGCTGGATAGCGAAGTCTCCCTCGTTGTGACCGTAGTTGTCGTTGATGAATTTCAGTCCGTCCATGTCGATGAACGTGAGCATTATCTTCTTGCCGTGGACTATGCAGTCCTTGAAAATATCGTCAACGATGTTGATAAATCCGTTGCGGTTGTAGATGTTGCAGAGCGGATCAATGACATAGAGCTGATTAAGTTCGTTCATTGCCTTGCCGAGGTGGAGAAGCTTTCGGATATTCTCGATAGAGTTGCTGATATTCATTGTCATTGTGTGACAGAGAAGGCTCTCGATCGGGAAATCGCCGTTGCTGATTATGTAGTAACCAAGACATCTCTCACGGAAATGCAGGGGCAGGAAGTAGCTGATGTTTCCGCCCGACTCGAATTCCTCGGGGTACATCTGCTTGCTTGTAAAAACTCCCACGCTTTCGCGTTTGCCATTGTTCCAAATCAAGGGAGCGGTCATATACTGAGCGTAGTTGTTTTCGCCATCGGAAATGTTTTCAAAAGCGTCCTGCCAGCCCTCTGTGAGACAGAGCGAGAACTTTTCGCAGCCGAGCTCCTCAACGAGTTCTTCGATAGAATCAAACAGTTCCTCCGAAGTTTCGGTGTCTGCAAGAGCGGCCGTAAGACGGTTCAGCAGCGAAAGATTGGTGTTTATGCTTTCAAGGTGATTGTATGTGTTCTTCTTGTACTCGATGAAGTCATCGGAACTTGAGTCCTTGCAGCCGCAGCTTTCAGCGAATACGGCGTGAGCGTCGAGCGTGATGATCTTCTCGGGATTGCCGCCGCTGAAAATTTCCGCGAGAGTGGCACAGGCTGTCTTGCCTGCCATTGTGAGCGGACGCTTAACAGTCGTAAGCGACGGTGTGAAGTTTCTTGCATTGTATGTACAGTCAAAACCGGTAACGATAACGTCATTGGGCACTCTGTAGCCGAGCTTTTCCAGCGCGGAAACTGCGGTAAGAGCCATTGCATCGTTTGCGCAGATGAAAGCGTCGGGCAGTTTCATTCCCGAAAGCGCGAACTCCTCGATAGCGGCCTTTCCGTCCTGCTGACGGAATGTTCCGTAGTAGATTCGGCGCGGGTCGATCCTCAGGCGGTTTTCGTCCATGACTTTTCGGAAAGCGTTGTAACGCGTGAGAGCCTCAGGGTTTGCAAGCGGGCCTGAGATAAAGTTGAGGACTGTTGCTCCGTGCTCCTGAATGACATGGCGCACAACGTCCTCCATCGGGGAGGAATTGTTGATACAGATGTTGTAGAAATCGTGGCAGTCCGAGTCGTCGAAAACGACCGCAGGTATACCCGAATCCTTTACGCGGCTGATTATGCTCTCCTTGACATCAGGGTCGCTTATAGTGTTTGTCATGAGAATAGCTCCGTCAAATGCACTGAAGTCGATAAGATTGTAAATGCTGTATTCGCCTATATCAAAGCGCTTGCTCTTTATCATACCGCCGAAAGCGGCGAAGTATGACACGTTAAAGCGATTTTCTCTTGCTGCTTTATTGATACCGCAGATAATATTATGCTGGTATTCTTCATCAAGACCGGAAACAACTACAACAATGTTTTTTAGATTTTTATTCACGGTGTCACCCCTTTATATCTCCGTTTTTAGTTAAGAACCATTATAGCACATATCGAGTAAAAAATCAATAACTTGCTAAATGAAAATGTTTTAATTTAGTTAGCCTCCTAATTAGTAAAAATGTACTATGACTAAAAAGTGCTATTTTTTTATTTGAATTTTACGCTTGTAGCGGCTGTCAAAAAAAATTCAGCCAAAAAGTGAAAAAATAGCAAAAAATGACCAGTCGGCAATTTATTAGCAAATTATGACTTGTAATGTTCATAGAAAAGTAATAGAATAGTAACAGACGCTAAAGAAATGAGAGGAACAGTTGAAAAAGTGTTGGTTTCTTTGGCAGATATATTATTATATTTTAAGGAGAGGAATGATACTCAATGAAGAAAGGATTTTTCAGGCGTTTCCTTTGCGGAACGCTGACCGGTCTGATGTGTCTTGCAGGAACCGTTCCGCAGGCTCTGGAAGTCAGCGCGGCTGACCAGACGGAGAACTACAAAGAGGACGGCTATGATTATGAACTGTGGAATCAGAACGCTCAGGGTTCGGCAAGTATGCAGTCGCTTGGCAACGGCGCATTTAGCTGCAAGTGGAGCAACATCGAAAATGTTCTGTTCAGAACCGGCAAGAAACTCGGCAGCACGCAGGATTACAAGTCATATGACGGCATTTACATTGATTATGATGTTGACTACAATCCGCAGGGCAACTCCTATATGTGCGTTTACGGCTGGACTGAAAACGGAAAGAGCGACCACCCCACGGTCGAATACTACATCGTAGAGGCATGGGGCTCATGGAGACCGCCGGGAAGCACAACTTCGCTCGGAACAGTTACTTCCGACGGAAAAACATACGACATTTACAGGACAGAACGCGTAAATCAGCCGTCGATCCATGGCACGGAGACTTTTTATCAGTACTGGAGCGTTCAGAAAACCAGTCCTGCGGCAAATAATGAAACGACTCACCTTGAGGGAACTATCACGGTCTCGAACCATTTTGAGGCGTGGGAGAACGCAGGTCTTGACATGAGCGGAAAGATGTACGAGGTCGCACTGAATATCGAGGGCTATCGCTCAAACGGCAGCGCTACGGTCAACAAAAACAACCTTGTGTTTGGTTCGACTCCCGACCCTGTAAAGCCTGCTGAACCTGTTGAACCCGATTCAGACGGCTACTACTTCAAGTCAACATTCGAGTCGGGCAAAGATAGCTGGAGCGGCAGGGGCGATGCTTCTGTGGCGACTGACGCTTCCAATTACTACGGCGGAAAGAGTTCGCTCAAAGTAAGCAGCAGAACGGATAACTGGCACGGTACGGCTATCAATCTTGATCCAAATGCTTTCACAGCGGGCAATACCTACAGTTTCGGTACTGCGGTTATGCAGAATACAGAGGATTCCACGGACTTTAAGCTTACTCTCCAGTATACTGACGCATCGGGTGAGGATCACTACGATGAAGTTGCTCATGCAACAGCTTCAAAGGGCAAATGGACGGCTCTTTCAAATTCCTCCTATACGATACCTGCCGGAGCAACGGGCATGATACTCTATGTTGAAGCTCCCGACAGTCTCACGGATTTCTATATTGATGACGCATTTGGCGCGGTAAAGGGCAAGAATTTTACCATAGACAATACTGATGTTCCCACTACTACGACAACTGTTACAACTACAACTGTTACAACTACAACTGTTACAACTACAGAACCTGTTACGACCACCACTCAGCCTGTTACGACCACCACTCAGCCCGATATCAGCGTTACGAAGTGGGGCGATACGAACCTCAGCGGCGAGGTTGAACTCGGTGACGCGGTCCTCATTCTTCAGGCAATCTCAAATCCTGAAAAATACGGGATAAACGGAACAGATGACACACATATCACTGCGCAGGGCATGATAAACGGTGATGTCGATCAGAACGGCAACGGACTCACTGCAAAGGACGCACTTTCAATTCAGAAATATATTGCTAAGCTTATAGATGAACTCCCCGAGAGTTAAAGCTCAAAGCCGACCACTTCCGCAACGTCAACAGTTCCCGCAACTACGACTATGACGACAGTAATTACGACAATTGATCCATCAAAGCCCATGGTTGCTATCTGCTTTGATGACGGAGCAGTCGGTTCTTCGTCCGATTCGACTTCAATGAGGATCATCAATGCTATCGCGAATGAAGGTTTCCGCGCAACGTTCTTCTATGTCGGCAACTGGATAAACAGCACGGACAAGGAAAACGAGGTAAAGTACGCTTATTCAAAGGGTATGGAAATTGCAAATCACTCAACGTCTCACCCCGACCTCACCACAAAGTCGGCAAGTGAGATCCGCAGCGAGTATGATACCACACAGCAGAAACTCAGAGACATCATCGGTGCAGAACCTGCTGCGCTCATGAGACTGCCTTACTTTGCCTGCAACAGTGTGGTTCAGTCCGCTCTCAGCGATGTTTCACTCATAACCTGTTCGATCGACACACAGGACTGGAACGGCGCTACGAGCGGCCAGATAATTGCCAGGATAAAGGCTGCAATGAATGACGGTTCACTCGATAATTCAATTGTTCTCTGCCACGAGACTTACGCTTCCACAGCCGAGGCGATCGAGTATCTCGCACCCTATCTCAAGGAGCAGGGCTGGCAGATAGTAACGGTTTCGGAGCTTTTCGAGGCTAACGGAAAGACTCTTGAAGGCGGCAATGTTTACACGAGGTGTAATTAAACCAAGCTTTTTTCATAATTTAATATCCCCTAAGGAGCAGTCTGCATTAACGGACTGCTCTTTTATTGCGGTTGATTTCCTTATTGCACAAAATAAAGTAGCATATTTGTTTTATTTAGACGAAATTAACGCTGAAATATTTACAAATTGTTGAAAATGCACTATAATATTAATTGGATAATTACTTCGGACAGCAATTTTCGGTTAGGGGGGATACTATGATAAAGAATCTTTCGGGGGAATACGAAACCGTTGAATATGACGAGAAAAAATACGTCATGCTGTATGACAATACCGACAACGAGTCCTATCCCGTTCATTGGCATAATGCGGTCGAGCTGATAATGCCGCTGAAAAACGAATACATCGTCAATGTCGGCGGCGTGGATCATCATATTCCCGAAAACGATATCCTTGTGATACCGCCGTGTGAACTTCACAGTATGCCTGCGGTAAAGGGGAGGCGGCTCATCTTTCAATGCGACAATGCGATTTTGGGCGGAGTTCCTGCGCTTGAAGCGGCAATGCGAGCGGTCTCGTCACCGCTCATCATAAATTCTGCCTACGACACAGAACTGCACATTCTTGCGCAGAGGACGATCCTCGATATAGTGCCGCTTTACAGTTCGCGCGCGGAGCTTTCGGATGTGAAGATATATCTCAGGCTGATAGAGCTTTTTACCGCGATGAGAGAGCACCAGCTTGAACGTCAGAAAGATATGATGGACTGCGCAGACGACAAGCTTGACGAGTACAGCGAGAAGTTCGGAACAGTGCTCAAATACATCGACAATAACTATATGTACGATATAACCCTTGAACAGCTTGCGGATATCGCAGGCTACAGCAAGTATCATTTTTCGCGTATCTTCAAGCGGTACAATTCAATGTCGTATTTGCAGTACATAAATGCGAGGCGAACCAAGGCGGCAGAGACGCTCCTGCTCGATCCCGATATACCAATAACGGAGGTTGCAATGCGTTCGGGATTCAAGAGCCTTACAACATTCAACCGCGTTTTCAAGGACATAAAGCACTGTACTCCTTCGGATTTCAAGAAATTTTATGAGACAAGGCAGTAAAACAGCGGACATTGTGCCCGCTGTTTGTGGAATTTCCCCTCACACAAAAGGCTCTGTATTTGGGATCAAATTGTTGATTTACTGCTCAAGGTAGTTCATTATGCCGGAATACAGCGTGAATGCCACTTTGTTCTGATACTCCTCGGTATTCAGCAGAGCCGCCTCGTCCGGATTCGAGAGAAAGCCGCATTCCGCCATAACGGTTGGATTTTCGCTGTAATAACACAGAAAAAGCTCCTTGCCGCATTGCTTTATCTCGCGCGTGTTTTCGGGCTGCAGAAACTGAACAAAGCTGTTTTGCAGCGAACGGGCGAGCGACTCACTCTTTTTGTTGGTGCTTGCGTAAAACATCTGTGCGCCGCTGTATTTTGAGTCGGTAAACTGGTTCTGGTGGATAGAAATACAGATCGCGTTTGTGTTTTTGTTGAAAAGTGCGAGTCTGTTGTCCATGTCGGAACTTTTCTGCGCCGCTATGCCTTCGATTCCCTCATCGTGTATCGATTTGTCGCAGTCGCGTGTTACCTGCACGTCAAATCCGCTGACTTCGAGCAGGTCGCGGAGACAAAGCAGTATGTTCAGATTTATTCCCTTTTCCGGAATACCGTCCGCCGAAGTGCAGCCGCCGTCGATCCCGCCATGAGGCGGGTCAGCTTAAACTTAGTCAGACTGCCTGGTAGTCTGTATTCTTTGGGTGCGGCTTTTCTTTCGGTATTCCATGGGAGTACAGCCCATGATCCGATAAAAATGCCTGTTGAAATTTGAGAGGTTACGGAATCCGCTGTCGAATGCGATCTCGGAGATACTGCTTTCGGAATCCGCGATTTTTTTGCAGGCGTAGTTTATCCTGTAATGCGAAATGTACTCAGAGGCGCTGAAACCGACATACCTGCGGAACTGATTCATAAAGTAGCTCTGACTGAGGTGTACGGAATCCGAAAGCTGTCTGATAGAAACAGGCTCTTTGAAGTGCTCCTTTATATAGGTCAGCGCAGGACGTATGATATCACTTGTTTCATTTTCGGGAGTTCCCTCGGCCGCGTCAGTTTCAAGCAGCCAGAAAAGTCTTAGAAGTTCGCCGCGCATAAGCATATCAAGGTGAGGGAGATCCCCTCTTGCGCAGGAAAAAATATTTTCCGTTATGGTTTTTATTTCCGAGTAATAGCAGTGCTCGGGGGAGATGTGCGTTTGTATGCTCATACTTCCGTCAATAAGTGGAATGATACATTTTTTAATGTATCTGTCCTCCTGAGATTCGCCGAAGATCGCCGAACCGAAAACGAGAGTATCGTAGACCTGTCTTGAATCTGTATATATTGAGTGCATGACATTTGGCTGAGTTATCACAATATCGCCCTTATTTGCGGTAAATCTTTCCTCGCCGCAAATAAATTCGGCAGAGCCGTCAATAATAAAGTTTATCTCGAACTCCTCATGCCAGTGCATGGGAACATATGGGAAAAGGTCGGGTATGATACATTCGTAGAACGAAAATGGTTTTTCATCTGAAACATGGATTCTGTTTTCTTTTGACTGTATACTTTTCATAGGCTTGCCTTTCAAAAAATAGGATAGTATCAGAAAATAATATAAAATCAGTAGATAAGCGGTAGTATGATATGATATTATATTACCAGCAGATAAAACGATACCAAAATCTTCAAAGGAGTTGTTATTATGATCAAAAAGTTTGTATTTGGACATCCCTTTTCAACCTGTGCCGTGGTAAAAGACATCGAAAAGTCAGAGGGAAAGCTTCCGTATTTCACAACGGACGGCAACGGTAATTTTGAATACAGTTTTTCTGAAAACGACATCGTTTACGGTCTTGGTGAGCAGGCGAGAGGAATAAACAAAAGAGGCTGGGAATACGTTAGCTGGAATTACGATAATCCCAATCATCAGGAGGACACGCGCTCGCTTTACGGAGCACATAACTTCATAATTGTAAAGGGAACTGTAACTTTTGGTGCGTTCTTTGATTATCCCGGTAAGCTGGTTTTCGATATCGGCTATACCAGTAGAAATACCATGAAGATACACGCTGAGAAGAACGACCTTACCGTGTATATCATTGACGGCGGATCTGAAAAGGATATCGTAAAGCAGTTCAGAGAGATCATCGGCAGAAGCTATATTCCGCCTTTCTGGGCATTCGGATACGGTCAGAGCCGCTGGGGCTACAAGAATGAGAGTGACGTTCGTGAGGTCGCTGAAAAATACAAGTCAGCAGGCGTTCCCCTTGACAGCATTTATCTTGATATAGACTACATGGAACGCTATAAGGACTTTACTGTCGATACAGAGCGTTTCCCCGATCTTGAAAAGCTTACATCTGATATGAAAGCGGACGGCATTCACCTTGTGCCGATCATTGATGCGGGCGTAAAGATCGAAGAGGGTTATGATGTTTATGAGGAAGGCGTTGAAAACGACTACTTCTGCAAGAATGCCGAGGGCAAGGATTTTGTCGGAGCAGTATGGCCCGGCAGAGTGCATTTCCCTGATTTTCTCAACCCCAAGACAAGAGAGTGGTTCGGAGAAAAGTATTCGGTTCTCACAAAAATGGGAATTGACGGTTTCTGGAACGATATGAACGAGCCGGCTATTTTCTATACAGAGGACAGGCTTGCTGAAACTCTTGAGAAGATCAAGGAGCTTACTTCCGGAAACATGGGTATCAACGAGTACTTTGAGTTTACCGGCATGGTGGCAGGACTTAACGGAAACAAGGGCGACTATGATAAATTCTACCATAATATTGACGGAAAAATGGTCAAGCACAGCGAGGTACACAATCTCTACGGCATGAACATGACGCGCTCGGCTTTTGAGGCTTTGCAGAAAATCGAACCCGAAAAGCGCACACTGTTCTTCTCGCGCTCATCATACACAGGAGCGCACCGTTACGGCGGAATATGGCAGGGCGACAATAAATCATGGTGGTCACATATCCTCCATTCAATGCAGCAGCTTCCCGCGCTCAATATGGCAGGATTCATCTTTACAGGAAGCGATACAGGCGGATTCGGCAGTGATACGACAGAGGACTTAATGCTCAGGTGGTTACAGTTTGCGCTGTTCACTCCTCTTTTCCGCAATCACTCCGCTGACGGCACACGCAGACAGGAGCTCTATCAGTTTGACAACTTGGACAAGACTGCTGAAATGATAAAGATCCGTTACAGCCTTATTCCTTATCTGTACAGCGAATTCCTCAAAGCTGTTCTTAATAATGAGATGTTGTTCAGACCCGTTTCGTTTGACTTCCCCGAGGATAAGGACGCACAGCAGACAGAGGATCAGCTCTTCCTTGGAAATGAGATAATGATAGCTCCAATATATAAGCAGAACGCTCACGGAAGATATGTTTATCTCCCTGAGGAAATGATGCTTGTCAGAATGAAAAAGTATAACGATTACGAGACGGAGATCCTCCCTTCGGGTCATCATTTTGTCAGAGCAGAGCTTGATGAGCTTGTGTTCTTCATCAGAAAGGGAAAGAGTATCCCGATGTGCGAGCCTGCTGTCAATACAAGAGATATTGATTATGATTCGCTCAGCCTTGTCGGATACTCCGGAGCAGGCTACGAATTATACAAGGACAACGGAATATCTCCGCGTCCCGAGGAAAGCCTTGAGGTCATTTCCCTGAAATAAATACAGCGTGGAAAGTATTCCAAAGCGCCGCCAATTAATTGACGGCGCTTTTAATTTTGCTCCCTAAAATTCTGCTGTATTATATGTCAGACTGTGCAGAGGAAACGTTACAGCCGACCATTGCGGAAGGGCCTTCACCCTGCGGCGGAGCTGTCTTACCGTTAAATGACACAAGAAACTTCTGCTTATCGCTTTCGATAAGTCTTTCCCATGAGCCCCATGCTATCATATCAAATTCTTTGTTCTCGGAGTCGTATTTTAGCAGATCCATTGCCAGCGAGCAGTTCATGGCATCTCGGAAAAGCATATACTTGTTGCTGCATTTTGAAAGTATTATGTATTCGCCTCTCGCTCCCGCACGGTCAACGAATGTGAATGTGTAGTCCATTGTCGTTACTTCGTTTTTGAACTTTTTGGCGTTTTTCCGTGAAGCTGACGAGAACAGCAGCTTTATCTTGTTGATACGGCGAATTGTCTTATATTGCTTGTGTACGTTTTCATCGCCGTAGGTTATTGTGTTGAGCGCGTCATCGTTTGTGTAAAGTCGTCCGTCTCTGTCGCACTCAAGTATGCGCTGTGCAACAACAGCGTTCCAGTATTTTTTGAAGTAAAGGCTGCGGTTCGGGTATACGTCTCCCGCAACAGCGAAAAGGTCGTTTTCGACGACCACCCTGTATTTGCAGCCAGTATCTTTTCCTGCCGCAAGCTTCATCTTGGCTTTGGCTGCCGCATTGGAAGTGGTTATTCCGACTATGCGAAGTATTGCCATGACCAGACCTACTGCAAAGTTTATCACGATGAATATTGGCAGAAAAGTACACCATATGTTGGCAACGAACAGCATGAGAAAGAGAAGAAGGATTTTCACGAGCCATGCGCGCGTCTCGCCGACATAGCCCTTAGTGTGTCCGAGATTATCGACGTAAACGTAATTCTTATTAACAAAAGCGTTGTCGATGGCTTTTGCGGGATCAAGGTGGCGGTAGAGCGAGCAGGGGAGCGTTATGCCGAAAATAAGGCATATAATGCTCTCAAGGAATACGATAAATGTGTAAAATTCAAGTACGCTCGCCGTGCGTTCTCCGACTTCAATGCAGAGAAATTTTCCGACCGCGAGGGGGAGGACTTTTTCTGTATTTTTTCCGAAGATCTTTTTAGATGCCTCAGCCGCCGACTCCTTTGGAGTGTCGGTTTCCTCGGAAACATAGCCGAGCACTTCGCCCAGCGTAATGGTGCTGTCGGGATGAGTTTCGCTGTAATTCAGATACGGGCTCTCGTACTTGAAAATAGCTGTGCCCAGTAATATGATGAGTGTCGAAACGACAAGCACTATCGTTTCAAGTATCGCGGAAAATAGTGGTTTCATGTTTTACTCCTTATTAAACATATTTTTCTGTAGTAAAGTATAGCATATACACGCTGTTTTTTCAAGTGGGCGGAACAAAATGTGATACCCCTGAAATAAATCAGAGTTTGTTCAGTATCCTGATACCTCATTCCAAATATAGGGCAGGCATATAATTTCAGTCCCAAGCATATCATTCAAAAAAACAAGTAGGTGAGAGAATGAAAGGGACGATCCACGTTAAAAGCAGCTTTAAGTCAGAAAGCGCTGAACAGTTAAAGGAAGCCGTTACCGCCAAAATAGAAAAGCTTGTGAATATACGCGCAAAACAGGCAGGATAACAGGGTTCAGATAGGGAGGAGTGAGGTCAATGCCGAAGGTGGGGATATACTGCCGCTTGTCGATCGAGGACAGGGACAAGGCGGAAAGCGACTCCAGCGCAAGTATACAGAATCAGAAAGCCATGCTCCGTGATCACTGCCGCGAGCGCGACTGGGAGATATACGACATTTACATAGATGACGGTTACAGCGGTGTTGACCGCAGCCGCCCCGAGTTTCGGCGCTTGCTCAGTGACTGCGAAAAAGGGAACATTGATATCGTGCTGTGCAAAGATCAGTCGCGATTTTCGCGCGATACTGTAGTTATCGAGGAGTTCATAAATGATAAATTTCTCGAATGGGGGATACGGTTTATCGGGATCGCGGACAATGCCGACACAGAGAGCGAAAGCTACAGTACAATGCGGCTTTTCACAAGTGCGTACAACGAGATGTACGTCAAGGATATTTCAAGCAAGATACGCCGCACTCTCGCATACAAACGAGAGCAGGGGCAGTTCATAGGCTCGTTTGCACCGTACGGCTATCAGATAGACCCCGATGACAAGCATCGCCTGATAATAGACCGCGAAACTGCTCCGGTCGTAAGGCGGATATTTGAAATGTATGTCAGCGGTGAAGGATACCGCAGGATAGTCAGAAAGCTTAACGATGACGGAATTGCCTGTCCAACGGAATACAAGCGGCAAAAGGGTTCAAAGTATGTCAACCGCAAAGCCGAAACAGGTGGCGCAAATGGACTGTGGACGCAGTCTACGATCGGAAAAATGCTCGCAAATGAGGTGTATATCGGCACATTGGTGCAGGGAAGATCCCACCACATAAGCTATAAGAATAAGAAACGCAAAAGGGTCGATGAAAGCGAGTGGGTAAGGGTCACGGACGCTCATGAGGCGATAATTGATCCCGATACATGGTCACGCGTGCAGGAACGGCTTAAAAGTCACACAAGAGTGGGAAGATCTTCGCAGGAGTTGTCGCCTCTTTCGGGAAAAGTCAAATGCGCTTTGTGCGGACGGCCAATGAAACGCAATGTTTACTACAACAAGGCAAAGACTATCAGGTATTATGGACTGCAATGTGCTGCCTACAAAACAGGAGCAATGAACTGCCCGAACAAATCGAGTATCAGCGGACTTGTCCTTGAACAAAATATACTTGATGAATTGAATGCTATCATTGTGCAGTACTGTCAGGCAGATAAGATCAATTTCAGCGACATATACAGCGAACAGCTCAGACAGCTCGAACCCGAGCTTTCAAAGCTTAATGAACGCCGCAATTCGGCAGAAAAGCGACTTGTCAGTATGTACAAGGACAAGCTGGACGGAGTTATCTCAAACGAGGACTACATACTGTTCAGGGAGAAACTCAGCGGCGAGGAACGTGAGCTTTCGGCGCGGATCGATGATATCAAAAGTAAGATAATAGACTGCCGTGAACACATAAGGAATAATGACGGGAAAAAATCGGTCATTGAAGAATATACGCATTTTAGCAAGCTTGACCGTATAGTAGCTGATGAGTTTATAGATCTCGTTGAGGTTGGAATGGCTGATAATAACGGTGAGCGCGATATACATATACATTGGAAGCTGTAGTGATACCGCAGATCTGTGATTTATCTGTTGACAAATTTTTGCTTTGGTGGTATCATATATAAGAACAAAGACGTTCCGGATATTGGAGCGTCTTTGTTTTTTTGCTTATTTTAGGAAACAGAGCAGATATTCCGAACGTTTCCAACGTACAGTTTTGAATTTTACTGCGGATAGGAATGAATTTTATGAATATGAAATGCCGTGACCTTTCCACATTAAGGTCATTTAAAAAAATAAGACTTATTGCAGGCTCGGGAGGACTTGACCACATAATCACATGGGTCTACATCAATCAGGACAGCAGCATAAGCGACTGGATACATGGCGGAGAGCTTGTGTTTATAACAGGGATGGAAAACGGATTCTCCGAAGAAATGTTGTGCTCTTTGGTGCGTGAATGCATTGAAAATGCCGCTGCGGGAATAGTGGTGCTGATAGACCCGAATCATATAGTAGCAGTTCCCGAGGAGATAATAAAGGCTGCCGAAAGCGGAAATATGCCTCTTTACGAAATGCCGTGGGAGATAAAGCTTGTTGACGTTACAAAGGAGATCGCCAATACTATCGTCATAAATCAGCTCCATGAGCAGTATGTCATGGGATTTTTCTCGGAACTGCTGTTCTCATACTATATTTCCGAGGATTCGATAAAGAATATGGGCATACGCTGTGGCGTTGATGTTTCCGAGAACGCCGCGATAATGATCCTGCGTCCGTTTTATTCGCACGAGCACTCAAGAAACGATTTTGACAATATAGTTTCCGCGATAAGCCGAACTGTCGGCAACGAGCTTGAACGCCGCAAGATCGGCTTTGTTTCCTATGTCTACATGGGCGAGATATTCATTTATGCAGTCAGCCCTAACAGCGGACTTACTGCGATAAGAGATATGCTTTCAGAGATTTGCTCGGATTTTACGGAAAGGCACAGCGGTCTGCGCATTTGCGGTGGAATAGGCAGGTCAGCCATTGGCGCGGTAAATTTGCGCAGAAGCTATTCCGAGGCAAGGCAGTCGCTAAGCTTTTCCGAAAATGACGAAATGCCTGTGCGGATAGTACTGTATTCGGAAATGGGCATAATAAGACTCCTCAATACGGCAAGTTCGCGTTCCGATATACAGGACTACTGCTACTCAACACTCAAGCCGCTCATAGACAGCGACAGGACTCACAACACGGAGTACATAAAAACGCTGGAGTGCTATCTTAACCACAACTGCAACCTTGTAAAAACTGCTGAAACAATGTTCATACACCGAAATACGATAGTTTACCGCATTGAAAAGATCCGATCTCTGCTTGATATAGATTTCTCGAATATGACGGCAAAGAGCGAATGTATGAATGCCCTGCGGTTAATGAAATATTTCGGATTTACTCCCGAGAGCTTTGAATAGCGGGTCAGCCGATGTATTTTTCTATTATCTTTACGAACTCATCAACGGCAGTATCGGTGATGAGTTTTCCTTTTTCAGCGGACGAACCCTTTGCCGATGCAAGCGCGCCGCTTTCCGGAACCATTCCCCTTATAATAGGATATTTATGATACGGAACAGCCTTAAAACCTGTTTCGGTGGGTATCATCTCAGTGCGGACGAGTTCGGGGGCAAGATACATCATAAGAGAAGTTTCGGTAACTGCTGCGTGTTCGAGCGCCCAGCCCGGGAAGGGAACATCTTCAAAGACCTTGTCGATTACACTCTGCGGAAGAACGTCCCACCAGTTGGATTCAAGGATAGTTACCTCGGGGTGTCTCCTTGATACTATATCTATAGCCTCAAGCAGGAAAGCCTCGTTTTCAAAGTGAGCGTTGTTTACAAAAATAAGTTTTACGCCGTCAAGGCAAAGTTCCTCCAGAATGTCCTCGGCAAGCGAGATAAGCGTTCTTCCCTGAAGGTCGATAGTTCCCGGAAAGAGCGGACCGCCGCCGCTCATCGGCTTGGATTTGTAGCCGTAGCAAAGAGTCGGCATTACCAGTCCATTTATCCTCTCGGCAAGCTTTTCGGAAATGCCCTCTGCGATAGCCGAATCCGTGCACAGGGGCAGGTGGAAACTGTGCTGTTCCGTTGACCCTACGGGAAGGATGACCGCATTGTTTTTCCTTTCCTCAAATTCATGCCATGTAATATCTTTCATATATACACTGTTCATACTTATCAGCTCCTTATTAATATATGAGAACAAGTTCTGAGCATATCGGCGGAACTTTTTTCTGTTCTTATAATATACAATATATTATTGCGGGCAATTTTGCAATGTATTTCCGATACAAAAAGAACGGCTTATTTTTGTATTTCGCGTATAGTGACATTTTTTGACATTGATGCTATAATGTAAACTGTAATCGGAAGATACAAAACGATTGATAACGCACAGCAAAGGCGCTGCAGGTGGAAATAAATTTCCTCCGGCAGCGCTTTTCTGATTTAAGCGGTTATCCGGAAGGGAGAGATCACAATGTCTGCAATCGGACAGAGCATTAAGATCGAAAATGTAAGCAAATTCTATGGAAGCTTTCAGGCACTTGACTGTGTTTCGCTTGAAGCGAAGGCAGGAGAATTTCTTACGATACTCGGTTCGAGCGGCTCGGGCAAGACTACATTATTAAAAATAATCGCAGGATTTGAAGCCGCGAACCGAGGACAGATACTTATTAACGGCCAGGACATCGCCGGAAAGAAACCTTACGAGAGAAACATCGGTATGCTTTTTCAGAATTATGCGCTTTTTCCGCACATGACAGTAGCAGAAAACATCGCATATCCATTGAAGCTGCGAAAGCTTCCGAAAGATGAGATCGCTGAAAGAGTCAACTCCATTATCAAGCTGATAAAGCTTGACGGAATGGAAAAGAGGCTCCCCAAGCAGCTTTCGGGCGGTCAGCAACAGAGATGTGCTCTTGCAAGAGCCATTGTATACAATCCGCCGCTGCTTCTCCTTGATGAACCGCTTGGCGCTCTCGATAAGAACCTGCGTCACGAGATGCAGTTTGAGATAAAGCGAATACAGAAAGAGCTTGGAATAACTACAATAAGCGTTACGCACGATCAGGAGGAAGCGCTTACAATGTCGGACAAGATATGCATTATGAGTCACGGCGTTATACAGCAGTGTTCTTCGCCCGAGGAGATATACAAGAAGCCTAAGAACCAGTTCGTTGCGGAGTTTATCGGCAGCACGAACCTTATCAAGGGCACTGTGGTATCAAAGTTCAAGGAAAACGGTGCAATGGTAAGTCTTGTAAATACCGGACTTTCAGAAGAACCGGTACGCGTGGAAGAACCGCTCGACCGCAGGCAGTACAACCTCGATGATGTGCTCCTCGCACTTCGTCCGGAGCTTATACACCTTATGAAGAACAGGAGCGGACACATCAACTCCTTTAAGGCTGAGCTCCTGAACAGCGTTTATATGGGCGACTATTACAAGGCGCTTATCCGAACGGCTGACGGAAACGAGCTTAATGTTAAAATTTCACCCGAGGCATATAAACAGTATTCGGGAGAAAAGGAACTTGAATTTTTCTTCAACGCAGACTGCGTTACCACCATTTATGAAAAAGAAAAGGGCGTAATGCTCAAGATAGTTGAAAACACATGAGTTAACAGGAGGATATATTATGAAAAAGAGATTTTTTAAAGCCGTTGCAGCAGTTACGGCAATGACACTGGTTTCGGGAATCTTCACAGGCTGCGGAAACAGCGGCTCGGGAAAAGACGGCTCATCAGGCAACGGAGAGCTTGTATTCGTTGACTGGGGCGGAGCAAACACAGACGCACGTATCGCCTCGGCTGTAAAGCCTTTTGAGGAACAGACAGGTATCAAGGTAACGGTAGTTACTCCCTGTGATTACGCAAAGCTCATTTCGATGGTCGAGAACAACACGACCGAGTGGGACGTTATGAACTGTGACGCTTACTGGGGCGTTTACGCAGGCGAACAGGGCTATCTCGAACCTATCGACTATAACGTTGTAACAACAAAGATAGATGAGGAGGCACAGCTTGAATATGTAATGGGAGCTGAGATCTACACTTCCGTTATTTCATGGAACTCCGACAAGACGAGCGCAGAAGATGCTCCGCAGACATGGGCAGACTTCTTCGACACGGAAAAATACCCCGGCAAGAGAGCTGTATGGCAGTATCCTGTAACGGTGCTTGAGGCTGCTTTGCTTGCGGACGGTGTTCCGATGGACGAGCTTTATCCGCTCGATCTCGACCGTGCATTTGCAAAGCTTGACACGATCAAGGACGACATCGTATGGTGGACTAAGGGTGCAGAACCGTCGCAGATGCTCTCAACTGGCGAGGCTGACTACGCTCTTGCATGGAGCGGAAGAATCGCAACTGCAAAGGACGAAGGTTCACCCGTTGATATGCACTACAACGGCGGTATCATGATCTCCGCGGGCTGGGTCGTTCCTAAGAATGCTCCTAACAAGGAGAACGCAATGAAGTTCATCGAATTTATCAGCGAAGCTCCGCAGCAGTATGGCTTCTCTGAGCTTATTCCTTACGGTTCGACAAACCCCGAAGCCGTTGCTCTTATGAGTGATGATATGAAGGTCGACCTCGGACAGTCCGATGAACAGCTTGAAAATGAGATCTACCTCAACAACACTTACTGGGCTGAGAACCTCTCATCAGTTGAGGAGCGTTTCAATGCTTGGCTCTTAGAATGATTTAAAACAAATTCTCATAGCTATCCAACAGAATACTGAAGTTGATCTGACGATACAAACCGCATATTACTGCGCTGATCTGCTTGTACTATGCGGTTTGGTATTGTCACATTATTGTATTGCTATGATACATCGGAATGCCGTCCTGCACATATGGACGGTTTCTGACAGCAATTTCGGACAGCGCAGGCGTCCGCTTTGAAAGGTCGTGATCCAAATGAGCGAGAATCTGAAAAACTTTTCAGGAAATATCAACAGAAAAGGTGTTCCGCTTTCCCATAAGATCGCCAAGGCAACGCAGCTTAAATGGATAATAATGCTGCTGCCGCTGGTATTTGTCGTTATCACCCTTATGATATCAATGGTGGGGATCTTTAAGAAAAGCTTTGTGGGAGCGGAAGGCTTTACACTGGAATATTACACGAAAATATTCACCGAGCCGCTCTATATCAAGGTTCTTCTTAACACGCTGAAAATGGGCTTGCTTGTAACTCTGTTCTGCCTGCTGCTTGCTTATCCTGCGGCTTATCTTTCGGTCAGGGCAAAGAAACCGATCGTTCGCCGGATCATCACGGGCGGAATCCTTATCCCGTACTGGATAAGTATGCTCGTAAGAATTTTCGCATGGCAGATAGTTCTCCAGACCAACGGCGTGCTGAACCAACTGCTGATGTTCTTCCATATAACCGATGAACCGATACAGTTTTTGTACACAACGGGTGCTGTATGTATCTCAATGACGCACATTCTGCTGCCGTATATGTTTTTGAGCCTCCAGTCAAACATGGAGGGTATCGACGCTAACCTTTCAACAGCCGCGGCTGTAATGGGAGCGCGTCCTGCAAGAGGCTTTATTGACGTATTTCTGCCGCTTTCTATGCCGGGTATTTTCTCAGGTTCGCTCATGGTTTTCGTGCTTGCACTGGGCTTCTATATTGCTCCCGCGCTGCTCGGCGGCCCCGACAACATGATGATGTCGAACCTCATTGAGCAGAACATGAATAACTTTAATTCCAACCTTGCGGCTGCTATGTCGTTTGAACTGCTCGTAATTGTATTCATTATAATCGGGATCGCGTTCAAATTCGTTGGAAACATCTTTGTGAACAAAAAATAAGAGGTGAAATGCTATGCTGTATGTCTACACCTTTCTGCTGATATTTATAATGATACTTCCCGCGATCGTTATAATTCCGCAGGCATTTACAAGTCTTAACTACTTCAAGTTTCCGGTCGAGGAAATGTCCACCAAATGGTTCGATAAATTCTTTGAGAACGAGCAATGGATAGTCGGACTGGAGCGAAGCCTTGCGATAGCTGTTATCTCCGCGATCCTTGCAACAGCTCTCGGAACAATGGCTGCGCTTGCCATGAATAAGCTCGAATTCAAGGGTAAATCCCTGTTTATGAGTGTCATGATAGCTCCGATGGTCGTTCCTGTAGTTGTAGTCGGCGTTGCGCTTTATACAACATTTGCTCCGATAGGACTTACGAACAGCTTTGCCGGTCTTATCTTTGCACATACTCTGCTCGGTATTCCGATGGTGTTCGTGACAATGCTTTCGGGATTTGCAAATGTAAACGAGAACCTTGAACTTGCTGCAATGAGCATGGGTTCTTCTCCTATGGGAGCCTTTTTCAAGGTAACTCTCCCCACCGTGCGCTCCTCTCTGGTATCGTCAGTGCTTTTCGCATTTGTAACAAGCCTTGATGAAGTTGTTGTAACAACTTTCGTTTCGGGCGCAAACACAAAGACTCTTACAATGGTCATGTGGGAGAATATGAGAACAAACATCGACCCGACTCTTGCAGTTGCGGCTCTGTTCATGATAATCCTCACGCTCGGAATGTATATCATCAAGGAGATCGTTGAGGCAAGGTCAAAGTATTAATAAAATCATGCAATGAAACTTTCAGCCGGCTGTTGTTCATGGCAGTCGGCTGAAAAACAAAGGAGTGACCAATATGACATTATATAAAAACGCCCGTCTCAGAGGCTGCACAGAACTGAAAGATATTTTTGTAAAAGACGGAAAGATCGAGAAGATAGCTGATTCAGGAACAATTGCCCCTGAAAACGCGGAGAAGATAGAACTGGACGGCAGGCTTGTCTGCGAACCCTACTGCGATCCGCACATTCATCTTGACTATGTTTTTACATCTTCAAGCTTTGAGGAGAATTCCACCGGTACGCTTTTTGACGGAATTGCAAGCTGGTCGGATTCAAAGAGTACTCTTACTCCAGAGATGATCAAGGAGCGCGCGAAAAAGGGACTTCTTGAACAGCTCCTTGGCGGAACGCAGTATATCCGTACTCACATTGACGTTACCGACCCTAAGCTTACGGGACTGAAAGCAATGCTCGAACTTCGCGAGGAGGTAAAGGATTATGCGGATATACAGATAGTTGCATTTCCGCAGGAGGGAATGTACTCCTACAAGGGCGGAGAGGAACTGGTTGAGGAAGCCCTGAAAATGGGCGCTGACTGCGTAGGCGCTATTCCGCATTTCGAGTATACTTCCGAAATGGGAACAAGATCGGTCAAAAAGGCAGTCGAGCTTGCGGTGAAGTACAACAAGCTTGTAGATGTCCACTGCGATGAAACAGATGATGATATGTCGCGCTTTGTCGAGACGCTGGCATACGAAGCAATGGATAACGGCATCGGAGAAAAGACTACAGCAAGCCATACCTGTGCAATGGGTTCATATAACAACGCTTATGCTTTCAAGCTGTTTAAGCTATTGAAAAAGTCGGGAATAAATTTCATATCCTGTCCCACTGAAAATATCCACTTGCAGGGACGATATGACACCTATCCGAAACGCAGGGGTCTTACACGGGTAAAGGAACTGCTGGACGATGATATCAACGTCTGCTTTGCTCAGGACTCAATATGCGACCCGTGGTATCCGCTCGGAAACGGAAACCTTATGTATGTGCTTGACGCAGGTTTTCACATCTGCCACCTTACCGCGCCGCAGTATATGAACAGAGCGCTTGACCTCATTTCTGCTAACGGAGCAAAAACGCTTCACCTTGGCGACAGCTATTATCTCCGCGAAAATAATCCCGCAAGCTTTATCGTCATTGACGCAAAAAGTGACTTTGATGCGCTCCGCAATCGTGCGCAGGTGCTCATGTCGGTAAGAAACGGAAAGATCCTTTTCCGGAAAGAGCCCACCGCTTTCAGAACTGAAATGCTGAGCAGCTGCTTTAGGTCTGTCTCTTATACACATCTGACGCTGCCGACGAATAGCCTTGTGTAGATC
>UQEM01000012.1 GCA_900540005.1 uncultured Ruminococcus sp.
GAAATTTTGCCGAAAAGATGCGTTGTTAGGCTTAGTGTCAACACGACCTAGTTTACAAATCCACCCGTCTTAGCAAATAGCAACAATTAATGCGCTGCCTATTTGTGCAGTCCTACAATCATAACAATTCTTATCGAAACAGTAGGATAAAATGCAGCAGTCACTGTCACCTTTCACAAATAAAAGCCCGACCCAATAAAAATAATAAATTTTAATAAAGCATTGACTTTTCGGGAGATTTGTAATATAATTATCCTGTAAAATATACATTTAAAAGAGGGGGATCTCATTGGGAAACATTCTTGAAGTAAAGGAGCTTTCAAAGCAGTACACAAAGGTGCTCGCGGCGGATAAAGTCTCCTTTGAAATAGGTGAGGGCGAGATTTTCGCGCTCATCGGCCCGAACGGTGCCGGAAAAACCACCACCATACGCATGATATCAACTCTGCTCACGCCTACTGCCGGAGACGCATTCGTGGCGGGATACAGCGTTGTAAAGCAGCCTGCCAAGGTAAGGGAATGTATCACTTACCTGCCCGACGAGGCAGGAGCGTATAAGACCATGACGGGTATCAAGTACCTGCGCTTTATGGCAGGACTTTTCGTCTCAGACCTCGACCGGCTCAATCAATGCGTTGACAGAGCCAAGGAGATATGCGGTCTCGGCGAAAGACTCAACGACAAGATAGGTACTTACAGCCGCGGCATGATACGCAAGCTCCTGCTTGCAAGAGCCGTCATGACCAAGCCGAAACTCGCTATTCTTGACGAGCCTACAAGCGGACTTGACGTGCTAAACGCTATCGAGATACGCAAAATAATAAAGAAACTCGCAAAGGAAGAACACATTTCCTTCCTGCTCTCCTCGCATAATATGCTCGAGATTGAGTTCGTTTCCGACCGCGTGGGCATTATCTCCAAGGGACACCTCATGGTAACAGGTCGGACAGACGAGCTGAAGGAACGCTACAACGCGGCTAACCTTGAGGAAGTTTTTGAAAGGGTGGTGATCGAGAATGAAGTTCATTAACCTTTTGAAGAAAGAGCTTTCCGAACTCCTGACAGCGCAGATGCTCATGGGCATAGTGCTCATTTTTCTCGTTTTCATGTTCCTCGGCAGCTTCATGCAGGACGCTGTAAACGAGGAGGCAAAGGCTGTCACGGCAGGATACAGCAAAATGTGCATAAGCGACTGCGACTCTACGGACTTCACGCAGGATATGCTCGACTCGTTCAGGGACAAGGGCGTTAAGGTTTCCGCCTATGAGACCGAGGGTGACGATTACGCGAAGATACTCAGCGACAACAAGCTCAAAAGCATAATCATTATCCCCAAGGGATTCACGGCTGCGGTCGAAAACGGCGAAAAGCCCAACATCATCACAGCCTCACGAATGACATCAGCCTCGTCAATGTCGCTCATGTCAACGGGAACGAGCGCGGCGTCCTCCATGATCGAAAATTACGTCAAGAACTACCTTGCGTCACAGGCGGGCATGGACGAAAAGGCACTCGAAATCTTACAGGATCCGCTCACCATTACCGAAAATACCGTTGTTGACGACAAGTCCGCACAGACATCCGTCGATGTCGTTTCGGGCAAGCTGATGATACAGAACATGATACTTCCTATCATTGTTTTTGTGCTGATACTTCTCACTTCACAAATGCTCATTTCGGCTATCGCAAACGAGAAAATCGACAAAACGCTCGAAACGCTGCTTTCTGCACCTGTCTCGCGCGGAGCGGTGATAAGCGCGAAAATGCTCGCCGCTGCCATAATCGCTCTTATCAATGCGGCGGTATATATGCTCGGCTTCTCGAAATTTGTCGGCGGAGCTACGGAGTCGGTCACAAGCGAGATAACTTCTTCCATTGCAGGACAGTACCTCTCGGCTGACGAAGCGATTACGCAGCTTGGACTGCGCCTCTCGGTCGGCGACTACTTCCTCGTGGGACTCCAGCTTTTCTTCACGATACTCATATGCCTTTCAATTTCGATAATTCTCGGCGCTCTCGTAAACGATACAAAGAGTTCGCAGACAGTCCTCATGCCTATCATGATACTGGCAATGGTTCCCTACATGATCTCCATGCTCAAGGACGTTAATACACTGCCGACTGCGGCAAAGATAATCGTTTACGCGATACCGTTCACGCACACATTCTCGGCTATGTCAAATATCATGTTCGGCAATACCGCGATCTTCTTCGGCGGTCTCGCCTATCAGGCGGCAGTTTTTGCGGTTTGTATGTTCTTTGCGCTGAAACTGTTCAAGTCCGATAAGATATTCACCATTTCGCTCAATCTCGGCTCAAAGTCGAGATTCAGAAAGAATTCAGGCTCGCAGAATGAAAATTAAAGCTTGTTCGCATAAAATACGCGTATTTCATTTTTATGTGAACACGATATAAGTCCTTTCCGATACCGTCTCACGCATATCCTGCTGAGACGGTATTTTTTTGACCGCTCCTGCCGCTTGACATAAATTATAATGTATTGTATAATTATAGCGACAAATTATTCACGGAGGATATTATGGAATATATTGTTGCCGCCGAAAGCGATATCGGCATTGCAAAGAGCGTGAATCAGGATAGTCTATGTGTAAAGGTGGCAGAGACCGAGCTTGGAAATGCCGCTTTATTGCTTATATGTGACGGAATGGGCGGTCTCGCAATGGGTGAACTTGCAAGCGCCGAGGTCGTGCAGAGTTTCTCGGAGTGGTTCGAGAACGATTTTCCAAAACATCTGCGCAGCTTCGACCGTGAGGACATTGCGCGGCAGGTCGCGGAACTGCTCAGTTCTCTCAACGAAAAACTCATCGCATACGGCGAGGCTAACCGCCTAACCATGGGAACTACTGCTACGGGAATGATTATTTTCAACCAGCAGTACCTCTCTTTCCACGTCGGCGATACAAGGATATACAAGGTCTCTCATCAGTTAAGCTGTCTTACCGAGGATCACACCTTTGTCAATCGGGAAGTGAAATTCGGGCGAATGACTCCCCAACAGGCTGAAAAAGATCCGCGCAGAAACGCTCTGACACAGTGCATAGGAGCGGCTGGCGGAGTTTCTCCGGACATCCACGCAGGAACTATTGAGATCGGCGCTAATTACATGATCTGCTCCGACGGACTGAGACACCTCGTCAGCGACAAGGAGATTTTTGAGGGACTTTCGCCGCGGATCGTTACCACCAAAACATCAATGCAGGCAAGACTGCGCGAGCTTATCGACTGTGTGAAAAGCCGCGGCGAACGCGACAATATTTCCGCTCTCGGATTCAGGGCGGAGCTTTGAGCAAAGGAGTCTATGGCATGACAACACCCGAAATTCTCATAATAGCCGCAGCCGTTGCGCTGTTCGCTGTGATAAACGTAATCATGTGGAGCGTTATCACGAAAAAGAATAAAAAAACACAGGCAGCTCCACCGCCTACTGCCGCTGTGCAAAAGGCACAGATCAAGGGGGAGCAGCCGCCCGTGAAATTCAACATTGTTGAAAACATTATTATCGTCAGCACAGACCAGCGCATAAAGTAAAAGGACGCTCTTAAAGCGTCCTTTTATTTTGCCAAAAAATAGTTTTTATAAAGGAACGCCCTCCCTTGCAGGGCGTTCCCTCTTCAAAAACAGTCCACCGGACTGTTTTTGAATTCACCCTTTGCGGAGCGCTTGAAGGCAATTTGCGGGGCGTTGCCCCACACCCCAACAAAGGCTCTGCCTTTGGAATCCGCTAAAGGGTTATCAACCCTTTAGAATCCCATTATTAGTTAATTAAAAAGGACGCTTTAAAGCGTCCTTTTTGTTACTTTGATGATTTCTTTGCCTGCTTGTTCTTCCACCAGGACCATGTTACAGGAGCAACAAAGAGTGATGAGTAAGTACCCGAAATGAGACCGAACATAAGCGGTACAGAGAAACTGAGAAGTGAATCATAGCCCTTAATGAGAACTACGATAGTAACTATAAGCATTGTGCTGATAGTAGTGATAGATGTTCTTATGGAACGTGTAAGCGACTGTGTGCACGAAACATTGATAAGCTCGTCAAGTGAAGCCTTGGGCATGAGCTTGCGGTCCTCTCTTATTCTGTCGTAAATTACGATAGTGTTGTTTATGGAGTAACCAAGGATCGTAAGAATTACAGCAACAAGGTTTGAGTTGAACTCAAAGCCGAACAGGATAGTAACTGTAACTGCCACAAGTATATCGTGGAGAAGTGCAAATACCGAGCACACACCTGCCGACCAGCCGCCGATGTTTCTGAATCTTATTGCGATATAAATGATAACCACTATCGCTGCAAAGATAACTGCAACGAGACACTTGAGCAGGAACTCACGGCCTGATGTGGGCGCTACGTCATTTGAATCGTAGAGAGCAAAGTCATTGTCTGCGAAATTCTCGCGGAGAGCATTGGTAAGCTCTGTCTGTCTGTCAGCGGTAAGTCCCTCATTTGATGTGAATGAAATGGTTATCTGCTTTGCGTCGGAGTCAAGGCTCTCACCAGTCCTTACAGTAATGGAAGTGTTTACGATGTTCTTTACTGTGTCGGAAACCGCCTTTGTATCAACATCTCCCTGATATGTGTAGGAAATGATCGTACCGCCCTTGAACTCGATAGCGAGGTCAACGCCTCTTGCGATTATGCCTATGACAAGCGCAGCGAGGACACCGATAAGGATACCGAGTATCACTTTCTTCTTAGCGCAGAAGTCATACACCTTTTTTACATTAGCTGTTTCAGCGGAAGCTGTCTGAGCCTGAGTATTCTTTTTGCTCATTTCTCTTCACCTCCGTAAAGCTTTCTGTTTTTAAAGCACTTAAACTTCGAAAGTGAAGTTACCATGAGTCTTGATGCAAATACGCCGAAGATGAAGTTGCAGATAACGCCGACAAGAAGTGTATAGCCGAACGAATATACAACGCCTTCAGCCGTTGCGCCGAATGCACGGAACACTGTGCTGTTGAGTATCTTTGAGAAGAAACTTGTGGGAACGCCGAATGCGCCCATGAGAATGATCGCGATGATAACGTTTGTGATATTTCCGTCGAGGATAGCGGCAAACGCTCTCTTGTAGGCGATCTTTATAGCGGAATCAAGCGACTTGCCCGAGTGGAGCTCCTCCTTGATCCTTTCGCCTGTGATGATATTTGCGTCAACGCCCATACCAACGGCAAGGATAATACCTGCGATACCGGGGATAGTGAGAGTTGAACCGTTGCGGAAGCCGAACCAGCCTGAAATAGCTGCGATACTTCCTGCTACCTGACCGATAAGCGCGATCACTGCGACAAATCCGGGCAGGCGGTAAAGAACTACCATGTATACTGCGATAAGTGCGAACGCGATAGCTGCCGCAAGGAGAATAGCATCGAGCGAACCTTCACCCATTGTAGGCGAGATTGTCTTGAAGCTGGAAGTCTCCATTTTAAAAGGAAGTGCGCCGGAATTTATCTGATCGGCAAGCTTCTTTGCGGAATCCGCATCAAAATTACCTGTGATGACCGCGCTGCCGTCTGTGATAGCAGTATTTACGGAAGGAGCGGAGATCATTGTGTTATCCATCCAGATCGAGATCGGAGTGCTTGTTCCGGCAAGTCTTGAAGTTGCCTCAGCGAATTTTGAAACACCATCGGTATTAAGCTCAAGGGCAACAACGTATTCGAGTTTGCCCTGCTCGCTGTCACTCTGACGGTACTGAGCCTCTGCGGACTTGATATCCGAGCCTTCGAGGACTATATTGCCTGTAGGAGCTGTAATGTTTCCCTCTTCATCGGTGTCGGCGTCAGTGCCTTCGCGGAAGGTAAGCTGAGCCATTTCGCCAAGCTCCTTAACAGCAGCCTCGGGGTCAAAGTCGGTCTCGCCGACCTGCCATGGGAAACGAACGATGATTCTGTCGCTTTTTTCGTCGCTGTAAACCTCATTATCGGTGATACCAAGAGAAGAAAGTCTTGTCTTGATAACTTCGGTAGCCGCGTCGAGCTGTGCCTCTGTGGCATCATAGCCCTCCTCGGGAGAGAAAGTAACGTCAACACCGCCCTTGATGTCGATACCAAGGCGGATATCATCGACGCCCTTGATAAGGGTCGTCCTCTTATCGGCAAAGAGCTTGTCCACGCCGAAGATCGAGGAAACAGCAAACAGCGCGATGAAAATAACGACAATAAAGAAAGTGGATTTGCCGGTCTTTTTCACGGTCATGCCTCCTAATCGGTAAGGTCCGCGGAAGAATTTCTGTATGTACACAGCGAAAGCGAACCCCTGTTATTCTGTCTCTATGACAATTACATTTATTTTACTACATTTTTTATAAAAAGTCAAGTAAACGGACAATAAATATTAACATTTCAAAATTATGCACAATTCATGCGGTTGAATTTTGTACTTATAGCAATGCGGCATAATATGGCAATAGCAATACCGCACAGAGTTTGTGCGGTATTGGCTGAATAATAAATTTTAACAATGCGTCAGCGCGGCAGAATCCGCGCGTGTACACTTGTGAAAACGGTTCATTATTACTTGAAATGTTTCTGCGATACTTTGAGTCGGTTGATAGCGCGGTTAAGAGCTGCCTGCGTCATGTAGTACTCCTGAATGCTCTGCTTCTGGCGGAGCATTTCCTCGGCACGCTCGCGAGCCTCCTCGGCGCGCTTTATGTCGATCTCCTCGGGAAGTTCGCAGGTATCGGCGAGAATGATCGAACTCTCGGGCATTACCTGTATAAAGCCCTCGGAGATCGCGGCATAGTGCCACTCACCGTCAACCATGTATTTCAGCTCGCCCGTCGGGAGCGAGGTTACGAGCGGCTCATGACCGTAGAGAATTCCGAGAAGTCCGTCAATCGCCGTGATGACAAGGTGCTCGCAGTCTCCCTCGTAGAAAACGCGGTCTGTCGCGATTATTTCAAGATGAAACTTTTTAGCCATGAAGTCCCTCCTAAATCCTGTTTATATCAGGTCACTCTTCATTCCGGATAGCGCGTGCCTTCATGAGAACGTCATCAATAGTTCCCGCCATAAGGAACGCAGCCTCGGGATAATCGTCCATATCGCCGTTGATGATAGCCTTGAATCCCTCGATAGTGTCCTTGAGCGGAACATACTTGCCCTTGAGACCCGTGAAGTTCTCGGCAACGTTGAACGGCTGTGAGAGGAACTTCTGTATCTTTCTTGCGCGGTAAACAGCGAGCTTATCGTCCTCGTCAAGTTCTTCCATACCGAGGATAGCGATGATATCCTGAAGCTCCTTGTACTTCTGGAGAAGCTCCTGAGTGCGGCGCGCAACGCGGTAATGCTCCTCGCCGACTATTTCAGGCTCAAGGATACGCGAATTCGACTCAAGCGGATCTACCGCGGGATATATGCCCTGCTCGACTATCTTACGCGAAAGGACCGTGGTCGCGTCGAGGTGGGCGAATGTAATTGCAGGTGCAGGGTCGGTAAGGTCGTCCGCAGGGACGTAAACCGCCTGAACCGAAGTGATCGAACCATTCTTGGTGGAAGTAATACGCTCCTGAAGCTCGCCGACTTCCGTTGCAAGTGTCGGCTGATAACCAACTGCGGAAGGCATTCTTCCGAGCAGAGCCGAAACCTCCGAACCTGCCTGAACATAACGGAAGATATTATCTATAAACAGCAGGACGTCCTTGTGCTCGCAGTCACGGAAGTATTCCGCCATGGTAAGACCTGTCTGCGCAACACGCATACGGGATCCGGGCGGCTCGTTCATCTGACCGAACACAAGCGCGGTCTTTTCGATAACGCCTGACTCCTGCATTTCGTTCCACAGGTCGTTGCCCTCACGCGAACGCTCTCCAACGCCTGTGAAAATGGAATATCCGCCGTGCTCTGTGGCAATATTGCGGATAAGCTCCTGAATAAGAACCGTCTTGCCGACACCTGCGCCTCCGAAAAGACCGATCTTACCGCCCTTTGCATAAGGAGCGAGGAGGTCTATCGACTTGATACCCGTTTCGAGGACCTCTACAACGGGGCTTTGCTCCTGAAAGCTCGGAGCTTTGCGGTGTATCCCCCATTTTTCCTCAGCGTTCACATCGCCCTTCTTGTCGATAGGCTCGCCGAGAACATTGAACATTCTGCCGAGGGTCTTTTCGCCGACAGGAACCTTGATACACGAACCTGTGGCTGTGACCTCCATATTCTTGCTCAGTCCCTCGCTGGTTGCGAGCATAATGCAGCGCACGATGCGGTTGCCCATGTGCTGAGCCACCTCCATAACGCGCTTTTTGCCGTTGACCTCAACGGTGAGAGCGTCTCTTATCATAGGGAGCTTTCCCGTAGTAAATTCAACATCTATAACAGGCCCGATGACCTGTGTTATTCTGCCCTTTTCCATAGGCTTCTCCTTTCCCCGAAATCCGCCTTGGCAGACGGGTAAGTACACAACAGCGGCGCTGATACGCGCCGTTATCGTGCCGTTTTATTCGCTGAGGCCGTTTGCGCCTGCGCAGACCTCGGTGATCTCCTGCGTGATAGCCGCCTGTCTTGCGCGGTTGTACAGGAGTGAAAGTTCCTTTATCATGTCCTTGGCGCTTGAAGTAGCAGCGTCCATGGCTGTCATTCTCGACTGCTGCTCACAGCAGAACGCCTCGACCATAGCTCCGTAGATTATGCCCTTGGCATACTGCGGGATGAGATAGTCCATAACCTTTTCAGGCGAGGGAACGAACGATGCCTTGGGCAGCTTTTTCATCGTGCCGTCGGGCGCTTTGCCGAAGTGTCGGCGGTTAAACGGCAGAAGCGGAACCATTCGGGTCTCCTGAACATTTGCCGTGACCATATCCGTATACAACAGGTAAACCTCGTCGAGTTCCCTTTTCTCGAACTTATCGAGTATTATCTGCGCGATCTCCATAGCTCTGTAGAGTGTCGGGTTCTGCGTAGTATAGAGGAATTCTCCGTCAACGAAGGCATTTTTCTCCGCCTTTTTACGCTTCTGGAAGTGCATTCTGCCGACCTGTCCTATCACGAAAAGATAGCAGTTGTCGAGGTTGGGAGCTTTTTTCAGCTCCTCCTCGGCAAACTTCATGATATTGTGATTATAGCTTCCGCAGAGTCCCTTATCGGCTGTGATGACGATGTAGCCCTTTTTACAATTTTCCTCGGGGATATCGTCACGTCTGTCGAAATAGCGCTGTCTCATGTGAGGCGTGTGCTCAAGGACGCTTTCAATGGTCGATTGGAGCTTGTAGAAGTAAGGCTCGGTGGATTCAAGCGATTTTCTCGCCTTTTTCAGCTTTGACGAGGACATGAGGTACATCGCGTTTGTGATCTTGAGTATCTGCTGGATACTTGAAATACGCTCGCGGATCTCTCGCATATTAGCCATGATAGTTCACCGCCTATTCCTCAAATGCTGTCAGGATTCTCTCGATCCTCTCTGCGAGGTCGTCTGTGAGAACTCTCTTTTCATCGATTTCGCTGATTATGTCCTGTCCGTAGCTTCTTACATAGGTCATAAGGTCGCTGCGGTACTTTTTAATATCCTTCAGCGGCACGTCTTTCATAAAGCCGTGCTGTGCCGCATAGAGCAGAATTACCTGTTCATGGTGCGGGAGCGGATTGTAAAGCGGCTGTTTGAGCAGCTCTGTCAGCATATGTCCGTGGTTGAGGAGGTCTGTTGTAGACTGGTCAAGGTCGGACGAGAACTGAGTGAATATCTCCATTTCCTTGAACTGCGCAAGATCAACACGGAGCGAACCAGAAACCTTCTTCATTATCTTTGTCTGAGCCGCACCGCCTACTCGCGATACGGAAAGTCCGTAGTTTACAGCCGGACGCAGACCCGAATTGAACAGCTCGCTCTCAAGGAAGATCTGTCCGTCGGTGATAGAAATAACGTTTGTCGGGATATAAGCCGAAATATCGCCCGCAAGAGTTTCGATGATCGGGAGGGCGGTAAGTGAACCGCCGCCGTGCGCGTCATCGAGACGGCTCGAACGTTCAAGAAGTCTTGAATGCAGGTAGAATACGTCACCGGGGTATGCCTCACGTCCCGGCGGTCTGTGGAGCAGAAGCGACATTGCACGGTAAGCTACCGCGTGCTTGGAGAGATCATCGTAAACGATGAGCACATCCTTGCCCTTTGACATGAAGTACTCCGCCATAGCTGTGCCCGAATAAGGCGCTATATACTGGAAAGGTGCAGGATCGCTCGCACCAGCGCACACAACGATAGTGTTGTCCATTGCGCCGTACTTTTTCAGGGTATTTACGACCTGAGCAACGGTCGAGGACTTCTGTCCGATAGCAACGTAGACGCAGATAACGCCCTGATCCTTCTGATTTATGATAGTATCGATAGCGATAGAGGTCTTACCTGTCTGGCGGTCGCCGATAATAAGCTCTCGCTGACCTCTGCCTATCGGGAACATTGAGTCGATCGCGAGGATACCGGTCTGGAGCGGAACTGTTACAGGCTTACGCTCTATTACGCCCGGAGCTTCGCGCTCTATCGGGAAGTAATCGTCAGCCTTGATGTTTCCGAGACCGTCGATAGGTGCGCCGAGAGCGTCAACAACTCGTCCGAGCAGCTCATCGCTTACGCCTACGCCCGCGCGCTTTCCTGTTCTGATAACGGAAGAACCCTCTGTAAGTCCGTGGTCATCGCCGAGCAAAACTACGCCGACCGACTTTTCTTCGAGATTCTGGACGATACCTCTTACGCCGTTTTCAAACTCGACAAGCTCGCCGTACATAACGCCGTGCATACCGAAAACGCTCGCGATACCGTCACCAAGCTTGGTGATAAAGCCCGTTTCGGTCGCACCGGAACGAACGTCAAAGTCGCGGACTTCGGTTTTGAGGACGGAGATTATATCGCTGCTCTTGCCCTCTGCCGCACCTGCCTGCTTTTCAGGCTCCTGTGCAGCCTTCTCCTGAAAGCTGTCCTTCATCTTGCGGAGCGCTGTGCGGTAGCTCTTATCGTACTCAACATCGCCTGCATTGAGAATGAATCCGCCGATGATATCGGGGTCGTACCTGTACTCGAGAGCAACATCGTCCTTGACGAACTTATCTATAATGAATTTTTTGAGATCAGCCTGCTGGCTCTCGGTAAGGGGCGTAACATAGCGAACTACCGCTTTGATACTGCCGTGCTTGTCGAGGAGCAGTTCATCGTATTCCTCCAGTATTTCAGCGAGTCTCTCGACATCGCCGTTTCTTACGAGGGTGATGATAAATTTCTGTATACTTTCGGGAAAGAGCTTTGTGATGATACCGCGCTTTTCATCGTGGGTGATGAGCGGATTTGCGAGTGTATCGGCAACATCGCCGCACTCCTCAAGGATCTTCCTTGTTCCGTCAGCATCGGTCTGTGATATGTCCAGACGCACAAGCTCCTTCAAGTATTCCTTGTCTGTATCTTTCATTCAGCAGAGTCCTCCTCTCCCGAGAGGAATTCATCAACGAGACGGCGGTTCTTTTCGTCGTCAACATTCTCGCCGATGATCTTTGAAGCCGCCTCGATAGCGAGATCGGCAATTTCGGTCTGAGCCTTGCGGATAACCATTTTGCGCTCGTTTTCGATAGTCTTTCCTGCGTCTGCAACTATCTGCTCAGCCTCTGACTGTGAGCGCTGAATGATAGCGGCTCTTTCAGCCTCGGCATCGTCATGAGCCTTCATGATAATGTCGTGAGCCTCTTTCTTTGCATTGCCGAGGTCGTTCTCGTACTGACGCTTGAGCTCCTCTGCATCTTCTTTGTCTTTCTTTGCCGTATCAATGTCGTTCTGGATAGAGCGTGTGCGCTCGTCCATTATCTTATTGACGGGCTTGAAAAGGAATATCCTGAGCACGATAAAGAGAATGATAATATTCAGTACCGACCAGAAGATACTCCAAAAATTGAAATCAAGCATATTTCGCCCTCCTTACTTATTTGCCGAGAGTAAAGATGATAAGAAGTGCGATAACGAAGCCGTAGATAGCGGTTGCCTCTGCGAGCGCACATCCGAGGAGGAGCGCCTTGTTGATATCGCCCTTAGCCTCGGGCTGACGTGCAATTGCCTCTGTTGCCTTTGATGTTGCAATACCGATACCGATTCCTGCGCCTGCGCCTGTTAATACTGCGACAGCCGCACCAAGTGCTACTAATCCCATTTTGTTTACCTCCGATTTTATTTTAAGATCTGCTTATTTGCCGAGAGTAAAGATGATAAGGAGTGCGATAACGAAACCGTAGATAGCGGTCGCCTCTGCGAGCGCACATCCAAGAAGGAGCGCCTTGTTGATATCGCCCTTTGCCTCAGGCTGACGCGCGATCGCCTCTGTTGCGTTTGATGTTGCGATGCCGATACCGATTCCTGCGCCTGCGCCTGTCAATACTGCAACGCCTGCGCCAAGTGCTACTAAACCCATAATATTTTACCTCCGTATATTTTTAAGAAAGTGCGGTTATTCTGCTGTTTCCATGGCTTCCGACATGAAAAGCGAAGTGAGGAATACGAAAACGTATGCCTGTATAAGTCCGTCGAAGATATCGAAGTAAAAGCTGAAGATAACAGGTACTCCGACAGGAACGACGATCTTTATAAGCTCCATTACAACGAATGCGCCCAGAACGTTACCGAAAAGTCGCATACAAAGCGAAAGCGGTCTTGTTACAAGTTCAAGAATATTGAACGGGAGCATGATGGCCATAGGCTCTTTGAAACCTTTGAGCCAGCCGCCCGGGCCTTTTTCCCTGATCGCTGTGTACTCGATAAGCAGTATCGCGATACCTGCGAGAGCCGCGGTAACGTTGATGTCCTTGGTCGGCGGGGTGAATCCGAACACACCGATAAGGTTTGCACAAGCAATGTAGATTATCAGCGTTTCAAGTATGGGGAGATATTTCTTTCCGCGCGGCCCGAGGATCTCAAGGAAGAAGTTGTTGAGCCAGTTGATAAGTATCTCTATCAGGCACTGTGACCCCTTCGGCACCATTTTCAGCTTTCGGACGAAGATAATCGACAGCAATGCAAGGGCTGCAATGATTATCCATGTTACAACGCATGATTCGGGAACGGGAATACCGCCGAGTATCGGGATCGTGAACGCGGTTTTCGATTCAAGCTCCTCCGTAAGTTTTCCGGCAATATCCATTCTAACACCCTCTTTCAGTCTTAAAATAATAAAACGGGAACCGCATATACTGCATAAATCCCCGTTGATTTATTGGAAATGAGCGGCTTTCTCGCTTATCACCTATATAATATATCAAAAGGTCTGCAAAGTCAAGACTTTACAAGATTTTTTGCGGTTTGACCAAAATAATTACACTTTGCTTTCCTCATCTTTGGAAAGCATGACAGCATTATTCAACCGCTCTATCGCTCCGGAATTAAGCTTCTCGGAAAGTCTCAGGCGGTCGAGCTCTTTTTTGGCGGAAGCAAGCTCTATGGCAAGCTTTTTGATAATCTCGGTGTTCTTTTCCTGCTGGTCTTCAAGAGCGCACACACGCTTTATCAGCGAGTTGACATTTCCTGCGAGGGCTTCGTTTGCCTCATTCTGCCGCTGACCGTATTCGGTAAGCTTTTCGCCCGCCTTGAACGCGCCTATTTTTCCATGCCCGTCAAAGGTGCGCATAAGTTCATTTGTAAGCTTTTTTTCAGCCATTGCCTTTACCTCCGTTCAGATAGTTGACCGCGGTCAGGAGTTTTCCTGTCCGCGCCAGTAGTCCAGCATATCGCCGATAGTCTGCTCCATGGATATCTCAGCCTTCCAGCCGGTATCACGGTTTATAAGCGATACATCAGGCTCGATAACGGGAATATCCGAGGCTCTCATTCGTGCCGGATCCTGCTTTACCTCAATTTGTTTGTGCGCCATTGAAAGCGCGGTATCGAGAATATACTGTATCGGTACAGCCTTGCCGCGTCCGACATTGTAAGTCCTGCCGCTTACGCCCTTTTCGGCAAGGAGACGGTATGCGCGCACAACGTCCCTCACGTCGGTAAAGTCTCTCCTTGCCGAGAGATTTCCGACAGACATTTCCGCCGCGCCGTCCTGTTTTTCGAGTTTCGCTATCTGCGAGCAGAAATCGGAAATAACAAACAGCGGAGCCTGCTTAGGACCTGAATGATTGAACGCTCTTACCATTATAATATCCATTTTGTACGCGCGCGCATAGATCTCGCCAAGCATTCCCTGACAAGCCTTTGTTGCGGCGTAGATGTTTCCGGGACGGAGCGGTTCTTCCTCGGAGAGCGGACAGGCTCCCTCGCGGATAAATCCGTACTCCTCGCCCGAGCCTATGAGAATGAGCCTTATCTTCTTCTCACAGCCGCGCACAGCTTCAAGCACGTTGATAGAGCCTACCACGTTTATCTCTGCGGTGAGCTGCGGTCTTTTCCACGAGACCGAGACCGAGCTCTGCGCCGCAAGATGATAAATAACATCGGGAGCTTCCTGCGCGATAAGCTGCTCCGTTGCCGCCCTGTCCATAATATCAAGGACACGGACGCTGCACTCCTCGTCGATCTTCTCGTTTGCAAGGCAGGTCGCACAGACCTCCCAGCCTGCGGATCTCAGCTCGTTTATGAGGTATCCGCCGACAAATCCGGCTGCGCCTATTATCAAAGCCTTCATATATTCACTCCTTCGGTTAAAACTGAGTATAGTCTCTTTATCACATTTTCCTCGCTGAACTGCTCTCTGACGCGTTTTTCGGCATTCCTGCCGTACTCTCCGCGGAGCGCGCTGTCCTGCGCGAGTTTGTTTATTGCCGCTGCAAGAGCCTTTTCGTCACTCGGCGGAACGGTTATGCCCGTAACTCCGTCAAGACTGACGCAAGGTACTCCCGAGGCAAGGTTTGTGTTTATTACAGGCTTGCCGTAGACCATTGCTTCAAGCTGGACAATACCGAACGCCTCGCTCTTAACAGTTGAGGGGAGCACGAAAATATCACAGTCCGCATAAGCCTGTTTTAACTGCTCATCGGGCAGAAATCCGAGAAAATGCACTTTCCCGTCAAGTCCCTTTGCCCTTGCATAGTCTTTTAGCTGCTGCTCCAGAACTCCTGTGCCCGCAATGAAAAGCTCGCAGTTTTTTACCCTGCGGAACGCTTTCAGCAGCAAGTCTGCGCCCTTGTAATAGACCAGTCTGCCGGTAAAGAAAACCTTGACCGCGCTCTTGTCGCTGAGTTTTTCCGTAAGAAAGGGCTTTCGCTCGGCGGAAAGATACTCCTGCATGGTTATCCCATACGGCACTACGCGGCATTTTTCGCGAAACGGCGGAAGATAATCCGAACCGTTAATGTGTCCCTCGGTCGCGGTGATGATACAGTCCGCGCGCCTGAGCAGATACTTCATGAGCGGCTTGTAAAAGAGCAGAAGTTTCTTCTGATTTACGACATCGCTGTGCCACGAAACCACGACTCTCCCCTTGTATCCCGACAGCAAAAGTGCAAGATCGGCAAGAGGGAACGGCACATGGATATGCACAACATCGGCTTTGGCAGCCATTTTTCGGAACAGCCGCAGAAACGAAAGCGACAGCGGACATGAAAAATAAGTTCCAAGACTTCCTGCGCGCGTAAGGTCAACGCCGTTGAGCCTCTCGCGAACCGTTCCGCCCCTTCCGTCACGGCAGACCAGCGTTTTCACGCTGACCGAACTGATATTTCCGAGTTCGCGCGAATACTGCTCGACAAGAGTCTCGATCCCGCCAACGTGCGGAAAATAAGCCTTGTTTACCTCTAAAATGCGGAGTTTTCTGCCCATTACACCAACTCCCTGTAGATATCGTGGAGCATCTGCGCCGAGCGCTCCCATGTAAAGCCTTTGGCGCGCTCAATGCCCTTTCGGCTGAGCTGCGCGCGGAGATCTTTGTCCGAATAAAGGCGGTAAAGTCCCTGAGCTATGCTCTTTACGGAATAAGCGTCACAAATGACAGCGCAGTCCCCCACAACTTCGGGGAGCGAGGCCGCGTTTGTCGTCAGGACGGGAGCACCGCAGGCCATAGCCTCAAGCGGCGGCATTCCGAATCCCTCATAAAGCGACGGGAAAACAAATGCCAACGCTCCGCACATCAGCGGAGTCATATCCCCGGCAGGAACATACTCGGTAAAAAGAACCTTTCCCTCAAGCCCGAGTTTCCGGACACTCGCGTATATCTCTCCGTCAAGCCAGCCTTTTCCGCCTGCAAGCACAAGCTTCGGCGAGTTTTCGCCCACCTTTTTCACAAAAGCAGCATAAGCGGCAATAAGGCGGCGAAGATTCTTTCGCGGCTCGATAGTTCCCACATAGAGGAAATAGTCGCCCTCAATGCCGAGGGAGCTTTTCACTTTGGAAATGCGCTCCAGATCGGTGCACGGCTTAAAGCGTTCAAGGTCAACACCGCACGGCACTACCCTTATCTTACGCTTGTGCTGGGGGAAATATTTCAGTATCTCCTCCTTGGAAAACTCCGAGTCGGTGACAATGATATCCGCGCGCCTCATGGAGCGTTTAAGTCCCATATTGAGCATGAATTTTGTGCGTCCGCGAACCGTATCGGGAAACGCCTTGTAGACCATGTCATGGACGGTAACTACCTTTTTTCCGCTTACGAACGGAGGCACGATGTAGTTGAAAAAGTGGGTAACGTCGGACTTTCTTCCGAAGAAAAACGAGTACGGCACGGGCAGGAACGTGCTTGCTGCACGGTAAAGATAACCCGAAAACGACGAGCTGTTGATGCCTATGTTTTTCGCGGCAAGCGACCTTACGCGTTCTGTGCGCGAATCATCGCCGCTCGTAAAAAAGCTGTATTCGTATCTGTCCTCGGGGTGAAGCTTTGCCAGAGCGTTGGTCTGACCGACCTCGCACCAGCCTATGCCCGTTATCTTCTCGCTGCACAGCGGCACAGCATCAAAGGTTATTCTCATTCCGACAGTCTCCCTTTTTCTTTATTGGTCAAACTCTGTATCCACAATAACGCACGGGCGGACTTACGTCCGCCCTATGAGTATATCTTAGCCTAAAATTTCCTTGACCTTGATCTCGTTCTTAACAAGCTCAAGATCATTCTTAACCATTCTCTCAACAAGCTCTGAGAAGCTGATCTCGCGCTTCCAGCCGAGCTTTTCCTCTGCCTTTGCAGGGTTTCCGAGGAGAATGTCAACTTCAGCAGGACGGAAGAACTTCTTGTTTACCTTAACGATCGTCTTGCCTGTAGCCTTGTCGATACCGATCTCGTCAACGCCTTCTCCCTGCCACTCAACGTCAATGCCAACGTGCTTGAATGCAGTCTCAACGAACTCTCTTACAGTTCTTGTCTCGTTTGTAGCAATAACGTAATCATCGGGAGTATCCTGCTGGAGCATGAGCCACATAGCGCGGACATAATCCTTTGAGTGACCCCAGTCACGCTTTGAATCCATGTTTCCAAGCTCTACATGATCCTGAACGCCAAGCTTGATCCTTGCAACAGCGTCTGTGATCTTTCTTGTTACGAACTCAATGCCGCGTCTCTCGGACTCGTGGTTGAAAAGGATACCGGAGCAAGCGAACATATTGTAGCTCTCGCGGTAGTTCTTTGTGATCCAGTGACCGTAAAGCTTAGCTACGCCGTACGGGCTTCTGGGATAGAAAGGAGTTGTCTCACACTGGGGGATAGCCTGTACGAGACCGAACATCTCAGATGTTGAAGCCTGATAGAAACGGCACTCAGGCTTTACGATCCTGATAGCCTCAAGCATATTTGTAACGCCGATAGCGTCGATATCAGCAGTTCCGAGAGGTGTGTCCCAGCTTGTTGCAACGAAAGACTGTGCCGCGAGGTTGTAAACTTCGTCAGCCTGTGAGATCTTCATAGCGGAAACAAGTGAAACGGGGTCGGTCATATCTGCGTAGATGAGGTGAACCTTGTCCTTGAGGTGAGCAATATTGCCGTAGTCAACAGTTGCCTTTCTTCTCCAGATACCGTAAACGTTATAGCCCTTTTCGAGGAGCAGCTCTGCAAGGTATGAGCCGTCCTGACCTGTAATGCCTGTAATGAGTGCGTTTTTCATAATTTTACTCCTTTTCAGATTATCTGAGTTTTATACTCCGCGCATAGCAAAAGCGTGAAATACATATTTAAATTTGATTATATTAAACAAGGTCGTTTCTGCCGTGCTCTTTGAGCTGAGCAATAACCTTTTTAACGTCCTGTGTATTGTTCTTTGAGCATACGAGGAGCACATCGTCCGTGTCAACGATAACGATGTCTCTTGTGCCGATCGCCGCAACGAGACGCTTTCCGCCGCAGACTGTTGTGCGCTCGGAGTCAACTGCGATAACATCACCGTCGAAATAGTTCTTCTTGTCGTCGGTCTCGTTGATACGCTCAACAGCAAGCCAGCTTCCTACGTCGTCCCAGCCGAAACTTCCGGGGATAGTGTAGATATCCGATGCCTTTTCCATAATGCCGAAGTCTACGGATTCGCTCGTGAAAGCGGTAAATTCCTTGATGAGGGTCTCCTCGTAGGAATCCGTGCCGTAGCTGTCGCCGATACGGACAGCGCCGTCATGTATCTCGGGCATGAACTGCTTCATGTTGTACATGATAGCCGAAGCCTTCCATACGAACATACCGCTGTTCCAGAGATACTTGCCCGAAGCGAGATACTTCTTTGCAGTCGGAAGGTCGGGCTTTTCAACAAAGCGCTCGACCTCGTAGGCATCGCCTGCCTCCTTACCGAAATTGATGTAGCCGTAGCCTGTTTCGGGATATGCGGGAGTGATCCCGATAGTTACCAGATTGTTTCCCTCCTCGGCAGTCCTGATAGCTGTCTGAAGGGTCTTGATGTAGATATTCTCATAGCCTATGAGGTGATCCGAGGGGAGCACGAGCATCATAGCGTCGCCGTACTTCTTCTGTATTATCGCTGCTGCAAAAGCAATGCAGGGAGCGGTATTTCTCGCACAAGGCTCGCAGAGTATGTTCTCTCTCGGAACATCTGGGAGCTGGTCGTTCACGAGATCAGCGTAAGCTGCATTTGTAACAATGAAGATATCCTCCGCGCTCACGAGCGGACTGAGTCTCTTCACGGTTTTCTGGATCATTGTTTCTCCGTCAGAAGTAAGCGAAAGGAACTGCTTGGGACGGTTATTTCTGCTCTTGGGCCAGAAGCGTTCGCCTCTGCCGCCTGCCATAATGACTGCTGTTATCTTCATCTGTCATTCTCCTCTTTATCAGTTTGATGCTCACAGGGCAGAACGCCCTCCTCCGTTTCGGCATTGGTCTTGCCGGGAAAGAGCATGGTTTTAAGTGTCATAAGTATTATCTGAAGATCCATGCGCGCCGAGTAATTCTCGATGTACATGAGATCCATTTTCAGCTTGTCATAAGGTGAGGTATCGTAGACACCCGTTACCTGTGCATAGCCTGTGAGACCTGCCTTGACTTTAAGGCGGAACTCGAACTCGGGCATTTCCTTCTTGTACTGCTCGGTAAGCTCGGGTCTCTCGGGACGAGGTCCTACAACGGACATATCGCCTTTCAGGATATTGAAAAGCTGCGGCAGCTCGTCCAGACGGCACTTTCTGAGGAATCTTCCGACAGGGGTTATTCTGCTGTCCTCGTCCGTGCAAAGCTGCGGAACTCCGTTTTTCTCCGCGTCAACGATCATGCTGCGGAACTTGTAAACATAAAATCTTCTTCCGTTTGTGGTAAGTCTTACCTGCTTGTACAGAACCGGACCGCCGTCATAGAGCTTGATGGCGATCGCCGAAACAAGCATGAACGGCAGGGCAGGAACGAGAGCCACCAGCGAAAATACTATGTCAAAAGTTCTCTTGAAAAGTCTCTGCTCAAAATCAAGACCGTAATTGCGGCAAAGCAGGAGCGGAGTATCGAAAAGCCGGATATCGTCCGCGCCTCTGATGATAATATCTGAAATTTTGGGTGCGATATACGCTCTTATCGAATTCTCAAAGCAGAACTTGAGGTAATCATTTCTCATTTCCGCAGGTATATCGCAGATTATAACGCCTTCGTACTTTTGTATCAGCTCGCGTACCTTTTCGGTGGACTCATGAACGCTTACGGATTCGCATATCATATACTTATCCACGCGCTGACTCATTTTCAGAACGAGAGCCGCCGCCTGACGGCTTCCGTAGAGGATAACGAGCTTTCTCGGCGGATAAATGAGAAAATAAAGCTTGCCCATCAGAAGCGTCCAGATGCTTATAAAGGCAAAATCCACACAGCTCATAATGAGGATAGGCGCAACGGACAGGAATTTTCGTCCGATAAGGCTTATCAGGAAATATGTCACAGCGTTCGCGCATATCATGGATATTATCTGAGAATACAGCATATCCGTCTTTTTGAGGTAACCGAGTTTCAGTCCGCCGTAAGCCTTGAGGAACAGCCATATCATCAGAAAATAAATGCCGATGAGGACCCAGTTGCCTCGCCGATAGTACGGCAGGACGATCGAATCACTGTAGTATTTATACCAGAAATAGGCGAAGATGCCGACTAAAAGTCCGAGAAGTACGAGAGCGGAAATGAAGGATATAAATCTTTTATATCTGTCTTTTTTACTTATCATATTCTTTCTCCCTCCGCAAGGGGGCGAAAAGGTCTCCTTCTGTCTTTCTTCAGGCAAAACCGCGCAGAGCCGCATTCGGGCACGCTTTGTGCTGTATTGCCTTTATACTGAGCCAAAAGCCTCAATACAGGGTTAATTATAGCAAATTATGCCACCAATGTCAATACATTTGCGGAATATTCCGTAAATGCGCCGAAAAACGGTTGTTGCCCACGGTTATATTATGTCATAAAGACAAAGGGCGGATACTTTGCTCCGCCTCAAAGCCGCAGTTTTCAACGTTGTGGAAAAATCTGCGGTCAAATATGTTTATGTATCACTCGTCATCGCCGAGAACCGATGGTGCGGGTGCATTTTCCTTATCCTTTTTAAGCTTTCTGCGCTCGCGGCGTTCTTCTTTAAGCTCAAGCGAAAGAAGCTGAGCCACTGCCACAAATATCACAAGCACGGTCGGGATAATGCTCGGGATAAGCCTCGAACGATACATATCGCTTATCGGAGCCATGGTGTATTTGTCCGACCAGCCGCTTTTATCGGCGTGGAGAGCAAGCTTATGCAGCATTGTCATGCACAGCGCGAATCCGCCGCAGGAAAGTATCACGGCAGCCACATTCGCAAGATTTTTTCTGAAAAGGCACAATACCGCGCCAAGGCTCATCACGACTCCTGCCGCTATCAGGAAAACTCCTACCCTCGTGAGTTCAGCGCCGTAGCTCCCGCGGTTATAGATAAGTCCCGCGCCCGAAAGGACGGGCATTGCGCATGAAAACCACGCCGCAAGCACGATCGTTACGACCTTGGCTGCGGTCAGCAGAGGGTGCTTTTGCGAGTTTTTTTTACCGTTTTTTTTCATTTTACACCTCTTTCAAACTTTTTGGCATTTTCGGCACAACTTCTCAATCATATTCGTCCGAAAGCTTAATATAATAGTAAAGGCAGCATCGCGCCGTCAGTCAGCTTTTCAGGCTTTTCACGGTGCTGCCGGAATATCGTCCGAACGAAGGACGATACAAAAGCATTATCTCACAAAGCCTTTGCAGGAAATTTTTTCCGCAGAAAGGAATTTTAAATGCACTTTAAAAACAAATTACGAAAAACCGCTGCCGTAGTATTATCTGCGGCTATGTTAGGTTTATTCGGCACGGCTCAGCACTATTCCGCGATTCTGCCGGACAGTTTCAGAGCGGATTCTGCGTCAGATCTTGAGATAGCGCAGTATCCCGAACTAAGCTGCTCCTCGGCTGTCACGGACACAGTGCAGGCAAGTGCTGTAAACGGCGATGAAAGCCGCGTCACGCTTTCTCTCCTCGGAGCTGTTCCCGTGAAGAACGTTTCTGTTCAGGAGGCAGAAGCTCCCGTATTTGTGGTGGGAGGCAAGCCTTTCGGCATAAAACTTCTCATGGAGGGCGTCATGGTCACGGGTCTCAGCGAAGTGGAGACCGAAAGCGGCGAAAAGATTTGTCCTGCCGAAAAATCGGGGATCCGCGTTGGTGACGTTATCCGAACGGCGAACGGCGAGGAACTGACTTCAAACAGCAGTCTCCAGCGCGTGATAAGTTCGGGCGGCGGCAAGAGCATTACTCTCTCGGTCGTGCGCGACGGCAGCGAATTCACAGCCGAACTTACTCCTGTCTGTTCCAAAACGAGCGGAAAATGGCGCGGCGGAATGTGGGTCCGCGACAGTATCGCAGGCATAGGAACAATGACCTTTATCAACAAGGAAACGGGCGAATTCGCAGGTCTCGGTCACCCTATCTGCGACGGAGACACGGGCGAACTTGTTCCGCTCCACAGCGGAGAGGCAGTTCCCGTTGAGATAACCTCCGCTGCAAAGGGACGGCGCGGTATCCCCGGCGAACTGAGGGGCGATTTCACCGCAGACAGCTCCTACGGACTGCTGAACTGCAACAATAAATGCGGAATTTTCGGCGTTCTCACGGCAGACGCGGTAAACGAACTCTGCTGCGGCTGTGAGGAATTTCCGCTTGCCTACAGGCAGGAGGTAAAGACCGGAAAGGCTGAGATCTACAGCACGATCGACGGCAGTACGCCTAAAAAATACTCCGCCGAGATCGAAAGCATTGATTACACAGGCTCAGATTCCACTAAAAACATGGTCATCCGCATAACCGACAAGGAGCTTATAGAAAAAACCGGCGGTATAATTCAGGGCATGAGCGGCAGCCCGATAATCCAGAACGGCAAACTCGTGGGCGCAGTAACTCACGTTTTCGTATCCGACCCGACCACGGGTTACGCGATATTCGCCGAAAACATGGCTGAAACTCTCGAAAACTGACCGCATGATATCGCTGATGTAATTAAAGACGAATTTCAAGAACCTGTCCGCACATTTCTCCTGCGCGGACAGGTTCTAACAAAATCGGGCGTTACCATTACAGTAATGCCCCATGATTTTAATGATTATCTGCTCTCCTCGCTGAAACCGCTGTCTACGAGCTCGATAAGAGCATCAACAGCCGCCTTTTCGTCAGCACCATCAGCGATAACCTTAATGTTTGTACCACCTACAATACCGAGTGAAAGAATACCGAGTAAGCTCTTTGCATTTACTCTGCGCTCTTCTTTTTCAATCCAGATAGATGACTTAAATTCATTAGCCTTCTGAATAAAGAAGGTTGCAGGTCTTGCGTGAAGTCCAACCTGATTCTTAACCATTACTTCTCTGACAAACATATACAACTCTCCTATTCTCTTTGTCCGCGCCTCTGTCGAACGGGCAGCGGTACATTGCAAATATATTCCACTTGCTGGTTATAATTATACAGTCAAATTTTTTCATAGTCAACGGATTTTTGGCTTTAAACCCTTGGTTTTCATTAATTTCTACATTTAGATTAAATGTGAGGTCTAATTTTTCCGTTTGCTTGTTAATTATCACTACAAATAATTGTTAAGTTTCATTGTGTGGTTTACACAATATTCAACATTTTATTATGTGTAACTTTTCTAAATGAAATAAAGTTTTAATACTATGCTTTGCGTTTATTGGCAATTAGGATTTGTCCGCTTTCCACTTTTTTCGGTCAGTCTCCTCGTGCGGATATTTTTCAAAAAGATCGGGGCGGCGCTCTGCCGTTATTTTAAGGCTCTGCTCGTGCCGCCATTGTTCGATGTTCTTGTGATGTCCCGAAAGAAGCACCGGCGGAACTGCCTCTCCCTCCCAGATCTCGGGGCGGGTATAGTGCGGATACTCAAGAAGTCCGCTGTAAATACTCTCGTCAGTAAAGCACACCTCGTCGGAGAGGACTCCCGGACACATTCTTGCAACAGCGTCCGTAAGCACACAAGCGGGAAGTTCACCGCCCGTGAGTACATAGTCCCCTATCGAGATCTCCTCGTCAACTATCTTGTCGATCACGCGCTGGTCTACGCCCTCGTAGTGTCCGCAGATAATGAGGATATTGTCAAGCTTTGAAAGCTCCGCCACGCGCGCCTGACTAAGCACTTTTCCTTTCGGTGACATATATATTGTATGCGGCTCAGCCCCGATTTCTTCACAAACCGCCTTGTAGCAGTTGTATATCGGCTCGCACTGCATGACCATGCCCATTCCTCCGCCATAGGGAGTATCGTCCACGCGGCGGTGCTTGTCCTGAGTATACTCGCGTATCTGACGGCAATGAACGTCTATCTTGCCTGCTTTTCTCGCCCTGCCGACTATGCTCTCGCCGAGAACGGCTTCGCACATTTCGGGAAATAATGTAGCTATCTCTATCTTCATCCGTCTCTCCTCAGTCAAAAAGTCCGTTGAGAGGACGTATCGTCATGATCCCGCCGTCAATGTCGGTCGATACCACAACATCGGCAATTGCAGGGACGAGATACTCCCTGTCCGCACCCTTGACAACATAAACATCATTTGCGCCTGTTTGCAGAACATCGTCAATTTTACCGTAAACTTCGTCCGAATCAGCGTCTCTGACTTCAAGTCCGATGAGATCGCTTATATAATAGGTATCCTCGTCCAGTTCAAGGTCGTCCCTGTGCATATAGAGGATCTTGTTGCGGAGTTTCTCCGCCGCCTCGGGAGTGTCTACACCCTCGATCTTGGCGATGACCGTATTTTTGAACACTCTTGAACGCTCAATGTATATCTCCTCGTGCGATCTGCCCATGAAAAGCCTGTCAAATTCGCAAAGGAGCTCTGCCGTATCCGTGTACGGCATTATTTTTACCTCACCGCGTATGCCATGAGTTGTTACTATTTTTCCTGCCTCTAAAAATTCCTTTTTCATTGTTTCCTCCTGCATACAGCCTGCGTGGGATTAGCGTTTTCGTCAGGTGCGACTGCTCAGTCTATTCTGACCGAGCTGATGACCTGCTTTGCCGTTTCCTCCCTGAGGTCTCTCAGCATGACAAAATATTCATGATCCGCACCGTCAGGATATATGGTAACAGTCCATAAATCTGAATCGCCGATTTTCACTTCGTCAATGTCATGATCGTTCATATGGCAGACATAAGCTGTCGCTCCGTCCATTTCCAGAAGCCATGTATCCTCAATTTTCATTGAAATATCCTTGTTACCGGCAAATTCGCGGAAAACAGCAAGATCTTTTCCGCGCAGCTTAATGCAGTCGCTTGATCTAAGCTTTGTTCTGTAGTACCACAGCACGTCCCTGCACCCGTCCGCGTCAAACGGATAAGGAGAGCCTGCCGCGTCAAAGTAGCTCCTGTAATCGCTTTCGCTGTATTTATAGCCGTCCCACGGATCGTATTCGCCGAGCATTTCCTTTGCCTTCTTCAGATCGTCCGCGCTGTTCCTTATCACCATTATAGTGCCCTTTTCGCTTTTGAGCGCTGATGAAGTACTGTTTTCCTGCACATATGACTGCGGCGCTTTCAGCGTAACGCCGTTTATGGTGTGTTCAGCGTAGTCGTCCGATACCGCCGCCGTTCCGAATCTTCCTGCGGTCTTGTCTATGTTTTTGTATTTGAATTTAACATAAGCATACGTCGGCAGCCCCGGAAAAAATATAAATATCACCAGCGCCGCCGCAAGTATTGCTCCAAGTACTATTTCCCCTATTCTGACTGCTTTATTCACAATATCTCCACCCTGATCGGAAAATCAGTTCTTCATCTCGAAATTCTCACCGAGAATGTCCTTGTTAGCCTCAAGTATGGGGTTGATGCACTCGCTGAGGAATTCCTCCACCTGCTGAGGACTTCTGCCGACATAGTTTTCAGGCTTGAGAACAGCGTCAAGCTCCTCCTGAGTTATCATGAACATCGGATCGTTTACGATAAGCTCGCAGAGCGGATTGTCCTTGCCGGACTTTATTGCGATAGCTGCCTGCATGGAGTACTCACGGATACGCTCGTGGAGATCCTGACGGTTTCCGCCCTTCTTTACAGCGTCCATCATGATATTTTCAGTTGCCATGAAGGGAAGCTTTGCCATGAGACGGCGGCGAACCATTTCGGGATAAACCACCATGCCGTCCGTAACGTTCATCATGATGTTCAGGATAGCATCAACTCCGAGGAAAGCCTCTGCCACGGAAATACGCTTGTTTGCCGAATCATCGAGAGTTCTCTCGAACCACTGTGTTCCTGATGTAAATGCAGGGTTGAGAACGTCTATCATCACATAGCGTGAGAGCGATGTGATCCTCTCGCAGCGCATGGGGTTGCGCTTGTATGCCATTGCGGACGAGCCGATCTGTGACTTTTCGCGCGGTTCTTCCATTTCCTCAAAGCTCTGGAGGATCCTGAGGTCGTTGGAGAACTTGCTGCACGACTGCGCGATACCGCTGAGAACGGAAAGAACCTGCCAGTCAGCCTTTCTCGAATATGTCTGACCCGAAACGGGAACTACGCTGTCAAATCCCATTTCCTCGGCAATCATCTGCTCAAGCTTCTTTATCTTGTCTGTATCGCCCTCGAAAAGCTCCATGAATGAAGCCTGTGTGCCCGTTGTTCCCTTAGAGCCGAGGAGTTTGAGGTTTGCAATGCGGTACTCAAGTTCCTCAAAGTCCATGAGGAGTTCGTTGAGCCAGAGAGTTGCTCTCTTGCCTACAGTTGTGGGCTGTGCAGGCTGGAGATGTGTGTAAGCCATGCAGGGCATATCCTTGTATTCCTTTGCAAACTTTGCAAGGTTGTTCATTACGTTGATGAGCTTTCTGCGTACTACCTGTAAAGCGTCGCGCATGATGATAACGTCGGTGTTGTCGCCTACATAGCACGAAGTTGCTCCGAGGTGGATAATGCCTGCTGCATCGGGACAAGCCTTGCCGTATGTATAAACATGAGCCATAACGTCGTGGCGGACTTCCTTTTCGCGTGCCTCTGCCATGTCATAGTCGATGTCGTTTATGTGCTCCTCAAGCTGCTTTACCTGAGCCTCGGTAACAGGCAGTCCGAGTTTCATTTCAGCTCTTGCAAGAGCGACCCAGAGTTTTCTCCATGTTGTGAATTTCTTATCAGCCGAGAAAATATACTGCATTTCCTCGCTTGCATATCTTGTACAGAATGGGCTTTCATAGCTGTTATAGTTTCCGCTCATTTTAATATTCTCCTTTTCTTCGCGTCCAAGCGCAAATTTTCCTATTATGATTATACCATGTATCTCATAATAAATCAAGGGCAATACCGCACAAAGCGCAGAAATGGGCTCCTGAAGGGGTGTGGGGAAACGCCATGCAAAACACAACTATTGATATTTTTGTGATATTGCCTTATAATTACTATATCTTGGATGTGAAAAATATTTTTCATTTAACATGAAATTTCTTCGTCATTTTACCACGCTCAAATCACTTATATATAGCAGCTGTAAAAACATCTGCCAAAGGAGGTCTGTATGAAAAAATTATTTTGTATTTTACTCGCATTATGTATGAGCTGCGCGGCATTATCCTGCTCAGAAAGCAAAAAAGATTCCAAAACCGATACCATCGCCGAGGAGACAATTACTGAAAAGCCGTTTATCGACTGCACTGACACAAGATTCAAAGAGATAACCGTTAATCTCTCAATAACTGACGGCGAACTCCCGATCTCGCTGACAGACCTGAATATTGATTCCATTGATTTCGGCGAGTGTATTCCGTCATGCACAGCCAATTGCATACATGATACCGCACAACCTCCCGAATCATACCGCGGTATAGCAGAATATTACTGCACTGACGGCAATATGCTGTATTTTGTGGTAAACTATGATATAAACTGTGCAGCGGGCTGTCATGAGTTCGCGATTTTCAGCTACTCGCCCGAATCTGCCGAAACCTCTGAACTTTACCACCTTTCGGACGCGGACAATGAGCAGTATATAACAGACATTATGGCGACTGACGGCGATGTCTATGTGATATATGCCGATACGGCGTGCCGTACTTTTGCAAAAATTGAACGTGGATCAGAGCAGTTCCGTGATATTTACTCCAGCAGCAAAAATATGCAGTTCTACGAAAGCGAAAGCAATCGCGTTATATTTCTGGAATGCACAGATTCCGTCACAAATACGTCTACGGAAAACTTCCTCGAATACGACAGAGACAGCGGGCAGGTAAATATCCTTCGTGAGAACTGTCCCACGCAAGGGAACAGCTATTACGAAGGATTCCTCACAGATACCCTTGAATTCAACGTTACCGCCGTAGACGCGTGGAGAGAAAAGCCGGAGGGCTCGCGCAAATATGACATAGTAAGCGATTACTGGCGCATTCCGTCCGGTGTGACAAATCCTCAGATTATCTATGCCTCGCCCGAAAAGCTTATTTTTATCGTGTCGATCGGCACGGATTACATAGGCAACAACAAGACCGAGCTTCACAGCCTTGACCTTGAAAAAGGCGAGCATTATACCCTTGATATAACATCTCTCGGGGATTCATTCTGCTATGTGAACGGCTGTGTCATTGCTGCTAAAGTACTCGACTATTACAATGAGGAAAAGTCCGTATACTGCATTTTTCCCGAGACCGGAATGACATTTCCGATAACTATGGGAAGCAATTGCTTTATATGGGATATGAACAACTCAAACGGTACAATGCTGCTCTCATTGTCCACGCCATCGAATGATTACGATTCAAATAGTGAAAGATATCTTTATATTTTCAAATGAGGAGATAACAATGAAAAAATTACTTTGTATTTTAACAACTCTTGCTATGACGATCGGAGCTTTTTCCTGTTCCGACAAAAAATCCGATAAAGACTCCGTGTGGGAGGAGGCAGTTCTTGAAACGCCGTTTATCACGCTTAACGACGAAGATTTCTCAACTATAAACGTTACGCCCACGTTCTCGGAGGACGAGCCGCCTGTTTCATTCGGCAGCATTGACATTGGCGAACTTGATTTTGGGGAAAAAGTCTGCGCCTGTGCAAAGGATCATGATTATCAGAAGTATCATCCCCTCGATAGACAATACTACTACCATACAACCGGATACGACTCAGTGAATGAATTATCAGATGATGTATATGAGTCTCATAAAGGATATGCCGCAAACTATGACGTTGAAGGAAATACGGTTTATCTTGTTGTAAACTATGAATTCGCGGGGAATTATGATTCTCATGAATGGTCAATTTTCACCTATGATATCCCGACTCAGGAGCTTATTGAAATTTACAGTCATTCTTCAACAGAACACGGTGCCGAGCTGAATACTTCCTGTTTTGAGGACGGGAAACTATGGTACACGGAATCGAGTGACTACTCGTCGGTATACACCCTCCATGCAGTTGACCTTGAAACTTCGCAGGAGACCATAGCATACTCATCAGAAAATTTCTTCTTTACAGCAAGCGGTAACGGACTGTACATAATAGGATCACCTGACGAGGGCAATGATGATCCTCAATACAACATATCGCTTATAGATCCACAGACTTATCGGATAACTCCCCTCTACTCATGCAGTTCACAAGCAGAGGTAGATTTCATACTTGCAACGGGAACTACTGATTATCGCCTTGAAAAAAATGAGGATTCGCACAAGCTTGACGTTATCACAGAAAATTATCAGATCGGTACAGATCTGCGTTCAGGTGATCTCTGCTATGCCGACGACAGCTGTTTCATAATAATGGTTTCGGACGATTACAATTCCAAGATACACTATTATGATGTCGAAAAGCGTGAACACTACATACTCGATACAACAGAATACGGAAGTAATATTGTCCATTGCGGTGACGGAGTGATACTCAGCGAGGCATCTTACGATTTTTCTGCCTATTCCGCTGTTTACTATGTAATACCACCGCTCGGACTGATCTTCAAGCTGACTGATACTCAGGAAATACCTGTTACTCAGTATGAAAGCGACAGCACCGGAAATGATGATGATATCCGTTCTCACGGTTTTTTCCAGTATGAGCTTCGTAAGCGTGTTACGGATAATACCTGTTTTTCAGTCAATACACAGCTCACACGCCAGATTTCGACCTATTCATCAGGTTCATTTCCCGTCATACGACAGATATACTACCCGACATCGTCTTAAAGCCTTTTAAATGTCTTTTTATGCCCGAAAAGACGTGCGGAAAATATGCCGGACAGGCTCTTAAGGCAACACCGCACAAAGCCCGCCTGACGGCTTTGCACTGAATCTGCTTGCA
>UQEM01000013.1 GCA_900540005.1 uncultured Ruminococcus sp.
GGCAGCGTCAGATGTGTATAAGAGACAGACCCGACATTCATTGGTTAATTAAGAGAGGAAATCGTCGTCGTCATCGTCGGCGAAATCATCCTCTGCACGGCTCTTTCCGCCCAGCGGCTCACCGTCACGGAGCTTCTGGAGGTTGTTCAGACCGCAGGCGATGCCCTTGTTTCCGTTGGTGTTGAAGGCGTAGAAGTTGATGCTTGCACGACCGTAAATACCGGAGTAAAGCTCACTGGTATCGAGAATCGGCTGGCAGGAAGCATCCACGACACCGGGCTTGGTTGCGCTGTTGGTGTTGATGAAGTAGCAGCCTGCGTATGCCGGATCATCGGGGCGTTCCTCATCGCCGTCACGCAGCGGCGTCTTGAGGGCTTTCAGTGGCGGCACAGACTTTCCGTTGCCCTTGAGCTTGCCCTGACCTTCCTCATAAGCAGCCTTGATTGCAGCCTTAATCTTCTCGACGGTCACGGTATCGGACTTCGGAATGATGAGCGACACGCTGTACTTCGGAGTGCCGCCGTTGATCGCCTTCGGCTCATTCACGATGAGGTAGCTGAAGCGGGTGTTCTTGCCAGTAACGACCTTTGTGGGATTGATAATCTTTGCCATGTTAATCTTCCTCCTGAAAATCATTGATTGTCCATGCCGGACGCTTGTCCGACTCTGGTACGAGTGTGGGCTTGCCCTTCGGCTTTTCGATGAGAGAGCCGAGCAGGGTGTTGAACTTCTTGGTGCCGAGCAGCTTGGTCATTGCCGTCACGCCCATGAGCTTTTTCTCAAAGGGATCATATCCCGCATCGGTGACAGCCGCTGCAACGGCATCGGGGTTTGTGTATCTGCGGTTGCTGCGTCCTTCCACGACCTTGAAGCCGGGGTACTGCTTGCCGCTGATCGCCTGTTCGAGCGCATAAGCTTTGACATCGTTCACCCAGCCGATGAAGGTGTCAGCGCGATCGAGGATCAGGCTAATTTCATCGTCGGCGAGTGTATCCGGAACGGCAAAATCGTACTGCGCCATCTGCAAATTGTACTCAGCCCGTTTGCGGCAGGTCGCCTTGATGCGGCAGAATTGGCAGTGCTTTCCCGCGCTATAATCGCCCTCGCCCTTTGCCGCAAGTGCCGCAGCAGGGATGAGGACTTCCTCCGCCCAGCCGAGCAGTTCCTCCTTCGTGACCTCCGCCGTGCTGATGTTGTCGCGGCGGGGCTGGAAGATAATCATTCGGACGGTCTCGATGTCATACAGGGACTCGAAGAGGTTGAGTGCGCCGAGGGCATACATTTTCATCTGGCTGTTGCCCTCGGCATCGACAAGAACGCCGAGACCGTATTTGAAGTCGATGACAGTCATCGTGCCGTCGGCGACAATGATACAGTCAGCAGTGCCGAAACTCTCAGCAACCCAGCGCGTGAAGTCAAGGCGCTGCTCGACCAGTACCTGCGGATCGGAACAGGACTGCTTAGCTTTCTGCACCTGCTCCATGACGAATTCGCAGTAAGCGTCGGTGCATTCTTCCATTTCCTCGTCGAAGTACTCCAGCTCATCAGTAGGATCGCGTACCTTGTGACCGAGAGCCTTTTTGACTTTCCATTCCGCCATAAGGTGGGCTTCGCTGCCCTGCTGGGCGTAGGTGCTGCCAGTGTCGCCGCCTGCGTTGTGCAAAGCTGATTTTGTGCAGTTAATCCACCTCTCGCTGCTGGAAGGGGAAAGGGGTGCGTGATCGCTCATACCAATCCCTCCGCTTCTGCCAGCACCTCAGCGTAGTCGCTTTCAGCGATATCCGAGAGCTTTGATGCACCGTACTTGGCGATCAGCTCCTTTACCTCCGCCGTCTTGCCGCTGCGGGAGATCTCCGAAAGGCGGCTGCGGAGCTGAACGAAGGTGACAGGCTCGTCCTTCGGCGTCGGCTGTTCCTTCGGTGCTTCTGCTGCCTGCGGCTCGTCCTTTTCGGGATTGTAGATCTCCTCGAAGGTGTCGAGATAGGCGTTAGTTGTCTGCGACGTGAATTTCTGTAATGCAGCAGTAAGTGCATTCAGGGCGTTTACCAGTTCCATCATCGGATCCATTATGCTTGTCCTCCTTTGCCAGATTTTTTGCGAGTCGCTTTGACACCACAGAGATTGCCATCAGGGTGTCGATCAGCTCTTGGGTTTTCCTGTTCATGTGTCGTTCACCTCCCTTCACAACCCACTACAGGATCAAGGGCGTTTTGGACGAAACTTTTTCAGAAAAATTTTCCGAACTCAGATTCAAGCTGTTTCCGCGCCTTTTCAAGCTGTGAACGATAGGTACTGCGCTTCAGATTGAGCTGTTCCAGACACTTTCGCTCGGACAGATCTTCATCAAGGCTCATCTGACCGACGGTGATAGCTTCGGGCATCAGTTCATTCAGCCGTTCGAGAAGCTGACGCATCAGGATCTGGTCGGTGACGATTTCTTCGGTATCAGATGTATCTGCGAAGGTGTCGCCGTGCATTTCCGTCTCATAATCGAGGGAAAGGTTGTCCCCGGCAGCACGGTACTCGCAGACGTCACAATCTCCGTCACACTTCCAAAGGTACTGCTTCGGGCAGCAGCACTGCCCATGATACTGGCGGCGGCTGCGGATACGGTTTGTTTCCGGTGTAATATTGGTATAGACTTCCTCGGAAACGGGAATCAGGGTAACTTTGTGCGGATCATTGGCATCACGCATTGGCAGGTAAAACTGTTTTGACATAAAAATTCCTCCATTTGACTTGCGAATGGAGGAATCTCTACCGGCAAATGGGCATGACGAATCAGACCGCATTCCAGATGGATTACTCCATTCAGGATTGCAGCCGTCAGCTCAAATGACAGCCGTTTTATTCATTTGTGCCGCCGCAGACCGTTGAGCCACCGTTGATCACTCGGCGCAGTATGCAGCAGCAGACAGTTTAACGTCTTGTCCGGGACAGGTGTCTTATATCACCACTGGAGAAAACCAGCGGCGCTGGACGATGGGCTTCTATAAAAGAAAAGCAGGTTCATACAACGGAAAAACGTTTATTATTGAAAAATGCAGACATCATCATCGGTCGTTTTCGATGGTGAGAAGATCATCCAGCATAGCTTCAAGTTCCCAAGAGCTAACACTGGTCGGTGTGCCACCGTGCAAGGTCATAACAGAGCTGCTAACTTCCGGTTCATAGTGAGTATTGATGCGGCTTATCAGCATATAAGCCTGATTCTCCATTGTTTTTCTCTCGGTAATTGTCATGATGTTGACCTCCTGTATTCATAGCAAACAGTACTTGACTGTTCTGTTCTTGCTTCCATTCTACCTGAAAAAGCAAATAAACAAAATGTATTTGACTTGTACGAGACTTGTATTTCACTTGCGCGCATAGAAAGAAATTATATCAACTTCGATTTCTCAAAGTTTTTTGTTGAAATTGCAAATTTCATCTTGAAAAATGTGGAGGTTTGTGTTATAATAGAATATGAACATTAATTGAGCTGCCTGCCAATGCTCATGGATTTTTGAAAGGAAGGAGGAGGGAGCATGGTATACAGTTATAATAAGCTCTGGAAATTGCTTATTGATAAGAATATGATGAAAAAAGACCTAATGGAGAAAACAAAAATAACCTCTTCCACAATAGCAAAAATGGGAAGAGGCGAAGCAGTCAGCTTAGATATACTTGGCAGGATATGTGAAGTCATGGAATGTAATATAGGTGATCTTATTGATTTTGTAAAAGAGGAAAAATAAAGAAAAAACGGAGGGTAAGTTAATGACACTATGTTTTGCGGCTTTTATAAGAGTACTGCGAATATGCGCTAAGCCACAAGTCTATAACAAAACCCTTTGTGCAGCAGTTGTAAAGACTGTTGATGAGTACACAATTATTGGAACCGATGACGGACAAATCAGCCACTTGATGTCATGCGATTACAATCTCTCTCCTAAAGATGTAATACAGCCTGTGAGAGATACTGCCCTATCGAAAATATCCAGTGGAATGAACAAATACGTACTCCCCCTACTGAAAGCGGAGATGATTCCGCAGGCAATCCTTGCATTACAGGCTATGGCTCTGTCTACTGCAAATGACAGTACAAAGATTGGCTCTTTAACTAAAGCAGAGCTTGCATATAAGACTGTATTTGAGCCTGCTGATTTCTTTGCAGATGTCTTTTACTTCACGGCTACGGAAATCGAGAATAAAACTGGAAAGAATGACATCGCTGAAGTTACCGAAGAATATGTAAAGGGCTTTGACGGGAGCCTTATAACAATTGAAGAATGTAAAATCTTAGATACTGAGGATCTTGACATCACGTTGGACTGTGATGGCTTTGAGGCGGTATTTCGCAAAGTTAATCACGATGAGGCATTTGCGCTAAAGAATAAAAGTGGTATCGGATTGTACTATTTGGATATTTCCGACTCTGCTTTCAACTATGAATATCTTAATGAGTATCTCCTTGACAGCGTAGGAATGTATGTATACTCTCGCACACAGATCAAGAACCTTGAAGAACGAAAGAAAGCTCGGAGCATTGGTATAAAAGCACTGCGCTTAATGAAAGAAAATGGACAGCCAGATGAAAAAGGTACTGGTAACGAATTGGGCGAAATGTTGCTGTTCACTTTTATGGAGGGCGGTCTTCATGCGCCAAAGCTTCTAAGTAAGGTAGAGATTACAGCAGAAGCACATAGGTTCAAAAGCAAAAGTGATAGTGTCCACTTACTGAAGAAAAAAGTGAACGGCGAAATCTGCTACCAACTTGTGTTTGGAGCATCCAGTATCAGTGGCAGTATCATCGATGCTATAGATTCCGCATTTGAAGTTCTTGCGGTAATTAAAAATGGTCGAAAAAATGAACGTCAGATGGTTGAAAGCACACTTTTTAACAACACTTATGATCCAGAAACTACTGAACGTTTAAAACAGATTATCATTCCAAGCAAGCAGCGAACCGCAGCACCAGATATGGCATTCGGTATTTTTCTAGGATACACTATAAATGTATCCGAAGATGACAATGATGATTTCCGCACACTTGCTGTTGAAAAAATGAAGGCTGATATACGTGAGGCTGTACCATACATCGAAAAGAAGGCTACAGAGCTAAACCTGACAATGCATTCGTATTACTTCTATTTTCTACCTTTCAATGATGCGGAGAATGACAAAAAACAGATCATGGACGAGCTGTTGGGAGGTGCATGATAATGACTGAACAGAACAACAAGCTCGGCTATTCCATATTTCACGGATTAGAACAGAATGAGTATCTGCGTGAAATATACGATGCGCTATTGCATAACTACTTCCTGCAGATATTTCATATTGAAACTATTGCGCCGAAAGAGATGTACACAGAAGATGCATTAACTTTTGCTGATCTGCTTTCAAAATCTGTACAGGTACCTCTGTATGAAATGCATCGTTCTTTAGCACAGGAAATTGTTACACTCTTGAATCAACTTACCCCCGGAGACAAGGAAATAGAATATGTAATGGGTTCCGTGCTTGCAAACACAAACAATTATCTCGGTTTGCAGCACAGCACACCTGATTTTCAGGAAGCTGGTCTCCTTGAACGGCTATCGGAGGAAACGATAAAAGAATATCTGCGTATTCCCTCAGAGCAGGACAAATACTTTCTAAGCTCTCAAAAAGAGGTATTTGACCACATGGTTGGCGATAGCTTTTTCAGTTACTCCGGACCGACATCAATGGGAAAATCATTCGTAATGCGCACATTTATAAGAGAGCAAATCAAAAATGAAAGCAATTGCAACTTCGCTGTTATCATTCCGACAAAGGCACTGATAAACGAGGTATCGAAGGAGCTGTCCGATAATCTCGGCAGTTTGCTTCGAGCGCATGACTATAGAATTGTCACATCTGCAGGTGCTGCTATCCTGCAGGATAAGAACGAGCATAAATATATCTTCGTAATGACGCCGGAACGCTTAATGTATCAACTGATCGGATATCCAGATATACCGATACATTATCTTTTCATTGACGAAGCACAGAAAATTTCCGATAAAGAGGGACGCAGTGCTTTCTACTACCAGATAGTAGAGATGCTGTATCGGGAAGAACCGCACCCGCACATTATATTTGCATCCCCGCATATTCCTAATCCCGGCGTTTACCTTGAGCTTGTTCCCACCGTGATAGCTGGCGAGCGCACTCATTATACATCGACGTACACCCCTGTCTGTCAGGAAAAATTCCTGATTGATATCCGCTCACACAACTTGGGCTATTATAATCCGTTGACGCAGGAACTGCACACACTCGCATCATTTGATCCGAGCATGACATTGCAATCTTTCCTGATAGAGTTGGGAGCAGAAAAAAAGAACCTTGTATACTGCAATGCCAAATGGAAGGTCGTTGAATTTGCAAGAGAATACGCGGATGCTCTCCCAGTGATAAATGATCCAGATTTGATCGCCCTTGCTGATGAAATTCGAGAGGAAATACACGACCGCTACTATCTTGCCGATACTATAGAAAGAGGCGTAGCATATCATGTTGGCTATCTTCCTACCAGCATTCGCCTACGAATAGAAGAGCTGTTCCGAAAGCGAGACGGTGGTGTACATACGATCTTCTGCACCAGTACTTTATTGGAAGGCGTTAATCTTCCTGCAGACAATCTGTTCATTACAGATTACAAAAACGGCTCCTCTCCGATGTCAGCAGTAGAATTCAGAAATCTTATCGGTCGTGTTGGTAGGCTACAATACAGTCTATATGGAAATGCATTTCTGGTCTGTCTGCCGAATGGAAGTACTGAGCCTCATAATTATGTTACTCTTCTCAGAAAAGATATAGAGCTACAGATTCTTTCGATTAACACGATCAGCAATGAAGAAAAAGAATACATCCGCGAATGCTTAAAAGCTGGAAAGACTAAGCTTGAAAAGCTCAATGGTCAAACAGATGAAGGCTTCGCTCTTATGCGAAAAACAGCAAATATATTGCTTCGTGATATCATGCTTGGTCGTAAAGGAAGAATCAGTCGAGAATTCGAGTATGTTATTACAGCAGAAGACATAGTCTTAATAAAAAAGCAATTTACAGGACGAAAGACTGAGCCAGACGACGATATCAACTTGTCTCTGGATCAAGTCAGTGCACTTGTTAATGCGATTGAAGGCGGTCTAAAATATCCTCGTGTAGACTATTACGGAAACATTAATTATCAAGCAACACTTGATTTTTTAGAAAAGCTGTGTGAAGTTTTCGATTGGGAAATATACGAGTCAGGAACGCTTGGGTATATCAAAGATGGTGTTCATAGTAAATTAAGGTTCTACGCTAATTTTTTAATTCAATGGCTCTCCGGAAAAGGTACAAAATATATGATTGAAGAAGCCATTAATTATAAGCGTGGGAAAAAAATCTATATCAATCATGAATCCGTCCCATTTGTCGATTGTGCAGAGCACTATAACAAAGTGGTTGAGGAAACTTTGAACGATATAAATGATATTCTTTTGTTCAGATTATCAAACTATTTCATGCGCGTATCTACCGAACTGAAAAAGTATACTAACAAGGAATACCTTACTAATGACTGGTATGAGTATGTCGAATACGGCACAACAGACAAGACTTGCATACTTTTACAGAAAAACGGTTTCTCATCTGAAGTTGCCACATATATACACAAGCATGAAAGTCAATACGTTGAGCATACTGAAGATGGTATAAAGCTAAATATGTCTGTTTTAGCCTGTTCACGAAAAAGTGTTCAGGAAGAGGCAAAGGCGGTATACAACAATGTACCTGAACTGTTTATAAATGAATGACGGTAAACTGCAAGGCTTACTTCACAATGGAGGTTAAATTTACATGGCTGATAAGACAAACGCCAACATTGGCTTTGAAAAGCAACTGTGGGATGCAGCGTGTGTTCTGTGGGGACACATCCCTGCCGCTGAATATAGAAAAGTTATCATCGGACTGATCTTTCTCCGATACATCTCTGCTGCTTTTGATAAGCGGTATCAGGAACTTGTTGCAGACGGTGATGGCTTTGAAGATGACCGCGATGCATATACAATGGAAAACGTGTTCTTCGTACCGGTGGAGGCACGTTGGAGTACTATTGCAGCAGCGGCTCATACAGCAGAGATCGGTACTGTCATCGATAATGCCATGAGAGCTATCGAGGCGGAAAATAAAACTCTGAAGAATGTTCTTCCGAAAAACTATGCCAGCCCAGATCTTGACAAGCGTGTTCTCGGTGATGTGGTTGACCTGTTCACCAACATGGATATGATGCAAACCACGGATAAGCACAAAGACTTACTTGGAACAACCTATCAGTATTGCATTAAACAATTCGCCGCTTATGAAGGTGTAAAAGGCGGCGAATTCTATACCCCCGAAAGTATAGTTAAAACAATCGTTGCTATTTTGCAGCCGTTTGAAAATTGTCGTGTCTATGATCCATGTTGTGGTAGTGGCGGTATGTTTGTGCAATCGGCAGATTTTGTTGAAGCGCACAGCGGAAAAAGAGACTGTATATCTGTTTGTGGTCAGGAATCTAATGCTGACACATGGAAAATGGCAAAAATCAACATGGCGATTCATGGAATTGGGGCTAATCTGGGAGAGTATCAAGCAGATACATTCTTCAATGATCTGCATAAAACGCTGAAAGCGGACTTTATAATGGCAAATCCGCCGTTCAATCTCTCGAACTGGGGGCAGGACAAGCTCAAAGATGATATTCGTTGGAAATACGGTGTACCGCCTGCCGGAAATGCGAACTATGCGTGGATACAGCACATGATACACCACCTTGCACCAAACGGTAAGATCGGTCTGGTGCTTGCGAACGGTGCGCTGTCTACGCAGTCAAGCGGTGAGGGCGATATTCGTAAGAATATCATTGAAGCCGACTTGGTTGAGGGTATCGTTGCGATGCCGACACAGCTTTTCTACTCCGTCACTATCCCTGTAACGCTGTGGTTTATCACAAAGGGGAAGAAGCAAAAAGGCAAGACGCTCTTTATCGATGCCCGCAAAATGGGACATATGGTTGACCGCAAGCACAGAGATTTCTCCGAAGAGGATATCCAGAAACTTGCAGATACATTCGCTGCGTTCCAAGATGGTACGCTTGAAGATGTAAAGGGCTTCTGCGCTGTTGCGACATTGCAGGATATTGCAAAACAGGATTATATCCTTACGCCGGGACGATATGTCGGCATTGAGGAGCAGGAAGATGACGGCGAGCCGTTTGAGGAGAAAATGACGCGTTTGACCTCGGAGCTGTCGGATATGTTCGCCAAGTCCCATGAACTCGAAGATGAGATTAGAAAGAAGCTGGGGGCGATTGGTTATGAAATCTGATAATGAAAAAGTATTCTATGCATCACTTGGAGAATACGCAGATGTTATTGATCCGCATCCAAGTCATAGAGCACCAGAAGAAGTGGCAGACGGATACCCGTTTTTGGGCATTGGAGATATAGATTATTTTGGCACAGCGGCTTTTGATAAGGTGCGACACGTCGATGTTTCAGTAATTGAAGATCACGAAAAAAGTTATATTATCGATGACAAGACAATTGGTTATGCGAAAATGGGAAATACAATCGGCAAAATTGTATCCTTTCCAGACAGAAGTAAACACCGCTATGCAATTAGTCCCGCATTATCAATTATCAATCCCAAGCCTAATATCAATCCATGGTATCTTAGAGCAGTGGTTGAATCGTATGAATTTTGGGGACACGTTAATAGTAAAATAACTGGTTCCACAAGACCAAGTATAGGAATACAGCAACTAAGAAATGTTCCTATTCCCATATTTCCAAACGAAATCCAAAATATAATCGGGGAGATTTGGAAGGTAATATATGATAAAATCTCGCTTAATATGAAAATAAACGAGAATTTAGCGGCTTAAAGGTCGATATTGGAGACTTCCAGTTCGCCGGACATCAACCGAGGTAGCAGAGTGTCACGAACAGTAGCAAGCCTTTTATTTTCGGTGCGAAGATTGCGAATCTGTGCGAAAATCGGTTTTACGATAGAGTCAAAAGCAAGTAATTCTGCTTCAGACGGTATGATGACAGGCACTTTGTTCAGATTAGCTTGGCTGATCTTCGGTTGAACAGCTCCAGTCACAATTGACTGTACATTCGTCAAACTGAAGAGCAAATAAAGAGTTTCGACAGTAAAGCCATTTTTGCCAGTGATGATGTGAGCATGATTGTTTACCCAAAATTTTCCCTCCACATATTGCAAAATCGGAAAACCTTTGCTGTCGACAACAGTTCCATCTTCACCGAGAAGGAGATAGATTCCGTCAAATAGATATCTGTCTACATAGTCCATCACAGAGGTAGCACCGTAGTACGTATAAATCTTTGCAAGATTAGCTCGTTCACGGCTTGAAAGGGGTATGCGCTTGGAATCATGCAGTTCTATGATTTCTTTAACTGTACCAAGATGCCAATCCGCAGGCATTACGCCATCAAAAGGACGCATATCTACAAAACGCTCTTTGTAAAGAGTCTGTGCCTGCTGAAGTAAATTCTCGTTTACCAGAATAAAATACAATTACGATAGGAGTTGATAAACAATGTCATATACCGAAGCGAGCTATGAAAATGCTATCATACAGCTTTTTGAGGAAATGGGTTATACGCATCTGTACGGACCAGATATAGATCGTGATTATAGAATTCCGCTGCACATTGACGAGCTTACAGAAGCTCTCTATCGGCTCAATCCTAAGCTGCCCGATGATGCTATCGCTGATGCACTGTATAAGCTCCAGAACTTTGAGAACGGCGAGCTGGTACAGAAAAACGCTGTATTTATGGACTATCTGCAAAACGGCATTGAAGTCCGCTATACCGACAAAGGCGAGGAACGCTCTGCAATCTGCTACCTTGTGGACTACTCAAACACGGACAACAACTCCTTTATTGTGGCGAATCAGTGGACTTTCATCGAGAATGACGAGAAGCGCCCCGATGTTCTGTTGTTCATCAATGGTCTGCCCGTGGTGCTTATGGAACTGAAATCACCCTCCCGTGAGGAAACGGACGCTTCCGAAGCCTATACGCAGATCAGGAACTATATGCACTCCATTCCGTCTATGTTCATCTATAATGCGATCTGCGTTATGAGTGACCTCTCGGAGAACCGAGCAGGCACGATCACTTCGGGCGAGGATCGCTATATGGAGTGGAAAACAAAGGACGGCAGCTATGAAAATACGCAGTTTGCTCAGTTTGACACATTCTTTGAGGGTATCTTCACGAAAGACCGTCTGCTTGATATTCTGAAAAACTTTATCCTGTTTTCCAATGAGGGCTTGCAGAGCTACAAGATACTTGCAGGCTATCATCAGTATTTCGCCGTTCGCAAGGCTATCGAATCCACAAAGAAAGCTACTGTCACCGACGGTAAAGGCGGTGTGTTCTGGCATACGCAGGGTTCGGGAAAGTCGCTGTCAATGGTGTTCTATGCCCATTTGCTCCAATCTGCCCTTGAAAGCCCGACTATCGTTGTTATCACGGATAGAAACGATCTTGACGATCAGCTCTATTCGCAGTTTGCGAAGTGCAAGGCTTTCCTCCGTCAAGAGCCTGTCCACGCAGAGAGCCGTGAACACCTGAAAACGCTCCTCGACGGTCGCAAGGCTAACGGCATTATCTTCACAACGATGCAGAAGTTTGAGGAATCCGGCGAACCACTGTCTGAGCGCAGAAACATCATCGTTATGGCGGATGAGGCACACAGAGGACAGTATGGTCTGACCGAGAAAATCAAAATGACACAAAATGAGGATGGAGAGCTTGTTGCAAAAAAGGTAATCGGTACTGCTCGTATTATCCGTGATACGCTGCCAAACGCGACATATATCGGCTTTACAGGCACCCCAATCTCACTTGAGGACAGAAATACCCGTGAGGTGTTCGGTGATTATATCGACATCTATGATATGACGCAAGCTGTCGAGGACGGTGCTACACGTCCTGTCTATTATGAAAGCCGTGTTATGAAGCTGAAACTCGACGAAAACACACTGCGGCTTATCGACACGGAATATGACATCATGGCTCAGAATGCTGATGCTGATGTCATTGAGCGCAGCAAGCGAGAGCTGGGACAGATGGAAGCTATCCTCGGTCATGAAGATACCATTGCCTCGCTTGTTGACGATATACTGGATCATTATGAGAATTACCGTGAGAATCTCCTGACTGGTAAGGCTATGATCGTAGCATATTCCAGAGCGATTGCCATGAAGATTTACAAACGCATTCTCGAAGTGCGTCCCGGGTGGGAAGAAAAAGTTGCCGTTGTCATGACAGGATCGAATAAAGATCCGGAGGAATGGCACAACATTATCGGCAACAAGCATCATAAAGAAGAACTCGCACGTGAATTCAAAGATAATGATAGCCCGCTTAAGATCGCTATCGTTGTTGATATGTGGCTAACCGGATTCGATGTTCCGTCTCTTGCTACAATGTATGTCTACAAGCCCATGATGGGTTATAATCTGATGCAGGCAATTGCGCGTGTCAACCGTGTATTCCGTGATAAGGAAGGCGGTCTGGTAGTCGATTATGTCGGCATCGCATCTGCATTGAAGCAGGCAATGAACGATTACACAGTCCGTGACAAGAAGAACTACGGTAATACTGACATTGCAAAGGTAGCATATCCGAAGTTTCAGGAGAAGCTTTCCATTTGTCGTGATCTGCTGCATGAATATGATTACTCAGCCTTTTTCGGCGGTAATGAACTGACAGCCGGAAGAACGATCACAGGTGCTGTGAACTTCCTTATGGACAGAAGCAGGGAAAGAGACCGGGAAAGCTACACTAAAGAAGCATTGTTGTTGAAGCAGGCACTATCCCTTTGTTCTTCCATTGCAGAACAATCTGAACGTGACGAGGCGGCTTTCTTTGAGGCGGTTCGTGTATTGCTGATGCGAATTCTTAATCAGGGCAGCGGAAAAAAGCTCTCGCTCCCGGAAATCAATGCGAAAATCAATGAGTTACTGAAGCAGAGCGTCAAGAGTGATGGCGTTATCAATCTGTTCTCGGACAAGGAGCAGGATTTCTCGCTGTTCGATCCGCAGTTCTTGGAAGAAATCTCGAAGATGAAAGAGAAGAACCTTGCAGTCGAGCTGTTGAAACGCTTGATTGCTGAGCAGGTTCATATCTATCGTCGCACCAACCTCGTAAAATCTGAGAAGTTCAGCGAGATCATGCAAAGTGCCATGAATCGCTATTTGAACGGTATGCTGACCAACGAAGAAGTTATACAGGAAATGCTCTCTCTCGCAAAGCAGATACGTGAGGCAAAAGAAGCGGGTGAAAAACTAGGTTTAACTGCAGATGAACTTGCATTCTATGATGCACTGACCAAGCCGCAGGCGATTAAGGATTTTTATGAAAATGAAGAGCTTATCGCCATTACAAAGGAGCTTGCTGAAACGTTGCGCCGCAACCGAACTATCGATTGGCAAAAGCGAGATAGCGCACGGGCAAAGATGCGCATGATGATAAAAAAGCTGCTGAAGAGCCATCGCTATCCTCCGGAAGGAATGGACGATGCTGTTCAGACAGTTATGTCGCAGTGCGAGCTCTGGACTGACAATAATGATATGGAATGATCGTAGGAGGATTTTATAATGGATGCCAGAAAAGGAAATATCTACGAAATACTAAACGGAAACAAACAATTTCTTATTCCAGTCTATCAACGCTATTATAGCTGGGATATTGATCAGTGTAAACGCCTTTGGAATGATATCGTTGAAATGCAGAAAAAAGGCAAATCAGGTCATTTTGTAGGCTCCATTGTGAATATAGCAGAGCAAGCCATGCCTACAGGTGTCCAGAAATTCATGATTATTGATGGACAACAGCGCACCACAACATTAACGCTGCTTCTGTTGGCATTGAGAGATTATGCTATAGCAAACCCAGCAGATACAACTATCAATGCTAAACGCATCGATAATATGCTGCTGAAGAATGAATATGAATCCGGCGATGAGAGATACAAACTCCTGCTTACCGAAACAGATCGAGATATTCTCATCAGCTTGGTAGAAAGTAAGCCTATTGCTGATGGAACAAAATCTAAGCTGCTTGATAATTATAAGTATTTTGTCGGTAAGATTGCTGATCAAGAACTTTCTCCCGCTGAAATATATGAATCAATAGGCAAGCTGCAGATTGTCAATATCACATTGGATCGTACTATGGATGACGCACAGGCTATCTTCGAGAGCTTGAATTCGACAGGAAAAGAGTTGTCTGAGTCTGATTTGATCCGCAACTATGTGCTTATGGGATTAGAGCCGACAGAGCAAACGTATGTTTATGAGCATATGTGGCGACCGATGGAGTTGATGTTCTCATATGAAACGCAAGACACCTTAATGGACAAGTTCTTCCGCGACTACTTAACAATGAAGTTAACACGCATCCCTAAGCAAGGGCGTGTGTATGATGAATTTAAACTTTATCATCTTAACTGCGAATTCAGTACAATCCGCGAGCTTTGCCAAGACTTATTGACTTATGCCAAGTATTATACAGATATAGTGTTTGCGTGTAGCAGTAATCCGGTTCTCAAAGGACTTTACTCTGACATCAATGACTTGCGCATGGAAGTATCCTATCCGTTTCTGATAAAGGTTCATAATGATTATGCTGAACACATTATCACAGAAGACGAACTGCTTGAAATACTACGACTTTGCATCAGCTATGTATTCCGAAGAAGTATATGCGATATTCCAACAAATTCTCTCAATAAAACCTTTGCTACCCTTCGTAACGAAATACGTCAGGACGATTATCTGAATTCTATCAAAGCTTTCTTCATCCTGCGTGATGACTACAAGGAATTCCCGAACGACGAAAAGTTTGTAGCTGCATTCATTTCGAGGGATATATACAATATGCGTTCACGTAACTTTATTCTCAGCCACTTGGAGAACTTTGAAAACAAGTCTATAATAGTTGTTGAGAATTATACAATTGAGCATATTATGCCGCAGAATAAGAATCTGTCTATCGAATGGCAATCGATGCTCGGAGCAAATTGGAGAGAGATTCAAAAGACATACCTCCACACAATTGGAAACCTGACTTTAACTTGCTACAATTCAGAAATGAGTGATCACTCATTTCTTACGAAAATAGACATGGAAGGCGGTTTCAAAGAAAGTGCTCTTAGGTTAAATGGCTTTGTGGTTAAACAGACAGAATGGACTGAAAGCACTATCAAGACACGAGCAAAGTTGTTGGCTGAGAAAGCTAAAAAGATATGGGCATTCCCTAAAATGACAGATGCTGAACTTGCTCCGTATCGCACCAATGAAAAACCTGCTGAACGCTATTCTCTGGATTCATATGATATAAATGTTTTGACTAAGACCTTGTTTGATGTCCTTGACCGCCGTATTCAGAATCTTTCTCCTGCCGTCAAAAGAGAATTCAAGAAACTATATGTCGCTTATAAACTGGATACGAACTTTGTTGATATTGTGTTCCAGAAACAAAGACTACGCATTTCTGTAAATATGAAGTATTCGGAAGTTTCTGATCCCAACGGAATCTGCAAGGACATCACCGGGCTTGGACGCTGGGGCAATGGAGATGTAGAACTTTATATGGAGCATACATCAGATGTGGATCGAGTGATGGAGATTATTGAGCAGTCTTACAAACTTCAAGCAGACGAATAAAAATCGTAATGTAGGGAGTGATTAAATGACAGAACAGAAGATAATCGATCGTGACACCTACCGGGCGATAAAGAAAATGAGCCGTGAAGAACTTCAAGCGTTCCTGATGCGCTATGCTGACGGGCTGCTGGAGAAAGATGGAAAGTCCATCGACCTCCGAGAGGTTGAGAAAGACCTCCGGCAGATCAAGGGCATCGGCGATAAGCGTGTCGAGGAAATCATGGCAGTGTTTGAGAGGCATCTTGGCGTTTGAAAGAAAAAGAAGCCCTCGTTGCGTTACGAGGGCTTTCTGTAGTTGTATTATTACGGATGGAAGAAGCTGCCGTTGTTACCGGAACCGTAATGGAAGTGGGCTTGGTTTTTTCTGTAATTAAGATTTTACTTAAAAATAATAGTAAAGACGTAGCTTTCACAGATAATGACACGTAACAGCTTCAAATACACGTTGACTTTCCCCTCTCGTATTATCCAGCAGTTTCTCATTGAAAAATGGAATAGATTGCAAATGATACCCCATCTTTATTATTATACCTCCGCAAAATCCAGATTTTTGGACACATTTCTGCGTGCGGATTTTGAGCGAAAACAGCCTACTAAACAGTATCCGAAGCATAGTTAAGGATAAAGGTAATCATTTTCAACGTGTCGTGGCACGTTGAGTGCGTAGTATTGATGTCAAGGAATAAAAGCTGAAAATTCCGATTTTACGGCGGTTTTCGGCTATGCATTTAAACTGCACACTCACCCCGGGTATGGCTTTTGCTGTATTCGGAAAGACATCTACGCACTAAAAACGGCTGACAACATTTCTGCACACTGAGGTTAGTGCGTCAAAATGATAATTGGCTTTTTGTAGTGCGTCAAAATGTTGTCAGAGTATGAAAAGATATCACTTAAAAAGCAAAGGAGGTTTATTATGGCTCTCAGAAAAAAAGGTGGAGACAATTCATCTGATGACGAAATCCGTTATTATTTAGAGGCTTATGGCATTCATAGTTTATGTGAAGATGCTATCATATCCCCCGAAGATATGGCTGAGTCCGGATATAAGGAGATTCCAAATTCTCATTTAGGGCAGATTGGAATGATGTTTCAACAGCTTCCGGGGCTTGCCACTCATGCTATCAGTTATCATGGAACCTATCGTGTTTACTTTGACAAAAGCCTCGGAGTGCTTCAGCAGGCTAAGCAAGGAGACGGCTTTCTTAGAGCAAATGTTGTACAAGCCGGAACCAATAATAAGATAACGGGACAAGCGCTTCTGAAATCCGCATCAATGGGACCATTGGTGGCAAATGCCGTTTTTTCAGCGCTTTCAATGGTTACGGGACAATACTTTCTTTCAGAAATCAACGGCAAATTGTCATCTATAGATAAGAAAGTTGATGGGATACGCCGGTTCCTTGAAATGGAAAAAATCAGCGGACTCTGGGCTAATGAAGAGTATCTACAGCAAGTTGTTCGTGATTTCGCGTCTATTCAAGAAAATGAGCATCTTAAACAAGCTACTATTATTCAGCTACAGCAGATTCGCAAAGAAAGTTTAGTCAACACTAATTTTTATGCCACCTCTTTCCAACTGAAAAAAGAGGAATTGCAACAACTTAAAAAAAATGGCAAGAAAAAAGAAATCGTCATAGCTGTAAGTGAACTTGGTAATCTTTTCCTTTGCTACAAATATGTTCTCCATACATATTGTATGGCATATTATTTAGAAACTGTTTTATCAGGGAATATGGATGAACAATATTTATCTGCAGTTCATGATGATATTAAATCAAGAATCACCGAATATAAGAAAGACGTTAAAACTTTGGAGACTGAATTCAACGCTTTCTTTGCTAAAGCAAAGGCTTATAAGCCAAATGAAGTAGTTGAACTGATTACCAAAACGGTTGCAGGCGGTGTAAGTAAAGCCTTTTTCGGAAGCTATTTTTTAGGATATTCGATTGCCGATACAGTTAATGAGAAAAATGATGCCGCAAAAGCAAAAGCTAAAGAAGAAGTAATTTCGCAGGCAAAATCGTTGGTTCAGCAATGCAAGGATTACAAGCCGTTTGATCAGATAAGCAAAAGCATCAGTCAATACGATCAAATCGTGAATAAAAGTCAAATTGAATTAGTGTGTTCGGATGATAAGACATACATCAAAGTTACAGATGCAGAATCCGAACACAACGAAGCTAGCACAGATACCGATCAAAAATAATTCATTTGCTCATTTTGATAAAGAGAAAGGCTGATAATATGAGTATCGTGAACATAACTGAAATCAGAAGACTCGCTCAATCCTTTCGGAATGGTATAGAGAGTGCGGTTGAATGCGGTGCCACTTCTTCAAGAACCACTAGATCGACAATGCCGTATTTTCCAAAAGGTTGCTGTGAAGTTGCAAGTGTTCTTCTCGCACAATATCTGTATGAAAAAGGAATTCATACAAAATGCATCCACGGGGAATATGACTATGATGATTGGGAGAATAAATTTCCGCATACGTGGCTTGAAACCAATGACGGAGTAATAATTGATATCACTGCAGATCAGTTTTCTGGGGAAAAAATATTTGAGGCGTTTAGCTTGATGCCATGCTATGTGGGTACGGACAGGAGGTTCTACTCTTTGTTTGACGAGGATTACAGAGAAGAAGAGTTTCAGGAATTATGGAATTGTGACGAGGATTTTTACAAAAGAAATGTTATTCCTCTGTATGATATCATTCTTAACCATATTGTTTGATCTTTAACGTTTGGTATGACCAGATATCTCTTAATGCCTTTTTGTCTTTATGTTGAAAGCACTCAAAACGATGAATAACCCATAAAACAAAAAATCCCCCTCACCAGGCAAGAATTATCTCAACTTCCTACCTGATGAGGGGGATCATATAATCATATTCACTTTTCCACGCTGACCGTCACACCGGATTTGAACCGGAACTCCAGATAGTCATCATACACATTCACTTTTTCAAGTAGCTTCTTAACAAGACTGCCGTCAAACACGCAAACCTTGCTCTTCTGCCGTTCTATAAACTTCAGCAGTTCCCGGATACGCTTCTTGTGTTCCGATTTTGCGGTGTCGTCCATTGCGGTCTGTTCCTGCAGCTCACGCAGGCGCAGGATCTCCTCGGTGATGTCATCGTAGTTCTCACGGCGCTCTGTTCTGTCGATCAGCTCCTGTTGCAGCTTTGCCATTTTCGCTGCCAGTGCTGCGGCACTTTCCGGGTGTGCTTCGTTGATCGCTGTTTCAAGGTTTTCTTTCAGCCTTGTCAGGTAATCATCGCTGTTCCCCACGATTTCGTTGAGGGCGTCAAGGAATGCTTCAATCAAGGTCTCCTCATTGACCGTTCTTGCATGGCACTGATCCTTCTGCTTCAGTCTGGTCAGGCACCGCCACACGACTGACTTCTTGCCGCGATTATTCCAGTGGATTCTGCGGAACTCCTCACCGCATTCAGCGCAGAACACGATTTTTGAAAACGGATGGTTTGCACTGAAATTCTTCCGTCTGCCAAAGCAGGCGTTCTGTTCACTGCGCCGTGCCATTTCCTCCTGTACCATCAGAAATATCTCTTTCGGGATAATTGCTTCATGGTCGTCCTCGACATAATACTGCGGCTGCATTCCGGTATTCTTTACCCGCTTTTTATTCAGAAAGTCCACCGTGCAGGTCTTTTGCAGGAGTGCATCGCCCATATACTTCTCGTTTTCAAGTATCTTACGAATCGATGTGTCATGCCATTTTGCCTTTCCGCGGGAGGTCAGGACGCCGTCACGCTCTAATCCCTGCGCGATCTTTTTACAGCTTTTCCCCTCAAAGTACTCTCTGAAAATGCGTTTGACGATCTCAGCCTGTTCCGGGTTGATGATCAGGTGACCGTTCTCATCCTTATCGTAGCCGAGGAAGTTGCGGGCATTGACCATCACCTTACCCTGCTGAAAGCGATAATGGATACCCATTTTTGTATTTTTGCTGAGGGATTCAGATTCCTGCTGCGCCAGTGATGCCATGATCGTCAGGAGAACTTCGCCCCTTGTATCCATCGTATTGATAGATTCCTTTTCAAAGTACACGGGGATATTCATACCCTTCAGCATGCGGATGTAATTCAGGCAGTCCACAGTGTTTCGGGCAAATCGGCTGATAGATTTTGTCAGGATCAGGTCGATCAGACCCTTTTTGCAGTCCTCGATCATCGCATTGAATTCCTCTCTGCCTTTTGTTGAGGTTGCTGAGATTCCTTCATCTGCGTATACCCTGACCATTTCCCATTCGGGTTTTGAATTGATGTACTCTGTATAGTGCTGGATCTGGCTCTCATAGCTGGATGCCTGTTCTTCATTGTCCGTGCTGACACGGCAGTATGCCGCTACACGAAGCTTCTTTATCTCCGTTTTTGCGGCGCTGTTGCCCTTCTGCGGTTTTGCAGGAATTTTGATCACGTTCATTTTATCACCCCTATCAAGCTGTACATATATTCTGCCTGCGCGATCGGATCCTCATATTGCATTTCCGGTTCAGCAAGTGTAAATTCTGTATAGACGGGCGGTACTTTCAGCCGTTTCCCGCTTCCGTGCTTTTCGGCTCTGCGGATCAGCTCGGCATTTGCCTTTGTGAATGTCTGCCTGCTGACGATCGCTGGATAGAAGTCATCGACGATATAGCAGATATTCCGGATGACACGCTTCACCATGCTGTGAACCATAGGCTTTCCGGCTTTTTCTGCGGCTTCTCGCAGGCTCATGCCCGAAATATAGCCGCTAAAAATCGCTCTGATTGCACAGGCTTCGGATTCATCGATTTTTGCTATTCCATCAATTATTCTGTACCCGAGCATAACTCCTCCTTCAGCGTCAGTCCGCATTTCAAACGAAATCCAATTCTTGTGCGGGAATAGACGATAATGCTGTCCACGTACTCCGTGAAAGCTTCATCGCTGAATTCTGTCTGTGTTTCGAGTGATTCTATGAAATGCAGTAGCTTTTCTGTTTCCTTGATGCTTCCGTTCACAGCGGTCTTTTCCTGATTTTTAAGTGTAGCGCGGTATTCCTCGTTCTGCTGTTCGATCCGTCTCAGCTCCTGCATATACATTACGCTGTCAAGGAAACCGCCGACACGAAGTTTTCTGAGCTCCTGCTTTCTGTCCGTATTCTTCTGCAGCGCTGTCTTTAATTCCATTATACTTAGAAGGTGATTGTCAGCATCGGAAAGTTTCAATGATTCCAGATACGGAGACAGGATAAACTGATAGCCGAAAATCAGCTTGTTCAGCATGGTCACAAATGCAGCTTTGACTGCCGCATCCTTTAAGAACTTCATAGAACAGGAAGCCTTATTATACAGGTGTGTCGTACAAGCCCACGCAATTCCAGTGGTCTGCGTCTGCCGCTTGAATTTACCGCCGCATTCACCGCAGATGATTTTGCCGGAAAACGGATACTTATTCTGATACTTCCCGACATCCGCTTCAATATTATGCTCTTCAGCATGCTTTTGCAGGACAAGCTGTACCTTGTCGAACACCTCTCTGCTGATGATCGGCTCGTGATGCTCCTCCGCATAGTAGCTGTCGACCTCTCCGTGATTGTTATGCCGCCGGAAGCTGCTGTCCGTATAGGTTTTCATGAACGCGGCAGCGCCGTAGTATTTTTCGTTCACGAGTATTCCTTTGATCGTTGAGCCAGACCATTTTCCACCCTTACGGGTAGGAATCCCCCTGCTTTCAAGCATCTGAGCGATCTTGTATGTTCCTATTCCGTTCAGTGCCGATGAAAAGATCAGACGGATTACTTCAGCTTCAGTTGGTTCGATGACAAGATCGCCGTTGGCATCTTTTGCATAGCCATACGGCGGATAACCGAATTTGAAGGTTCCTGCTTCAATTCTCTGCTGTATCGACCATTTCACATTCTTGGAGATCGATTCTGATTCGTCTTGCGCCATGCTGCTAAGCATCGACAGAATCAGTTCACTATCCATTGAGCCGGTGTCTATGTTTTCCTTTTCAAAGTAGATCGGGATATTGCACGACAGCAGTTCCCGCACCAGCGACAGACAGTCAGCGGTATTACGGGAAAAACGGCTGATTGATTTTGTCAGCACATAATCGATGTTCCCGGTACGGCAGGCATACAAAAGCGCCTGCAAGCCATCACGGGAATCTGCTTTTATTCCGCTGATACCGAAATCATAGAATACGCCTGCAAATTCCCAGTCGGAATGCCGTTTGATCCATGTTTCATAATGTGCTTTCTGGGCTTCAAGGCTTTCCTTCTGGTCAGCGTTCTCGGTACTGACACGGCAGTAAGCGGCCATGCGCAGTTTCTGTGCTGCTGCAGGTTCCTGTGCATCGATTTTTCTTATGATCATGGCATTACCTCCTTTTGTCAGTACACTATATTAGCTCTGGTTTGACGATTTTTCAAGTGTTTTCGGTAATAAGTCCGCAAACATCGGAGAGAAAGATTCGCGGTTCAGTTCCGTTAATTTGTCACATTCGTCAGTTGTGATCATGCCGCTTTCAAACAGCAATCTTGTGATTGTCTGCGCTCTGAAAAAATTGATTTCGTCAATGATTTTCTGCTGTTCCATAGCATACCTCCTGAAAAGCTAATGTGACATTTCTGTCAAAAATTTGAAACCTATGTGAAAATTAGCACTCTTTCCTTGACAGTGCTAATTCAGAGTGCTATAATATAATCAGAACAAAGGAACAGAGAAGCACCAAAGGATCCGGGTGCTGAACCCTCCGTCCCCTTGCTCGAAGCAATGGAAACAATGTTACGAGTAAAAAGGAGGACTGACCTATGTTGTATCCTAGCATTTTCGGTGAAAACTTATTCGATGATTTCTTCAGATTCCCTGACTTCGGCAGAGACGTGGAGAAGAAGCTGTACGGCAAGCACGCTGCGCAGGTTATGAAGACGGATGTCCATGAGCATGACGACCACTATGAGATCGTTATCGACCTGCCGGGCTTCAAGAAAGATCAGATCAATCTTGAGCTTCAGAACGGTTATCTGACTGTCAGTGCCGCAAAGGGGCTTGACAAGGACGAAAAGACTGAGAAGGGCAAGCTGATCCGTCAGGAGCGTTACGCCGGTGCAATGCAGAGAAGTTTCTATATCGGTGATACTGTTACCGAAGCCGATGTGAAGGCAAAGTTTGAGGACGGTGTTCTGAACATCTGCGTTCCGAAGGCAGAGCCTAAGAAGCTGGAGAATCACAAGTATATTGCAATTGAGGGATAATACCTCGCTAAGATATGATCCCGAAATAATGCTCCCCGGAGCTGTTCGTTTTGAGCAGTTCCGGGGAGTTTTTTTACGCCTTATTCAGTTTGCCGCTATACTTCTGACCGTCCACAGTTACCTCGACAGCGATACCGTCATCCGCAGTAGTAACAGGCGGATCAGGAAGATCTTTCTCCTTGCCGAATCCGTTCAGTCCCTTATTCTTGATGACTGTGGGAAAATCCTTGTAGCAGATATCCAGATCCACATTGCCGTTGATGCCTGCAACCTTGCCTTTGCTGCTGTACTGCCAGATGGCGTATGCACCGCTGTAGTTGGTCTGATCGACCCAGTGGGCAAGCCAAATGGTGTAGCGGCTCTTGATATCATCGGCAGTGTGGGTAGTGAGGGATGAAGCAGAACCGTAGAGCCCAGTGAAATAGCCGGCGGATTCGACACGCTCCAGAAATGCTCTCATAATTGCAGAGACCTTTTCCTTGCCGAGGTCGAACTGCTTCTTTTCCTCAAGATCGAAATATACAGGCATTTCAAACTGCTTTCCCTTGATAACAGACAGGAACACATCCGCTTCAAGCTCTGCTTCTTCCGGACTCATCGCATAGGAATACCAGTACGCACCGACAGGGAAATTCACAGCTTTTGCATTCTTGTAATTCTGCTCGAATTTCTGATCTTTCTGGGATGCCAGCTTGCCATAGCCTGCACGCAGGATAGCAAACTCAATACCGTCAGCTTTGACTTTTTGCCAGTCGATATCACCGTTGTGAACGCTCACATCGATACCTTTCATAGTATCAGCCTCTTTGTGGTTATCCGCAGTATCAGCAGAAAAATACTTGTAAAAATCATCGGTCACAGAGCTGTTGCCGTGAACTTCATCGCCGTACCATTTGCCATTCGGACGCATATCCACATGCGTGTAGATATATGCGGCGGTAATGTTGGCAATGCCAGTAAAGCCGATATCCTGTGCTTTACAGCAAACGGTTTTGCTGGAAATCGGCTGTCCGTCCTGACCGTAGCAGCAGATATCCGCCGCATTGCCGAGCGTATGCTGTCCGGTACCGCTGCCGCCCACATTCTTATCATGTGTGGGGCATCTGTAGCCGGAGGTCACAATGATTTTTGAGCAGTTGAGTGCGGTGTATAATTTCTCCAGCTTATCCACAAGTTCGTTGGAGATACTGAATTCATGCACCTTGCCGCATTTGCAGCGGAATTCTTTTGCATTGAAATGTGCAGAGAGTTGGGTGTTGTCTGAATAGGAATAGGTCTTAATCATGGTCGTCCTCCTTGACTTTGTTTTGTAAAACTTCAATGCCCTTGCGAATCGGTTCCGGGTATGGGATACCCATAAGCGACGTGTTCTCCACGATGGACAACAGTTCGTTGACACAGAATCCGATGCATGTCGCATCACGGATATATGTCGTACCGATGAGAATATCCATTCTCACTGCCACCACAACCATGAGCAGAATGCAGAACTTCTTTGCGAGTCCAACCCAGCCTGCCTTGGAGCTGAGCCTGCCGGTCTTGCTGTGCTTGGATTTTCCCATAGATGCAGCGATCAGTCCGGTCGTGAAGTCGATAGCCATGAAAATAATCAGTGTGATCATAGCCGAATCCCAGCCGCCGAGCAGTGCTGCAAAAAAACCGCCGATGACTCCAGCGGCGGTACAGATATTTTCTTTCATTTTGTCCTCCTTCAAATTGCTGTATCTACAATTCTGACTGAACGGATCATCGGGCTTGTGTTGTCCGTCACCGCCTTCCACGCAAGGTAATACTCGCCTTCACTGATGTTGCTGCATTTGTGCAGGACATTGATATAATTGCCCCCAGTGCCAAGCCAGCCGAATGAGACAGAAATAGCGTTATTATTCTGAATCACCTCGGAAATATATCGGGCGGTATCTGCCGGAGATAACACTTCGTTGCTTTTCGGAACAAGCCACATCTCACCGATATCAGTTGCACCTGACTTGTAGCTTAGAAGTATTTTTCGGTTAGCATTGATACGAACAGGCTCCACACACATGGTATAAATGACAGCCCCCCAGTTGAAATCAGGCTGATTGTAGTAGATCGCATAGCCGTTTTCATCACAGCAGAAATGCTCGTAGGATTCGGTAAAACCTGCAAGGCTGCGATATCCGTCATTATAAAAGGTGTACACCTTCTCGCCGTAATCATGGAGAGCATCGATGGAAGCCCTGAACAGCGTGATTTCCGGCTTTGTCTGCGGAATTTGCAGCACCTTCGGCACGAGCGAATTCAGTTTTTCAGATTCTGAAGCCTGCACGCCCATTGTCACAAGGTTTCTTGCAAGTTGGTCTCTCTGCTCATCGAGGGCCGTCAGATAACTTCCGATACTCATTCGCTCACCTCCACGATATCAGCCAGTGCAGTTTCGACACCGGAAAGTGCATCCTCCAATGCTGCCAAACGAGTATTGATCTCAGTGATAGACGTTTTTGCGCCCTGCATATCATAGAGGATCTCCGTCTTGAAACGCTCGAACACACCCTCATTGACCCCCACACGCTCCGTAAGATTCATAGCTGTAGTGTATGCGTCATTCCAGCGTGTAACGTGGGATTCTGTGATACTGTTCAGTGTTGTGAGATTGTGATGCCAGTGCGCCTGTCCGACAACAGTAGAAATGGACGAGAGATCATCAAGCATCTCCTGCGTGATGCTGTCGATTACAGCTTTATTTGCATGAGAATGCGCCTGCGCAGAAACCTCGCTCAGTCCGGTAGACAGTCCGTGCAGAGCGTCTGCTGTCTGTGCATGGAAAGCCGCTTCATCATGCATATACTGCTCGGTGATGGTGTCCAGCACATCTTTGTTGTTGTGGGTATGCGCCGCAGAACTGATTGGAAGCAGAGCCTCCCGGATATCATGGATATCATAATTCGTGGCATCCTCAAACTGCTGTAAGCCCTGCAAATCCGCCAGAAGTGCCGCATTCAGGGCGTTCAGCACATCAAGGTTCGTATGACTGTGCGTACTCGGTCTGAGATTCTCTACTGCTTCATTCAGCGTCTGAATCTCGTAGGTGGTGCTGTCCTCAAATTGCTGCAAGCCGTCAAGCTCCTGCATCAGTTCCGGGGTCAGACGGTCGAGCGTTTCCTTATTAGAGTGGCTGTGCGCCTCCTCCGCTACGGGAGCAATCTCACGCTCAATTATCGTCGTGACTTCCGTTGTTTTCGGATACTCCGACATATCCGGCGTGATGCCGTCCTTGCCCTTCAAACTTTCCAGCCATTCCTCCTCCGTGCCGACATAGCCGTGCTCCACAGCGATCTCATAGGCGCTCTTTCCGTCCAGTCCGTGTTCTGCGTCCTCAATACGTTTCAGAAGCTGAGCATACAGATCAGGTGTCGGCGGGATCGGCGGATCATCGCCCTCAAAGCCGGATTCACGGATATTCAACGTCACAGGAACTGTCGTTGCTCTCACAGTCGTATCGCTTTCCGTATCGTAGCCGAATACAGCCATTTTAGCCGCACCTGCATGAAGTTCCGCAGGCAGATACAAGGTCGTTCCCTCTGTGCCGAGGACTACGGAATACATCTCATCACACTGTGAGAACTGCACGACCTTGTGAAAATGCTTCCAGTCACCGTCAAATGTGAATTTGAACTGCACATACTGAATTTGGTGGTCTGCAAGAATCTCTCGCTCCACAATCTCAATGCTCTGGTTTTTTATAAGGAATTTCTACATTATTCTTCACCAACTTTCCATTCATGGTTCTCGTCATCCCATTCCATAAATCCGTCAAGGCACTGGATACGGGTCAGACCGGATACAGCAAGTCCGGAGCCACCTTTGCCGTCCCAGCTTGTACCCTTCGGAATTGCCTGCCACTGCGCCAAACTACCCTCATAAGTGATGATTTCAAGTGACGTGCAGTAATTGAAGCAATGCTCCTTGATTTCCGTAACTGTATTTGCAATGGTGAACTCACTTAAAGCCGAGCAGCCCACAAACATATATGCGCCAACCACAGAGCCTTCATATCTCACAGATACCAGACGTGAACAATCTCTGCACACATAGCTGCCGACAGAAGAAACATTGTGCGGAATTGTAAGAGAAGTCAATGCAGCACCCCAGAATGCACCGCCGCCGATAGTCGATACTGCATCCGGAATGGTGATGCTTTTCAGCTTTCCCGCAGCACCCATTCCTTCATCCGCAGGCATGAAGGCACCGCTTCCGATGTATGTGAGCGTTGACGGGAGCGAGGCAGATTCAAGATTCATACAGCGCAAAAATGCATCGTATCCGACAGAAGTAATACCCTCAGATACCACAACCTTCTTTACTGCGTCATTCCTGTAGAACGGCGAACGGTCGGAGCTATTGTATTCGTACATCGGTCCTGTGCCTTTGAGCAGCACCTTGCCGTTGGAGTACAATACATAATAGACATTATCACCGCACTGTCCAGCTAAGATCACATCCCCGATATCCTCAACCTCGGCGGTCAGTTCTTCCACCTTATTGGTGAGTTCCTCAATCGTCTGATTATTTTCCTGTACCTCTGCGATAAGCTGCGCCATCTGTGACATCAGTTCCGTGATCTTGCATTTACCGAGGATGCACTTACAGTACCCGCAGACATTTGAATCCTCACGGTAATCCCACCAGTCACGGTCGGACAATTCCGTTGCACCGGGATTCAGGCGCACTGCATACATGAGCAGCCGCACATGGTCTGCATCCTGCGGGATAGACGGCAGCGACGGACTTTCAGCAGGTGTACCGGGAAACAGCTTCAGCGTCACGCTGCGGACGGATTCTGTCGTATCAAGATAAATTGCAATGCCCACATAGCGCGGCAAGGACTCGTCCATATACTCTGACAGATCGATCGTATAGCGGGAATCATTGACGAAATAGTGTCCGTTGATCCACGCTTTGCCCGTGCCGAGAATTACTTTCAAGCCGGAAGAAGCTGACGTTAGCTTGAAATTCTGCCCGTAGGTATCGAGAATACCGTTGCAGATGATACTGCTGAGATACTCAGTGAAGTTCTCCGCTGTATAGGTTCTGTCAAGACCTTTTGAATTGAAAAAGCCGCATGAAAATGCCATGTTATCATTCCTTTCTGAAGGTCGGTGTAAGGCTCCTGCCGTTCTGGTCGAAAGCCTCGATCATGCCGATGAGCTGCACTTTCGGCTGGATCATCCCGAAACGCTTATGCTCCACGGTCACATAGTCACCAACATAATAATCACGGTTGTAGACATAATGTGTAGAATCTGCCGCTATCTCCGATTCTGAGGCTGTTTTCGGATCGACCAGTTTTTCTGAGCCGCGAGACTTTAATAATTCGATATATCGCTCTTCAGGAATCGGTACTGTCACACCCTCGGTCTGTTCTTCTTCGGAGATATCCTTTGCATCCACATACAGCTCATAGCGAGACAAATATGCAGGTTCTTCTCCGACACAATATGTTGTGTGTTTACGCTCTGAACCTTCACCATGCCCATAGATGTAGGCAAAGTTGCGTGTGATAGCTGAATCGGAAGCATAGGAAAATGATAGCAGATTGCTGTAAGCATCGGAAAAGATGATATGCGATTCATCGTCCTGTGTGATGCTTCTGTCCGTTCCCTCAGATAAATCAAAGACCATTTTATAGGTCTCGCCGCTGTTCTTCACAATCCGGATATTTGCTGTGCCGCCGATCCTCTCGCAGATGGTATACACCCATTCCATAAGATTGGCGTAGCTGACTTGCAAGGTTGCTGTCTGCTCCCAACAGGCACCGGACACAGTTCCGAGGGAAAGACCCGGAATACGGCGGTTATCCTGCTGTATTGCATTCAGAGTTACCGCATTTCGGACAATATCCGAATACGCCGTATCCGCTGTGATAGAGAGCGTAGGATTGATGATACGGCGTTCAAACAGACACATGAGGAATCTGCCTTTTACGATCAGATAGTCGCCGTTCTCTGCATCGGTGTCGATCTGCACAGACTCGATAATTCCGAAATGCTGGCTGTCATCATCCCGTCCTACGATACGCCCGGTCTGAAAAATATCAATATTCTGCGGATTGGCAGCGATATACACCTCGAACCGTCCGCAGTCGTAATATTCAATCTGTCTCTTATACACATCTCCGAGCCCACGAGAC
>UQEM01000014.1 GCA_900540005.1 uncultured Ruminococcus sp.
TGAACTGTTGCAGGAAAGCGGAATTTTTGTCTTTGCAACGCAACACCCTTGTTTTGTCACGTTGACTGAAAAATATATGACACCGCACAGTTACTATGATATAGCGATTGAAGGGCAACCGAAAGAGCAGATTTATTATCATCGTTCCATACAAGATATTTTTAACCTTTGTTTTAGAGCTGGATTTGTCATTGATGGATTTTATGAAGAATGTTTTAAAACCAACAAAGAAATTCCTATGGTAATGATAGTAAGGCTTAAGAAGGTAAAACGTGATAGCTTAAAATAAATTCAAGTTTGTCGGGTAAATAGCAAACCCAGCCGAGCCAGTCAACGGTCAAGATGAACGGCGCATATGCGCAGCCGTTGACAGCCCCGCCCGCCTTTGCTGGTAGGCAATCAAGGGGCGACAGCAAGAAGTGCCACCGCCCCGCACTATTATTCAGAAAGGGGAATTTCCATGACCGACCAGATAGCCTATCAAGAATATATCCAGCGCAGGTACAACGCCTTTTGCAAGACTGTTATCCGCTGTGCCGCCTTGGACAAGATTTTGAAGCTTAAACGGCAATGGGAACGGCAAGTTTCCCTTGACTATCTGATGAACGAGAAGTTTGTCCAGTTTGCCGCGTCGGAGCCGGACGAGGAATACCCATTTACCGTCTGCGGTCAGACCGTCCTGCTCTGCAACGCCGCCCTTGCCGACGCGATCTCTGTTTTGCCGGAGCAGACGCGGGAAGAAATCCTGCGCTATTACTTTCTGCGCCAGCCGCAGCGCGTGATCGGCGCGTGTATTGGCCGGTCACGCAGCACAGCGGGGCGGCATATCCAGCTTGCCTTGCAGCGGCTACGCGAAGAAATGGGGGTGAGCCGGTATGAGTAGACTTCTCCCCTATGAAACAATCCTCAAAGCCCGTGAGGGCGACCCAGAAGCCGTGAACGCTGTCCTGCTCCACTACGCCGGATATATCCGCTATTTCTCAAAAGTGAACGGGCAGGTCAACGCCGAGTGTTGCTTGACGCGCAAAATACAAAAAATTGACACTCAAAATACAAAAAAATCTACTTTGTGTAAAAAAAGCCTCTTGATTTTAATGTCAAGAGGCTTTTTTTAGTAACTCTGATATATCGCAATTCAGAGCATCACAAATATCATTTAAAAGGTGTATGTTTAAATAGTCAAACGTGTTGTTACACAGCGCACATATTGTTGACGGTCGTGCGTTTATGCGTTCACACAGTTCTTTTTGTGTGAGGTTAAGCCCTTTTAAAATGGACTTTAACTGGCATTTGATCATAGTGACCTCCTATATCCTTTTTACAATTAAAATAACGATATACGTTATTTTCGCTCTAAAAAAAATACTTCAACTTTAATAGTTCTTTATGATCAATTCCTTAAACTCTCCGCTGCTGAGGTTGTTCTGACGTGACACGGGCAGTATATTGAATTCTTTATACAGATCCCTAATGTATTCATCATCGTTATACGACAGTATAAACCGTCCTTTTATGCCGGCTAAGCAGTGCTTCAGGCGCTGATGATCTTCGGGTTTAAATTTTACATCATAGTGCCTTTCTGTTTTGTGATAGGGTGGATCACAGTAGAACAGTGCGCCGGGGCGATCATAGACATTTATTAAATTTTCAAAATCCTTGTGTTCTATGACAACCCCTGCACCTGTTTTCAAACGTTCTTCGATTTCTGTCAGATAGTCAGCCGATATATTTTTCTTGTTGCACCCGTATGTTCTTCCGTCAGCTCCATAGCTGATTTTTATCCGAATATAGAACATTGCTGCGCGCTGGATATCCGTAAAACCGCGCATATCGATCTGTGCGCGTATATCATCAAATACTTCCCGGGCGTTTATATACCCTGATATTTCGCGCTGAAGTTCCTGTCTGTGGAATCTGATGCAGCGGAAGAGGTTCACAAGCTGACTGTTCGCGTCGTTGTAAATTTCGAGCGGCGCGTGTTTATCGCGTGCAAACAGCACTGAACCACCGCCGCCGAATACTTCGACATATCGGTCGATTTTGTCCGGGAACAATGATATGATTTTGTCTGCGAGCAGTCTTTTACCGCCTATCCATGGAATAAATGATTTCATAATATAGATCCTCCTATTTGTTAAACGTAATGCCCTGATGCCGTAGCAAAAGGGCATTTTAATTTATTTTGTAAGTATGTCCCAGTTATTTTGTAAGTATGTCCCAGTCACTGTTTTTCAGAATTCCTACATCGTGACCGTTGGATTCCTGCAGCGCGTGGATCGCGTTCATTGTCAGTGTACCGGCAATACCATCTGCAGCACCACAGTCGAATCCTAACGCGTTTAAACGCTGCTGTACCCAACGTGTCAGTTGTCCCTGATCACCGGGTTCGATCGTGTATCTGTAGCACTCTGCGCGCGTTTTTGTACCTGCAATGCCATCCACAGTCAAAGATGCGCCCTTAGCGTTTAAAATCGTCTGGAGTTCAGATATCGGATTTGTTTTTGTTGTGACTGCGTAATACCTGCAAAAATCATCTGTTACGCTGCCGGAAGTACCTCCGCGTACAGCTTCGTCGCCGTACCACTTTGCGCCTGTACGCACGTCAACGTGAATTGCAGTGTATGTACGGTCAATGTTGCCAATACCTCGGAAACCGATGCTTTGTGCTCGGCAGGCGATTTTTTTAGTATTGATTATTTCACCATCCTGATCATAGCAAATAATATCCGCGGCGTTGCCTTTTGTATGCTGCCCGTAGCCGTTGCCGCCTACTGCCTTGTCGTGATCCGAGCAGCGATAGCCGCTTGTAATGATTATCTTAGTGCAATCAAGTCCCCTATAAAGTTTTTCCAGTTTTAAAATCAGATCAGGATTGAGTTCAATATCATGTGATCTGCCGCACTTGCAGCGGAATTCCCGCACGTTGAAATGCGCAGAAAGCTGTGTTTCGTCGGTGTACTTGTAGATCATAAAATCACTCCTTATTTTTTGCGTACTGTTTTTGCGTACTGTGTTCCAAAATAGAAACTTATCACAACTGTGAAAACTGTAAGGAACTGTTCCGATGATATCATACCGCGAAGGCTCTGCGCCGCAAAAACTGCGGTCAGAACAATCGTGACGATTGATTTCACATCGATAAGTTTCGCGATTCGTTCACTTAATTTCATACATTATCCTTTCAGTCCTTGATACACCAATATCCGTTTGTGATGTATTTTTCGTTGTTAAGCGTAATTATGCCCATGCCGTCATACTGATAAATCGGTATATAATATGCATTTTCAGCCGCAACATTAGCATCACCAAGACTTGCGGCTGTTACAAAATTAGCTAACGTTGTGCAATTAGCTAAATGGCGAGTGCAATTGTTTCCAAGAAAATTTTCTAAATCTGAGCGACACACACGAGGATTTGCTAACGAATCAGATTTGTAAGGTGCCCCGTATATAAGTGTGCCGTCACTATTAAATGACATGAACGCTGAATTGATTTTTGTTGTTCCGTCATAACTAAGAGCCTGTATGATAATACCATTAGTGCAAGCAAGAATTGTGTAATGTATTTCAGACGAACTGCTGCCTATTTCAAACGAAGAACCACCATTGTTATAATATACCTTGAGTCCCCCAATCACCAATATGTTATTGTGTTTAATTTGGCTTACATTTGTGCCTGATGATGATACAGCGGTAGTTATTCCTGTGAATCCCAAGTTATCTATAAATGCTTTTGCAGCCGCCGGAGTTGCATTCATAATTGATGTAATTGCCATTTTATTTTTTCCTTTCTTAACCCTCTATATCCGCCGTGAAACTGGCGTTCCCTATCACGCATTTCTTTGCCGAATCACATATCACCATTGCCTGACCGACTTTATCCTGTGAACCGCTTATATCAGCCACCTTTGCAACCAGCGTATTCAGCGTTTCGCCCACGTCAGCTTCAACGCCTTTTGCCGTAAGAATGCCTGCGAGAATATCACGCTGCTGGTCAATGGCTGTCAGCATATTGCGGATAGTCTCAGGTTCGCTCGTGCTGATGAATGTTTCCAGAATGTCCTTTATGTATGCCACACCTGTGCCCCCTTTCACATTTCCAACAATGTTCTGCCCCCAGACCTGCGCTGAAACGTTACTGATAGTAATTGATTTATCATTGGTCTCCAGCTTCACGCTGAACAGGTGTTCGCCTGCATCCAGCACTATCGGGATAACTCGTTCAGCCGATTTGTACTCATTCGCCGCAAGCGTGAATGCTTCTGCAAACACAACTGCCGCGCCGTCCATGTATGACGTGATATTTACCGTGCAGTCCTCTGCGCCTTGCAGGTTTGCATTGTAGTGCAAAAATGCCCATGTAGGCTCTTTCGCGTTAACTACGCCGTCTGCTATCACGGTTGCCATATCTATGTCCTGCGGATACTCGTTCAGTTCCGCGACTTCGATGGTCTTGCCTTTTGTGATATTGATTTGCGTGCCCGACGCGCCCGAACTTGTCGAACCGCCCGAGGAACTTACCGTATTTGAACCTGCGCGCGGTACGCCCGGAGCGGTGAGCTGCTGTGGAGAACGGAACTGCCAGAAGTTTGAGCATATCAGGAACTTGCAGTCCTCGCTTTCCGTGATACCGCCCTTTACAATCACCATGTCCCCGAGGTCAAGCGCAGGGTCGCCGTAGTACTCGATCGTGCCCGGAACCCAACTCATGTCGCTGAAATATGCACAAAGCGGATACAACAGCCAGTCAAAACGTTCCTTGTAGTTCTTGTCATTGTCCCACACATATTTGTTGTCCGTGATGTTCAGAACGGCTGTAGACTGTCCCTGACCTGCCTGCGTTGCTACAGGCTCGGAGACAGTGTGTCCGAGTGAACCGGTGTAAGAGAACTGTCTGACGCGGTAATTGTATTCGCTCAGCTTGATACTCTTGCGCAGATCTACAGGAATAGTCCGCACCGGAGTTTTTGAGAACCTGCGGAATTCTATCTTGCCCTCGCGATTTGCAAACGCAAAACCGCCGATAAGTTGCGCAATTGCCCGTACCTCATCACGGCAGTTTGAAAGATAATGCGTTCCGAACCAGTCGTACTTGATGTCAATTTTCTTTCCGTCACTGTCAGTCGGCAAGAGCGCGTTTATTTCGTCTATAGTCTGCGCAAACTCAACCTTCGCGACCGTTTCGATTTGTTCCAGAACTGCCGCCGCGAAAACTACACCAACGTAGTCGTTGTTCAGTTCCGAATCAAGACGGCTGATGTGGTCAACGGCTTTCACCGTTAACCTCGAACCGCTTTCTCGTTCAGCAGATGTTACGTCAAACACTCCCAGCGGCACTTCATCTGCTGCGCCGTCAACCGAAAACCACATCCGCACTTCACCGCCGATAATTTCATCGCGCCGCAGATAGGGCACGTTCAGGATCATGCTCAGTTCGCCTGTGTACATCTGACCGATCATGAACACTTCTTCATCTTCAACGCAGCGCAGGTCTATGCTTGGATTTCCGACCATTGTGCTATCGTCAAGAGTGAGTGTGTCCCCGTTGACGTCCGTAAGAGTTCCGTGTATATGCTGAACTGCGCCGCTTTCGATCGCCGCTATATATGCGGCTGATACCTGATACAATATCTCACCCCCTATATTTCGATCAGATTCACAGATAATTCCGCCGTAAAACCATTGTCAACAGTCGTTCGGTCTGACGGATACATCTGTGCTGTAACATAACTGCCATTATGCAGAAAAACGACAGTCTGTGTAAACGCGCTTACCAGTGAATTGACCTGTGCGATTTCTGCACTTTCGCCTTTGAATTTCAACGTCAGTTTATATGTGTTTGTGCGAATAGGGTAACGCAGCGCTTTTCCTGTTTCCGTAGAGCGCCCTGAGCCCTCTGCCAAAAGGTCGGAACATATTACACTATAGCCGTCTGAAATCGGCTGTACGGCAAGCTGAGTGCCGTTTATGGACTTTATCGCTAACATTATTCACCCCTCCTTGCGCGGTCGCTATTCACGATTTGCAGCACTTCTCGGCTGAATTCCTTGGAATTTTTGAAAAGATAATTGATTATTTCTACATTCATTCCCGAGCGCAGAAGTTCAATAATGATCCGCAGCAGTTCAACTATTTCACTGCTGCCGCCGCTGTCGCCGAGCATTCCTTTCAGTTTGGACAACGGCGCGATAACTTCGGGGTCTGTGGCAGCGTTTTTGTTATCGCCGACCATAGCCAATGTAGGCGCAGTCGCAAGACCGCCCTTAGCCAGATGTGGGATCTCAGGTACGCCAATTGTCGGCAGCCATGAAAATGGCTCCCAATCCATAATTTCCAGACCTCGGAGACCATCAAGAGCGTCATTTATCGCATTGAACGGCTGAGCAATTACCCAGTTGATACCGTCAATCAACGAATTCACAACGTCCTTGAAAACCCCTGCGATGTTCTCAGCAATACCCGAAAAAATTTCGCCGCCTGCTGAGAATACATTCTTGACCGCCTGCCAAGCTTCGGAAAATTTGTCCCTGAACCAGTCCGTCACATGGCTGAACACCGATGTGATACCGTCCCAGACACCGCTGAAGAACTTGCCCACTCCTGAGAACGCGTTCTTTATGCCGTTCCATGCACCCGAAAACGCATTGCTGAACCACGTTCCTACCGATGAAAATGCCGATGTGATATCGTTCCAGCGATTCCTGAACCATGTTCCCACACCCGAAAAGATTCGTTTGATAGCTTCCCATGCCTGACGGAACTTATCACTGAACCACTGGTCAATATCATCGAATATCTCCAGAATAGCGGAAAGCATTTTCGAGAATATTTCCTTTATTTTTTCAATACCGTCCGAAATCGCATTGAACAGACCGTCAATGATAAATCCGCCCATTGTTCCCATTTCCTTGGACGGACTGGCGATCCCGAATGCTTTCTTGAAACCGTCTATAAACGGTTTGAAGATATGTTCGTATATCCATGTACCGACATTTTTCAGCGCGTCAAGTATACCGTTGAACAGCCCGAGGACAATGTTTCCACCTGCTTCGTCAATTTTACCTGAAAAATATTCTTTTATCGCGTCAACTACGCCTTGCAGCGCACCCCACAAAAGGGAAACTGCTGCGCCGATAGCACTGCCGAGCAACTCGAAAAGTCTGCTTGCGATTCCGCCCCAGTCAATGTTGGCGATGAAATCAGCAATTTTCGCGCCTATGCTTGCCCAGTCTATTGTCTGAACTATCTCTATTAGTGTGTCAAGAACACCCTTGAATCCTTCGGACAGCGTTGCTCCAGCCTTGCCGAAGTCGAGGTTGTCAAACCAAGCATTGACAGCTTCACCTATGCCCTTGCCCAGTCCTTTGAAGTCGAAGTTTGTGACAAATGCAAATCCTGCATCGATAAATGCCTTTAGCCGCGCGGAAAGCGCCTTGCCAAGTCCCTTCCAGTCGGTTTTCTTAATGGCGCGGTTCAGACCGTCAGCTATGCCCTTGCCGATCTTGCCCCACTTTATCCCCTCGAAAAACGTGTTGATCGCCGAAGTGATAGTGTTCAGACCGCCTGCAACTGTATCGCCCATAACGCCCCAGTCGATATTATCAACAAAGCCATTAATTCCGTCAGTTACCTTGGATATGCCGCTGTTTATCTTGCTGCTCAGTTTTTCCCAGTTTATTCCTGAAAATACAGCATTGACACGTTCCGCAAGTATCTGACCTACGCCTGCCCAGTCTCCCTGTTTTATCGAATCTTTCAGGCGTTCTGCCCAGTCGGGAAGTTCAGGTTCGGTCATATCGATTTTGCTGTAGTCAATGCCGCTGTCAGATGAACCCGATTCATCGTTTCCGCCGCCTGACAGCACGTTCATTTCGTCTATGCCAGCCATGGATACCTTGGCTTTTTTAGCGGCTTCTGTCGTTGATTTCAGCTTCTTGGTGGCTTCCGCTGCCTGTTTGTAGGTCGTACCGAATATGCCCGATATGAACCCTGCAATAGACTTTGTGACCGTTGCAAGACCGCTCATCAGCGTGTTTAGCGCAGGCATTACAGCCTGCATTATCGGTGTGAATGCGATCGCTAAATTTGCCTTGACAGCGTTCAAAGAATTGGAGAACTGTTCGTCAGCCTTGGCGGTTTCTATAAATCCGTCTTTCAGGGCACGGAAGGCAGCGTACAGTCCTGCCATAACAAAAACGCGCTTGAAGGTGTTTTTCAGGGTCGTTCCTAATTTGTTGACAGGTTTGATCACGCTCAGCGCAGATTTTCCTATGCCTGATATCTTACTCCCGAGTGATGAAAACGCCTTTGCGCCTACGCTCCTTATCTTGCCGAATACTTTACCGAATCCTGAACCCAGTTTTTTCAGTACAGTGCTTGACCGTGTGTGCATTTCCGACCACTTGGCATTCAGACCGTCCAACTTTTTCTGCGTTGATAAAATACGCTGCTCAACAGCCGCAAGCTGTGATGTAGTCTTGTCGGACGGCTCGGCAGCGGAAAGCTCCTGCCACTTCTTTTGCAGTATCGCCATTTGCTGGCTCGTCATTTCAATTTCCTGCCGCAGCCGTTTTGCAGGATTTGTATCGATCTGAAACTTACCGAACTCTGCTAACTTCGCATTAGCTTTCTCGACTGTCTGGGTGAGCGGTTTCCCTATTGATTCAGACAATGTCTCAACTGTTTTTGTGATTTCGGCAGCATTGTACTGCACATAGTTTCCTGTTGATTTAGATATGCGTGCAGAGGCATTCTTCACAGCTTCTGTCATGGACTTTGCCTGTGCTTCTTCGCGCTCCACGAACCGCTGCAATGCTGCTTCAACGCCATTGTCAGTTACTTCCTTGACCTGCTCCATGGCTTGATCAACGGATTCCGCAGCCTTTTTCCCGGCTGTACCAACGGATTTCTGAACGGCTTCTGCGGCTTGTTTGCCTATGCTGTTCAGCGGTTCTTCTACTGCTTTGCTGACAGCTCCGCCCAGCTTTCCAGCAGAACTCTGTGCCTGTGCCGTAATTTTTTCTATCTGCGGCAGAATTTTGTCCTTGATAACAAAATCCAGTGATATTACTCCGACCGATGTTGGCATGATTTTCCCTCCTTTCACAAAAATGAAGGGCACTCAACGCGAGTGCCCTAAAACATATTCTTAAACATTCGTTCAAACATCGCCGCAAATTGCTCAGGTGCCTGAACTGATTTCATCTGCTGTGCGCGGAAGTTCCGCCAGCCATTACGAATTCGATGTTCGTGCTGTGTGAAATTTTTCAGCCGATCAGGATTATTTTCCTTGCGAATAAGCACAGTCTGTCCCAAGGGCGTATCTTCCATTAATCCTCCGATCAGCAGCCGCCAATCAGAGTAGCGGAGCGATCCCTGCTCGCTTGGGAGAATGTGGTACTGCTTGGCTATCGACTGCTCGATCAGCTCGCGGTCGTGGTCAAGGTCGTACCACTTTTCTTCACTGTTCGGGAAACGAATCCTCGTCCTTTGGCTCTTCGCCCGTCATAGCCGCGATGACCAACTCGAAAAGCTTCTGGTATGCGGCAAACGAAAGATCCATTTCATCAATTTCCTTGAACTTCTCACCGAAGGCAAGTTCCAGTGCTTCATCTACCTTTTCAACATCTCCCTTAGAATCGTTGAAAAGCTTGGTTACCTTGATCACCGTGTTCTTTCTGTCGTCCACAGGGTATACTTTTTCGCCGATCCTGATCTCCGGAGAGCCGCAAAGCAGCTTTTTATCAAGTGTGTACATTTTTCCCATTATTCTGATACCTCTACTTTCTTACGGGTTCTTTTTGCTGTCGTTCTTAAAGGCGACGCTGATGCCGCAGCCTGCGTCAGGTCGCTGGGGTAAAAGTCGGTTTACCGTCCGAGGCAGCGTCAAACGCCAACGGTCCGACCGCAGTAGAATCACCGCTGCACCACTCTGTAACGCTGATTACTGCTTTCATTGTCAGCTTTGCGCCGTCGGGGAACGTCCACACAAATGTTGTGGTAGCCGCCGCACCTGTTTTTAGTGCAAGACCGTTGATGTAGTCATTGCCGGCATCGCCGATGTTGCGCTTGCCCGACACGGATATAGTGATAGACTTGCCCGTCATCAGTCTGCGTGTCCAGCCTTCCTGATCGTAGGGCTTCCATTCTTCGACGTTGCCGTCAATGGAAACTGAATAGCTTTCCATATCTGCGATAGTCGCAAGATTGCCCTCTGTTGCACCATCTCCGCCCGTTTTGTCAACCTTGAACTGGTTTTCATAACAGGGAAATACACCTGTCTTTTCTGACATAGTTAATCATTCCTTTCGATGTATATAATATCGGCATCTACGATGTACTCGCAGATGCCTTTCTCGTCTTTTCCTATACTGCGGATCTTGATTGAATTTGCAAACTTTATGATATGCTCCGCAGTCGGCATATCACGCAGTCCGCTGAATATCTCAGCGATCTCTGCCGCTTTTTCTTCGGCGGTGTTCGGATTGGTCGTCCAGTGTATCAGTATTCTGACCTTTGCGGTCTGATAGCTTGATTCTCCGCCGATACACTCACGGATCTCGGTCGCATCGCGCTGATACACACCTATCGTTTGTGTGGCAGATGTATCAATGCAGCCTGATGTCACTGATTCAAAATCAATTGAATTTGCGACCAGATCAGCTATTTCAATCAGCTTCAACAGTTTCATTCCAGTTTCTCTTTAAGCCTTTCTGTGTATTCGTCCAGCAGGAGATCCTTCTTGTCGCCATTGATATACGGTTCAAGCCAAAGCGCACCTGCGTTTTTGTTCTTGCCGCGCTGGAAATTGTATTCAGGGTGGTAGTACAAACGCCGCGCCTGCGGTGAACCCGTAACAATTGAAACTCTATTTTCATCGGTATCAATGAATGTCTGATTATTCTGCATATCGCCCGTGTCAAACGGCATTGTTTCGCTGTTTACAAGGTCACTCATCACAGCCTCCACAGCCTCTTGCGCTGACGTTCTTATAGCGTTTTCAACGCCCTGTATCGCACGATAATCTAATTTAATACTAACGCCCATCATATCAGCTCCAAACGCGTGTAGTTTACTGTTCCGTCAGGATTCTTAGCCTTTTCAGACGCGTATATTTTGCGCCGTATGCCCGTCAGAACAACGACTTCACCGCTGATAACATCCGTATCGGGTGCGATATCACCGTTGAACAGTGCCTCACCTGACAGCGTTATTATCTGCTTATCGGCGGTTATTTTCTGCTTGGTCTTTTCGCTGTAGAAACATTTTCCCGAAAACACGGCTGTCTGTTTCGGCGAACCGTCACGATTCAGTCCTGATTCCCTATACACGGTTATCGGGGAAGTGCATATGCGCTTCGGCACAAGCTGCGGATATTTCATTCACATCAGCCCCCTGTAACACAGTCCTGTCTGCATCAGCAGATTATAGACCTTACCTGTGGTAGTAATGCCGCCAACTGTGACGATTTTTGAGCGGTCAAAGCTCATGCTCACACCTGATATACTGTACGATGAAAGCGGAGATTCCAACATCTCCGCATTTTCGTATACAAAATCGATGTGTTTCTGCACAGCCTCTTTGATGATCTCCTGCTGGAATTCCGTCAGGTTTTCAAATCCCTTGCGAACGATTCGATTGAACGTCAGACTGTCGATCGCACGGCAGGCGTCTTTGATGTAATCCTCGACTTCGTCCGCAGGGACATCGCCTTTGTACTCTTCAGGGGTGAGGTACATTACACCTCACCCTTTTTTCTTCTGCTGTCAGACTTGGACTTTTCAAGCTCAGCTCTGAGTGCCGCATTTTCATTCAGCACCTTTTCGTACTCTGAGTAGGCTACGGTAGCCTGTGGAGAATGTTCAACGACAGCGCCGCTTTCATCGATAATATCATATCCCTGCGCAAGATACGCTGCCTTTTCGGTTTCTGCGATAGTATACTGCTTGTTTGCCTTTACTGCCTTCATGGTATCCCTCCTTAGTACGTTACCACAATTGCCTTACCGCTGCCGGGAGCAGTTGTAAATGTGATCTTGCCTGTTGATTTGTCGTATGTGTACGCTGTCGATGCAGTGCCGTCAACCGTTACGCTGATGATCTTGTCAGGCTTGCCTGCGATCGTGAATTCGGTTGTAGAACCGTCGCCTGTGAATGTTGCAGCGAGTGTTCCTACGCTGATAATGCAGCCGTCAATGAACAGTTCATCGATTGCGAATGTGCCGTTGTACTTGCGGTTCTGGTACAGATAATTGTCTGATGTGCGGCTGTCTGAACCCGGGGAGAAAAGGTGGATATACGAGTACTTGTTTCGTGAAACCTGACACTCGGGGTCGATGAGAATGTAGTTGATCTGCTTTGCACCAACGCCCGGCTTGCAGCCGTCAGTGAAGTCGTAGACCGTCTTGAAACGTGCAGAGGGGACTGTAACGATATTACCGATATCATCAATAGAATGCACACGTCTGTCAATACCGCCGCCCTGCTTGATGTCCAGTGTTCTCTGAATACCCTCAGCATTTTTGAGGAGTTTCTTGAACGCTGACGTGCAGAAAAGAATCATACGATCGAGCGGTACGCCCTTATCTTCGAGTTTTTCGAGGTTGTCATCGAAATCAGCGAGGATATTTGCGATTGTCAGTGCGTCTGTCTTGACCTCAGAGCCTACTCTTACCGCTTCGGAGTACAGTTTTGAAAACGTGTACGAATCGAGTTCGGGAATAGCCTGTGTTTTGTCGAAGCGGCTCTGGATGTTTGCAAGCGATACAACTGTATCGGTTTCGTCAAAGTCCATAGGATCTACTACAAACTCGATATCGCGGTCGTGGTCTAATGTCTTTGTCTCATACTCGTTGCTGTAAGTACCGCCGTTAAAGCCGAGCGAACCGCGTGTGTGATCCTTGTAACCTGATACCGAAAGCTTCGGGATCTTGATAGACTTGCCGCCTGTGATCTGAATATCTTCATTTGAGTGATAGAGCGGATCAGAAGTGGACTCCTGACCGTAAAGTTCCCTGAGCTGATTTGAATACACCTCAGCATAATTGATCGTGTTTCCCATTTTAGCACCTTACCTTTCTTATTTCTTTTTCCTTAAACCGAATGCACTTGCAAGACGGCTGCTGTCGGCATTTTCCTCTTTTTCGGAAGAACCTGCTCCGACCTTGAAGCCACCCTGCTTCTTGCTGTCGCCGCCGTCTGACTTCATGTCAGGATACTTCTTGATCACAGCCGTCAGTGCGGAATTGATGTCGTCGTTTTTGCCTGCCTTGACATAGCTCTCAGCGATTGCAACGGCATCTTCCATGCAGTCAGGCTTCACTCCCAACTGCATTGCTGCTATCTGAGTCTTTAGGCGAAGGATCTCCTCGTCTTTGGAATCAGGGGCAGCCACAGGCTCAGGCTTCTCGGCAGCTCCATCGCCGCCTTCGTCCGCCTGCTTGCCGTCAGGCTCTTTCTCCTCTGCCTTGGCAGGTTCGTTCTTCGGCTCATCAGACTTCTTTTCAGCAGACTTCTCGGGCTCTTTCGGCTCTCCCTCGGGTGGGGTCTCGGTCGGCTTCTTCTCTTCCTCTTCAGGAACGTTCTTCTTGTTTTCGTCCATGATTTTACCTCGCTTTCTTGTTTTTGGGTATAATAAAAACGCCTGCTGCTGCAAGCGCTGATATTCTGTTGATTTTTATGGTTAGCTGTGGTATAATCTCCGTAAAGGGGATGATTATATGACAAGGCAAAGTTGGTATTTTCTGAAATGCTGTAAAAAACTCGATGAACCGGATTTCAACTACAACACAAAGGACAATTGTATCCGCAATGTTCATAAAGTTCATGGCGGTATTGAAATCAAAAAATATACCAATGAAATTGACAGCATAATTGATTACCTGTTAGAAAACGGCTTTCTTAAACGTACTCATTTCGGATACGCCCTTACACAGAAAGGTCTGCACCCAAATCAAATGGCTTGGGAAGATATCAAATCTTTTCTCGTAAAGAGCATTGCCGTTCCGATTATCGTTTCTGCCATTACCGCATTCATAACCTTGTGTATAGGATCACTGTAACAATAGCAGTTATCATACTTACACCGATAGAGCAAAGAATTTCAGCAACTTTGATGTTCATTTGCTCTATCTTTTTGTCAAAATCCTTATCTGGCATAATATCACCTGCTTTCATGTGGGTATAAAGATAACACCTGCTCAGAACATTTATGTTCTTGGCAAATGCTTATTTCGTATCTGTTCCGAGAACATTTCTTTCGATTCTGTCCTCAACACGACGATTCAGCCACATAAGTGCTTCTTCGATGTGCGTTAATGCACAAGCATTTTCTCTCGTGGCAAATTCGCCCGACTGGAATTCCTTGAGCCTGTCACGGACAATTTCCAGCAGGTCAGTATCAATTACACCGTGGATGCTGGTCGGAATTTTTCTTGCCCCGTTCTGAAACTGAATGATTGCAAGCGGTTCGTTGAGAATAGTAGGAGTTTCACCATACTTATGTACAGCATAGGTATGATTTGCCCCTCCGTTTCCCGGTTCGTCAATTGCGAACACTGCATTTAGATTTTCTCTCTTCTGAATCGTGCTTAATTTTCTCATAAAAATCAACCTCTTTCTTAATTTTAGGTATAATAAAACGCCCTTAAAGGGGCGTTTTAAAAGTTATTTATTGTGATATTCTTCTGCAAGTTGTCTTATTCTTTCGTCGCATTCTTTTGCGAATATCATTTCTTCCGGATATTCTCCTCTTCCTTTTATAGGACGTTGTTTGCGTATTTCTTTCATTTTTTCATCATATTCGTTTTGTATAGCACGAGCTTTTGTTTTAAATTCTTCAAATAAAATACTGTTTTTTTCTTTGCCTTCCATACTTTATCCCCACCATTTCACAAGCTCTTTTTATTATTTCATGCTGAACATCTTCGTCTGATATGGTTAACTTATTATAAAAGCGGTCATACGAGCGTATATCTCCAACTTGATTTTTTGCATTATTGTATGCATCGTACAAATCATCTTTAGGAATAGTCTCGTCAGGAAATGTCATAGAATAGCGGTATTTTTCATCATAAGCAATAGCTATCTTTGTACCGTCATCAGCACAGGACTTTAAATCCTCCCAACTGAACGAGTATTGGCTTTCGCCTGTAACATGATTATGTTCATTTATACTTCCTCGTGTCAAATCGCCGAGCATTTCAGTATTAACAGTATATCTATCGCCATGTGATTCATAAACATCACCATTGACTGTGATCACACGACAATGTTCAATATCACTGTTCTTATATTTTTCCTCAAACTCCCTAAGCGACTGGGCAACAGCTTCTTTATCATTATAATCAATTTTGCCAATCAACTCACAATAATGACCATTACCGTCAGTAATCGGGACTTTTCCGCTACTCCTAATATTAATTATACCTTCTGTGCCGGTATAAGTCAAGCCGTTTTGCAGATTTTCATTCTGATAGATTTTTTCTTTGCCATAATCGCGCTTGAGAATAGTTTCACCCTCATCAGCATTGACCTTGTCGATAAACTCGCGAAGCTGTTTCTGTGCTTCTCGCAGCTCAGCTTTAGCCTTTTTGATATTGTCGGGGTCTGAAAGTCCCTCAACTTTCCGCTTGGCTTTACGGACTTTGTTTTCAAGCCGCCGCTGTTCCTGCTCAAGCTTATATCGCCGTTCGTTTTCTTCGTTATCAATGCTCTCGGGCAGTGGATCTCCGTCACGCCACAGCAGTATTGTATGACGGCAGTTTGGATGGAACAATCCCTTTTCTATCGCAGCACTCAGCAGCATGAACCATTTGCCGCAGTAGTTTGATTTGCCCCACATAATGCCGCCATGGTCTCTGACCTCGCCGTCCCACATAGTGTATACATCGTTTATGTAGACCCTGCCTTGCCACGGCAAACAGGTGTCACTGCACATACTGTACTTGCTGACCTGAATCGTATCGTAGCCTAATGCTTTGAACCGTTCTGACTTGCCCTGCAGGGACGCGCGTGTTGATGCCGAACGCAGTGCCATACGCGCATAGTCGGCAATATTAACGCGCCTGCCGTCACGATATACAATGCAATTGATACCTTTGTCCAGAAAATCTTTTACTGCAATGTCTACAGCCTGATTAATAGTAACAGTACCGCTGCTCAGCGCTAACTGCGCCCTTACGATCGTCTGTCTGTATACGTCGTCTACAGTCCTTAGCGCTGCTGTTTCAGCGTGTTTTTCCAGATTGACAGTATCATCGATCAGACGGTTCAGTTTGGTACGGTCAACTCCAAAGAACTGCGGCTGATCGGTTGACGCGCTCTGTTCAAATTCCTTTTTCAGCAGTTGCTGCGTTCCTTCGTCGATGACGTCCTTGTAGTCATTCATGATCGCAGTACACTCACGGCGAAATTTGTTAATGCCTTTCAGCTTTTCCGCCTGCCACATTGACCATTCCATATCCTGTGCCTTTTCTTCGCTTTCATGGCGACCAAGATTCCGTTTCAGCGACTGTATCAGCCGCATCTCGAATTCTTCAAACCATTTTGCGATGTCCTTGAAGTCGGGCATCAGATCTCACCGCCCGGCGAAGGTTCTGAAACTGTCAGCCCCTTCTCAGTCTTGATCCGTTTGATTTCTGCCTCTTTCCACTCGTCATCCTTTGAGTTACCCCACAGTTCCTCAACCTGCGTTTCTACGGACATCACACCATATGCGGATGCCTTTCCTACAGTTTCTACGCGGTTATTGAAATCAGGTGCGGCATATTCACCGAACGAAACCGATGCAGCGTAATCACCCGGGTATCTGCCGCGCATATTGTCATAGGTTTTTAGCACCCCCTGAATAAGTTTCGGGAGTTCCTTTTCCAGTGCAGACGTTATGGTGTTTCGCGTGTTGCCGGTAACATCCTTTTTTTCGCGCTGAGCGTCTGCCGATTGCATTTTTCCTACATCGATACCCAACGTAGCAGGGGACAGGATTCCCTGCAAGCACATCATCAGGCAATTCATATAGCTGTTGTAAAATGCTTCGTATTTGATTTCAGGCTGCACAGTTTTGATCTCCGATGCCGCTTCATCTCCCAGTGACGACTGTACTACGATGAATTCAGTGCCGAAACTGTTCACACGTTCTACGCTGCCGTTGTCCGGATTGCGTGGGATCATGTCGCTCGGTATGTACTTCTGCACTCTGCCTGCTCTGATTGCGTCTATCCACTGTGAAATAACTTCGTCCAGCGCGTCAAAGCAATCAGATTTGCCATTATCAAAAAGTGATACGCCCCTGCCGGGATATTTTTTTGAATCATAGAATTTCAGGGGCACTGCCATGATGTAGTCACCGGGGAAGTCAATTCTGGGTGCTAACCGTTCATTACCGTTTTCATCCCTGTATCTTGGCATTTTATCCACCAGTTCGGGAACACTCCACAGCGCGATTTCGTTGCCCCGGCTGTTGTATAATCGTGTTTCTATGTATCCTTCGCCGTATTTCTCGTGTACTTCGTACACTGCGGATTTGACATGATATATGGTCTTGAATGTCACAGAAATCAGTGCTCCATGCGAAAATTCAATTTCCACGTTATCACCGCCGACAAATTCTACTATCGGATACGGCGATATACTTTCATCGACAGATATCTTGAACGCGCCATCGCCATCGATCAGGGTATCGGCAATAGCTTTGCCCACAAGATTGACAAAATCTATTTTTTTGTCGATCTCTTTCCAAATATCGGACGAAGGTTCTATATCATCAATGTCAGACTTTACGATATGGACGAGGGTATTTATGATTACTGCCGGGAGACCACAATGTATCTTTCGTACACTTCCGTTTACAGGTACGCTCGCCCAGAATCCTCCGTCTTTGAATGGGAGTTGTCTAAAAAACTGCTGCAGTTCGTTGGCATCTCCCCTGTACCATAACCGTGATCTGATTATTTCGATTTCGCGCACCATCTGCTGCTGGATCACAACAGTCTGCAGCGGTGCAGGAGTTTGAAGAAGCCATTCCCATACCATATTTCTCACCTTCGTTCCTAATCCGAATTTCACCTCATCAGCCTCCTAATTTGTACATTGTTTCAGCAACACCCGTTGTTGCATCGGGCGCGTCATCATGGGCATTCTTTCCCTCGCGCTGGTATTTGGTCATTGCCTCATAATATTCCGGATATCGGTCACGCCAGTTAATGGGATAGTATATGTGGTTCTGTACCCACGATGAATTTGACAGTATTCGTGCCTTTTTGTTTTTCGACTGATGAAACCATGAAAAATTAGTTATGTTATTACCGATTTCTCCCGAAATTCTGCGCACGTTTCTTGCAAATCCCGAACCGCCGTTATTTGATTCAATGACGGCATTGTTTACCGCAAACCGCAGATGTCTTTCGGCTGTTTCCTTTTCTGTCACTTCCATAGACAGTTTGCTGTAGAATATATCCAAAATGTACGCTTCGCGCTGATAAACACCAAAAATAATGCTGCACAGGAAATCCGAACCTTCGTCCGCCGTATCTGTATAGCTGTATATACCTTCGAGAGCTGGCGGTATTTGCGTATACGTTTTGAAACTTGTATACAGTCTGCCTTTGAGATCTATCGGTTCTTGCTGGTAGTTTGCGCTTGCAATGTCGATTCCCATTGCCTTGGTTTTGGCAATATATGAGTCATACGACAGTATATCAGGGCAAAGCATAACGTGCTTTTCAGGTTCGACAAGTGCTTTCATCTTTATATGCCGCACTTTCGTGCCCTGCTGTTTATAATGTGCCAGCGCACGTCCGGCAAGGTCATCAGATGCCCAGCGCGTCATGATTATGATTATCTTACCGCCTTCCTCCAGACGGGAAAGCATGGTGTTTGTAAACCACTCCCAGTGCTTTTCCTTTACGTTTTCGTTGTTGGCTTCCTCCGCGTTTTTTATCAGGTCGTCCACTATCATCAGCGAACATCCGAAACCTGTAGCTGTACCGGTAGGGGACGTTGCCAAGTAGTTGTTGTATCCGCCCTCCAAACTCCACAGATTCATAGCTCCGTCGCCGCGTTTGATTTTCGTGTTTGGAAACACATCAGAATAGACAGCTTTGTATTTATCTGCTTTTGCCTCTGCAATCGTGTTTCTGACGTTTTTTGAAAACATCGTTGACAGCGTTTCGTTATACGAACCTGTCATGATTTTAGCGTTTTTGTTTTTTCCAAGAACCCATTCAACGAAACAGCTTGCGGTTCGTGATTTGCCGTGCCGTGGTGGCACGTTGATGATCATGACCTCTTCGTCCGATTCTATGAAATCCTGAAATGCATCACACAGTTCCACGATAAACGCCCGACCGGGCATATAGAAATCAGGTGCTTTCAGATGACAGTAATCAAAAAATCTGCGCCGTGCCATTTCTTCTTCAGCGCAAAGTGCCAGCATTTTTTTATCCATCGTTGATCAACTTCTTCAGCTCCTCGGTGTTCAGACCTGCGAACGGATTAGACGTAATATCAGTATTTCCGGCAGTTCCCGAAAGAACCGCCTGCATGGTTTGTGTCATTTCAGTCTCAGCAGCGATCAGCTCGGCGTTGTCCTTCAGGAACCGATACAGTTCCATGTGCCGTTTGCGAAATTCCTCCGCCAGTTTCTTCCGCTGCTTGGGTTCGCTTGTATTCAAATAGTCTTTAATGAATGTTTTTAGGTCAGTATAATCAGACTTTTTGACAGCATCTTTACTGTCCTCAAACCTGCTCAGCCCCTCGATGAGAGTGCTGATACTTTTTTTCTTGATGCTGTTCATGCTGCCTCCTTTCTCAGGGCATAAAAATAAGGGCATAAACGCCCTTATTTGCCGCCGTAGGTTTTGTGGGGTAATTTGTCACCCGAATTTATTTAAACGGTCACGCGCGCCGTTAAACGTATTTTAAACGGTAATTTTTAGGGCGTGCTCCGCCATTCGGATTTTGTATCTTAAAATCCGTTTTTCGGGTATACACATTTGCACATCAGCCGGGACGAATCAACCGTACTGATGTTGGCAAACTGTTTTTTAGATCGATGTTACAGGAAGCGTGATCGTGTGCGGTTTACCCAGCAAGGTGACGCGCACCTTTGCACGCCGCTGCCGTAGACTGCAACTGACGATACTGTCCATGTACTGTCGCAGGACGCCTGACAGGATCATCATATCACCCTCGGAGGTGATATATATCTTTGACGCTTCGATAGGTTTTCCGCCGTTGCGGAGCAGGTTGATATATGCCTGTTCGTGTTTCTGCAGCGGTTCAGGATTTCCGAATCCCAGAAAGCGCACAACGCCGGGGACGGATTTTATCCTGTAGTAGTCATCATCTGTCAGTTCGCATTCAACGAAAATGTACTGTGTAAACAGCAGCTTCTCTTTCGTGTGCCACGAACCGCCGTATCTGATCAGCATTTCTGATGACGGACAGGCTACCCTATACCCATGGTTGGCAATTGCCTGTGCCGCCGCTTCCTCGCAGCCGGGTCTGACCTGAAGTACATACATCTCCATTTTCATCACCCTGCCTTTGCTTTTTCTTTCAGGAACTTCTTTACTTCCTTGAACAACTCGGGTCGCTCCGATGCCATAGCCTCGAAAATTAATGACTGGAACTGTTCTGCGCCATTTTCAAGAATATCCTTATTTTTGATATCGACCTTCCTCTTATACGCCGCTGCGCGTGTCAGCGCAATCGCGTGCTTTGACAGCGTATCAAAGTCTAAGTCCTTTAGCTGATCCTCGTTCATCTGACTGACCGCATCAAGCATCTGACCGCTCAACAGGCGGAGGATTCCCTCCGTTACATCCAGATCAGGATACTTTTCAGTTTCTTCCATGATCGCACGGAAGTTCTGCTGGCTCAGACGTAGCGCATCCAAGGTGCTCATCAGATTCTTTGCGTACCTGCCGACAGCGGCAATGGATACGCTCATGCCGTTCTGTTTGATATAATCGACAATTTCGCGGTAAAGAGCACCTGTTTTTATCATCTCATCAACAGTTTCCTTTACCGCCGGATCAAGCTGGTCTATTTTTGAATGTTTTCTATTGCCCATACTCAGACCTCAATACATTCGTCAATTTTGGCACAGGCAATGATCTTGATGCCCTCCGCTGATACCTTTGCTTCGATCTCATCAAAATCCGAATCCGCCAGCGTGGTGGGCTGTTTAGACCGTATGCTGCGCATTTTTATGTATCCGCATTCCGACAGGTAGTTCACGGAATCCCTCAGTTCAGATTCTGCTATGGTCGGTTCAAGTGCGTACCGAAGTTCCGAAAGTGACACATACTGTGTGCGGAGCAGGTTGATTCCCTTCAGGACTACTCCGTTATTGCGGAAGAACTTCTTCTGCCTTATTCTTTCCGTCATTTCTTTTGCTTCCAATTTTACCCCTCCTACTTACTGCAATAATTATCGATTTTACTTTCCAGTCTGGTCATCACCCGGATAAAATCTTCATTTTTGGTCGTATGCTCTTTGATATAGTCGATGTTGTCCGTCAGCTTCTGCATAGTTGCCTTGATCTCAGCAACTTCTGCTTTCGTGGCGTACTTTTCGGATAGCAGGTACTGTGCCTCGCGGCTGTCCTTGACATCGGTTTCCAGTTTGTCTATTTTATCCATTGTGCGTTTCAGGAAGTAGCTGATGATTCCGATCGCGATCGTTATTCCTGTCGTTATAATGAAATAAATCAGATTTCCTGTCATGTAGTATCACCCCTAACCCCTAAAAGAAAAAGTAGTATAGCTCGGGTTTCTGCCCTCATTATACTACTTATCCGACACACATGGAAATAGTGATTTTATTTTTTTGGCTGTGCTTTTTAATCATCAAAACTTAGCTGTCCTTCCAGTGCCTTGCCGCGGAGCTGCTGCCGTTTTTCTTTCACTATCTCTCTTATTGTCATTTCTGAAATTCCGTACTCACGGGATAACTCCTTGTAGTTGCTGCCGTCGAACCTTTCGTTCAGCTCCTTGTCTCTCAGGTCTCGCAGAACGGAATCGACCTGCTGGATATATAGCTGATTGCCGCCATAGTGGTGGATCAGTTTTTTATACGCGTCAAGTCCTATAATGTCCGCAAGTTCGCGCTGATCCGGACGGAGCTGCTCAGTGCTGGAAAGTTTATCGATATCCATTATTCGCACCTGCCTTTGCTGCTTTGCGTTCTGCCGATCTGACATATCGTTTCAGTTGTTCGATCAGTTTCGTGCCATCGTCAAAATTTATCCAACGGAACGGATCAACTCTGGATGCTGTAATTCCCAGCACCTTTTCAATCGCGCCGATAAGTCTCTCAACCTCCGGAACTTCTTTAGGCTCGATCTCGTCCAGACGGTAGATCAGTGACCATGCCTTTTTCTGCTGGGCAGAGGTCATCATTCCCGGGACGTCTTTTTTCCTGCTGCGCTTTTTCGTCACATTCGGTGCTGCTGATCTCAGCCGGCTCTGCAGCTCACGTTGAACGGCATTTGCTTCTACAGCGGTAAGTTCGCTGACGTGTGATTTTCCTGTTATTCCAAACACAAGCTGATGAAAAGCGTCCTCCCTATTATTTCGTTCCACCATTCCGAGGCTTGAAGCAAGAGCGTAAAGTCTGCCTGTCATAGTTGCCATAGTATCACTTCCTTAATCTGTAATTTTTATCTCTGCTTTTGGGTATAATATACTTGTTACCACGGGTCATTTTTATGATACGTCCGCCAAGAGCTTCGTCTATATCTATAAGGTCATCAAGACTTAGCTCGGAAGATATCACTGTCATTTTATTGTTCCGGTCACGATAGTCTATAAGCTCAAATGCGAGCTTTATATCTGCATCACTTACAGTTTCCTGCTTAAAAAGGTCGTCAATGTACAGCACATCGGTTTTCTTGAAATCATCTATCAGCCGAACATACTCCTTATCATTTACAAGAGCTTTCAGTATAACAGAATCCTCACGCCATACAAAATACCTTGCACTCTTTCCACGCTTTATCATAGCGCCTATAATCGCAGTACAAAGGTGTGTTTTTCCGCTGCCGCTCTGACCTCCGATGTAGAAGCTGCCATTGTCCTGACCGGAAAACTTTACGGCGCCGTCTTTCATAGTCTCCTGCCACTTTTCCGTACACTCGAAGTTTTTGAATGTGCAGCGTCGGAGCAGCTCCTCCAGACCGCTGTCCTTTATCCTCTTTAGTGTATCACGGGTTTTGAGGCACCTGCACTCAGCAAGCACCTCATTCTCGTCAACTATTTTTTCAATATAGCCTTTGTTTTTGCATATCGGGCAGTCATAACCTTTGAGCGAACCGCTTTTTTTATTATAGCTGTCAGCTTTCATTTGTAAAAATTCAGCATATGACAGCTCCGTATTGATCTCCGGTATCGGTATGTTCTTCGGCAGCTCCACACTGTTCCTCCTCCCAGTCACGCCGGTTCAGCCATGTCTGAGCCAACGGTATATATTTTGTGTTGATGTGCTTCCAGTCCTTCATCTTAGCCTGTCGGTTCAGTTCCGACATAATGTCCTGCAGGAGCTCGGGTGTAACTTTCAGCTTTTCAAATGTTTTTTGTGCTTTGGGCTTGCCTTCCTTTCTCGGATACGCCTTCCAGAATCGGTCGAAAAGCGGATCATTCGTCGCTGCCGTCGTTCTCATTTTTGTCCTCCTTTACTCCTGTGGCTTGCTCTCTCAATACATTAATGGCTATGCCCATAGCCTTAACGTCCTGCATAAACACTCCGTCAGGCTCATCTTTTTCAGCGGAGTGCTCAATGTCCTTTTTTAAATCTTCAAGCTGTAGTATTGCTTCTTCGATCGTCATTTTATTATCCTATATCCCAAGCTGCTCGCAAGCCATATAGAATCCCTCTGCCCACATATAGCAGCGGAGTTTTATTCTCTGCCCACAAAGTGGAAGCCATTCCCAACTTTCGGGGAAGAGTTTCTCCAATCGGTCTGACGGGAAAAATTTATCACCGTATATACACGAAGATACTTCGTCTGCTACTTCTTCCCACATTTCTTCAAGTGTATCAAATACCTCATTTTCACTCTCCAGAAATGCGGCTCTCAGTTCATCGTCATCAACATACTCTTTTATGTCTTTAACTACATCATCTGCGTCCTGTGCATATTTGTCCGAAGTGCACTGGAATTTGCCAATGTAATATTCGACATCATTATGGATATATCCTTTTAACTTTGCCGGTGTGACTGCATTGAACCATGTTGCTATAGAATCTCCCAGATCTCCGCTTACGATCAGACTACCACGTTTTTTTTCAACTATGTAGTTGACGTAGCAGTTGCTACTTCCGTCTGCTCTGCGCCAGTCAATTATGCAGTAACGATCGGTGTCCTGAATCAATGTTGCTTTATGTGTAGAAAAATTGTGCTCACAGTACTTTTTGATTTCTTCACTGTTCATCGCTTTCACCTCCGGCAGTAACTTCCGTTTTCATGCCTCTGGCAACATTGACGGCAGCGTTGACCTTGGTTATCATGTCAGCGATTATACTGTCACTGATAATGCCGTCATGATTGACTTTCAGGATTGCGCATATGTTTTCCCATGCGGCAGCTTCGTTGATCAGATATGCGGTATCTGATGCCTCTTCTTCGGATAAACTTGCGTAAATTTCAAGGTTGTTTTTGTCTTTTTCAAAATCAATGCCCTTGACCTTCTTCAGCAGAACTTTCTTTGCCTTGTCATCGCAGCTCAGACCGTCGATGATTTCCGAAACGCTGCCCTCGCAGTATTCCCTGTGCCAGATTGCGGCGAGGATTCGCTTTGCCGGGGCTTTCAGCGTGTACTTGACTTCCTGTTTGACCATAGACGGATAAACTTTGCCAAATATAGCGGAAAGCAGCTCGCCTGCAACGACCGAAACGGTATCCGAAATTGTTACCGACGCTGTGTTGCCGCATGAACCTGCATAGCGTACTGACTTGACCTTGGTGTCCGTCAGTGCAGCTTCAGCTTTGACCTGAAGCTGTGCCTGAAGCTTGTCGTACTCAGATTCAAGTGCTTTTTCTTCCTGCTTTATGGCTGCCATACGGTCGATGATCTCTGCTATATTCATTATACCGCCTCCTTCATCTTAACAGCGCAGGCTGTGCAGACACACACATCTTTGTACTTGCGCACATTCTCAAACGCGCCGCAGAAACGGCAGCGGTCGATATGTGGTCTTATCGTCAGTGCTCCGGTGCCGTCTGCCTCAAGATCAACGGACATTCCCGGCTCCCAGCCCAACATTACGCGAAGGTCTTTCGGGATAGTGATCCCTGATTTGCTCGTGAGTTTTTTTGATGTCATAATGATCCTCCTATTCAGTTATCAAATTGCTTGGTCTGCCTTCATCAGTACCAGGAGACCGTCCCCGGCAGACAGCGGAACACGTCCGCTGTTTCGGCTATTTCCTATACGTTTCGTCAAAAATTTTGTCATGCAGCTTGCTTAGCTTAACATACTTATCGTTTGATTTCTGAAATTCGTTCAGGATCTCCCGTGTTTCACTATCCCAGATAACACGGCGTTCTTTCGGTATCGCATTCATTTTTTCGTGCAGTTTTTCTTGGCGTTGGGGAATTTCATCCATCTTGTCCTCAAGCGTTCTCAGCCGCGCATTGGCTATAACCGATTCCCATGTGACACCGATAGCGATGCTATGCCTTTTCATTTCCATGATAACTTAGATCAATTCAGCCTTGCTGCACCCCTGAAGCTGTTTAGTAATGTTGTCCATGACTGTCCTCCTGTGCGGGCTGCCCGATGTTTTCGTGAATGAAATGCTTGCAGTTTTCAGAAGCGATTTGTCTGATTTTCTGCGGATAGCTTTCGTTCGGCTTGATCCTGCAAACACGGCGGTGTATGCACGCATCACATTTGATTTTCATAATCTTCCTCCGTAATGACGATCTGATAGCTGTGTATCTTTGCGCCCTCGTCAAATCCCTTCCTGTAGATCAGCGGCTGTTTTACAGCCTTGAAATATTCACACGCTGAGTTCCAGCCGATATATCCGACCAGACCCACAATTGCAGGGAGAAGTATCTCCCCACCCATGTGAAGTTCACGCTCGCAGAGTTCTCTGACTGCCATATTGATGAGCTGCATCGCTGCTGCACCTGCAATTGCTGCAACAACTATTGTTTTTATGTATGTTTTCATTTCATCGTCTCCTTTGGTATCTTCCGTACTGTCCCTGTATGTCGGTGCTGTATGACCGTTTCTGTGCTTGTAGCCTTTACGATCAGCCAGTTCGCAGGGTCGAACCTGTAGCTTCTCAGCATTATCTTCTGCGCTTTCGTAGGCGCTTTTCCGTGTTTCACGTCCAATCGCCCTCCGATGCCATGAATTTTGCCATTGCGACTAATCCCTCGTAGCTGTAGTTGTTATTGTCGTAGGCATTTGAAAATATATTTATCACGCCCCTCAGCGCATCAGGTGTTTTTGCAATGCCGTAGAGGAAATCTATTTCTGCCTCTTTGTGTTCTGCCTCCAGAATCGGGAACAGCATTTTTATATCATCGCGCTGAATTTTCGATGCAAAGAAGATTCGGTGCTGCTTGGTTCTGTTCGCAATCTGCGCAAATTCAGCCTTTTTACTGCCTATGCCGGTTATTGTGTCAAGATTGCCGATGAAACAAATCCCAAGTGTTTGTCCCTTGTCATTGAAATAGTCTGATATACTTCTCAGCACTTCAATGCATTTCAGTGGCAGGTGCTGTGCTTCGTCAAAAATGAGGATCATTCCGTCAGAAAGTTTCTTCACGATTGCGAGCCACAGTTCATCTCTTGATCTTGCTGTAGGGATCCCGATCCTTTCAGCGATAATTTTCAGCAGACTTTTAATACTGCTAAAACATTGATTAACCGTTATTAAAATACTGTTTGTAGGGTGATCCTCTACAAATTTTTGTGCAGCTTTGGTCTTGCCGATCCCTGCATCACCGCCTACAACTGCAAGTCCGCCCTTTACCTGACAGATACTTATGATGTTATATACGTTGGTAGATATGCTTGTAGGGGCGTATTTGACCTCTGTGTATGTTAACTTGGTCTTTTCCTTTACGCCGAAATAGTTGGATATTGCCTCGAATATTCGCTGCGGATCAGCAGGATATTTACCGCTTTTTATCTGCGATAGCGCTGTGCCGGATATGCCAAGAAGCTTACCGACTTCATTCTGACTAATGCCTTTTTCCCGTTTCAGATCCTCGACCTTTTCGAGAAGTTCCTGTTGTTCGGGTGTATACATACTGATCATCCCTTTCTTTTAGCTGCATTTTCGCGCATAGTTACAAGGTCTATTACTACTCCTGTACTTTCTGCGCCTACAGCACGTTTTTCGTTTATATTTTCTTCGCCTGCCATAATGGGAATTATGTTAGACGGCATCTGAATTCTGAATTTCTCATCCTTGTTTCTGCGTGCCTTCTTGATCGACATATCAATCATTGTAATACGCTGCTCCGCACTCAGATTAGCCGTTATGCCCTTCGCCTGTTCATGAATGAATTTAGCAGACATTTTAATGCGCTCCTGACCGTCGGCTATATTTTCCTGAATGTCGTCAAGGTAATCAACCATCAGAGCGTCGGCAAGCTGCCATTCAAACATGAATCTTTCTGTTGCAGCATCGTAAATTCGTACCGTTCGGAGATCCGCAGGATCATATCGCACATAAACCTCGTGTTTAAGATTCATGATAGTCTGCTCAGGATGCATATACCAGATCTGCTCACCTCGGAAGGTGATCTGTACACCATTTCTCTTGATTTGCTGCTTTCGTGTGGAGCGCATAAGCATAAGGTTAAGATCGCTTTCGGAGGCTTTCCTTACAGATGTGATCGTGCTGTTCCATACGTCAATCCTTGATTTCCCCTTGAATTGCGGTTCTGATCCGCCGTATTCCTGACAGTTGAACTCACCGTCTATCCATACGTCAAGTGCCTCTCTTACTTCGTAATCGCAAGGGATCTCACCATTCTTGATACGGCGTTTCAGACCTGTCTCTTATACACATCTCCGAGCCCACGAGACTCGACGTCATCTCG
>UQEM01000015.1 GCA_900540005.1 uncultured Ruminococcus sp.
GGGATTCTAAAGGGTTGTTAACCCTTTAGCGGTTTCCAAAGGCAGAGCCTTTGGTGGGGTGTGGGGCAACGCCACGCAAACTGCCTTCAATCGTTCCCTCTTGAATCACTTTTTCTGTATGGGGATTCTCACCCTGTACTCTATGTAGTCCTCGTTCTGAATTTTTTTTGAGTCTGCCGAAATTCCGGCCGCCTGCATAGTCTCAACTGCCTTAGTTATCGTATTGACAAACATTTTCACGTTCTGAAACACCTTGGAGCGCTTTTTATAGCTTGCTCTGTCATGCTGCGAGCCGATATAATCATCGATCAGGTGCTCAGTCCGCTCAACATTCAGACTATTTTTGATCACCTTTTCAAGGATCATCAGCCTGTCCTCGGTATTGCCAAGCCGCAGTAGTGCCCGCGCATGACGTTCCGTAAGCGAAAATTTCATGATCAGATCTCTCTCTGGCTGTGTCAGTCGCAAAAGTCTGAGCTTGTTCGCAATCGTGCTCTGAGCCTTGCCAAGTTTAGACGCGGCGTCCTCCTGCGTCATTCCGTAATAAGTTATAAGTTTTTCGATTGCCGCTGCTTCCTCAAAAAAGGAAAGATCCTGCCGCTGAATGTTTTCGACAAGCGCCAAAATAGCGGAATGACGCTCGCTTATCTCATGCACTATGCACGGAACTGCCCTGAAACCGCAAAGTTTCGCCGCTCTGAGCCGCCGTTCCCCTGCGATCAACTCGTACTTATCCCCTATTCTCCTGACCGAAAGCGGCTGCAAAATTCCGTTGTGAGAAATTGATTCCGCAAGTGCAACAATTTCGTTGTCGGCAAAATCCATTCTCGGCTGGTGAGGATTCGGGCGGATATCCTTGATTTCCACTTCAATGACCTTGCTGACAAGCTTTTCCTTGGTAAAATTTAAAAATCCTGGCATTATGATCCCTCGTTTTCATAAAATTGAGCTTTGCTCTTTAAAGCAATTTTAGCACTAACGGGAAATAATTACTACACAAAAAAACCGTCTCAAATCGACATTTGGACGGTTTTATTTATAAATATAGACGAATTCAGAGGGGATTTTTCTTTATCTTCCCGCTATTGCGCGGATATTTTGTCGCAGTCTGCGATATTTTCTCTGCAACGACAATTTTCCGCTGCTCGTCAAAAAGGTCGTAATCGATCTGTGCCGCAAGTTTTCCCCCAAGGATCTTCACAGCTTTTTCGGAAGCCTCAATGTTCTCGTTCGGGCCTTTCATTGCGGTAAAATTTCCGCCGACTTTCACAAACGGCAGGCAAAATTCGCTTAAAACAGCCATATTCGCGACCGCTCTTGCACAAGCAACGTCAAATTGCTCCCTGTACTTTTCGTTTTTGGAAACTTCCTCAGCGCGGCCGTGGATTATCTCAGCCTTAACGCCAAGCTTTTCACAGAGCTTTTCAAGGAAAATCGTGCGCTTATTCAGGCTGTCGAGAAGTGTCAGCTTTATGTCAGGGCGAAAAACTGCGATAGGCACAGACGGAAATCCTGCGCCCGTTCCGACATCGATCATGCTTGAATCTCGCGGAATATCGACAAATTTCAGCATTAAAACGCTATCGATAAAGTGTTTTTTCAGAATTTCGTCAGGCTCGGTTATAGCAGTAAGATTCACTTTTTCGTTGTATTCCACGAGAAACTCCGCGTAAATATCAAGCTTTTCATACTGCTCCTCGCTCAGTTCAAGGCCATACTCATTAAAAAGACCTTTTGCATATTCAAACTCCGGCAGCATCACTTATCACCTCTCTGTCTGAGCCAAACCGAAAGCATGGAGATATCTGCGGGGGAAACTCCCGAGATTCTTGATGCCTGTCCAAGTGATATCGGCTTGATTTTGTCCAGTTTTTCAGCAGCTTCAAGGCGGATTCCCTTGATTTGCGAGTAATCCGCATCTATCGGCAGCTTTACATCTTCGAGGTTTTTCATCTGCCCGATCTGCTCAAGCTGCTTTGAAATGTAGCCTGCGTATTTGATTTCAAGCTCGACCTCCTCAGCTATATCGCGCGAGAGATGAGGTCTTTCCGAATCAAATTGTGCAAGTTCCGAGTACTTTATCTGCGGACGGCGAACCAGATCAGCCATTTTGCAGCCGCTTTTTAGCGGAGCTGTTCCCTTTTCCTCAAGGAAAGCATTGAGCGACTCACTCGGCCCCATGTTAAGCGTGGAAATTCTCTTTACTTCGGCATTGATGAGCTCGATTTTTTTAAGCAAGTTGTCGTATCTTTCGTCAGATATCAAGCCTATCCTGTGACCGATCGGTGAAAGTCTCTGGTCAGCGTTATCCTGCCTCAGAATCAGCCTGTATTCGCTGCGTGAAGTCATCATGCGGTACGGATCACTGCACCCTTTGGTCACAAGATCGTCAACAAGAGTTCCGATATAAGAACCCGACCGTTCAAGAATGACAGGTTCTTCACCTTTTAGCTTTAAAGCGGCATTGATCCCCGCAACGATTCCCTGTGCAGCAGCCTCCTCATAGCCCGAACTGCCGTTGAACTGTCCCGCTCCGTACAAACCGCCGATTTTTTTGAATTCAAGTGTCGGAAAAAGCTGTGTCGGATCGCAGCAGTCGTACTCTATCGCGTAGGCAGGACGCATAATTTCGACATTTTCGAGACCTTTTATCGTCTGCAAAAACTTCAACTGTACATCTTCGGGCAGCGATGAGGACATTCCCTGTAAATAAAACTCCTCCGTTGTCAGTCCCATAGGTTCTACAAAAAGCTGATGTCTCGGCTTGTCGGAAAAACGCACAATTTTGTCCTCAATCGACGGACAGTATCTCGGGCCTACACCCTCAATTCTTCCCGAATAAAGAGGCGAACGGTCAAGATTAGCCAAAATAACCTCGTGGGTCTTGCTGTTCGTGTATGTAACGTAGCAACTTACCACATTTTCAAGATTGTCCGCATTAGTTTCAAATGAAAACGGCACAATCTCGTCATCGCCGTTCTGAATCTCCATTTTGTCAAAGTCAATGCTCCTGCGGTGAACACGACACGGAGTTCCTGTCTTGAATCTTCTGAGTTCAACACCGTTTTCGCGTAGTGACTGAGAAAGCCCAATGCTCGGTAGGGCGGAATCAGGGCCGCTTTCATACGAAGCCTCGCCAATATGTATCTTGCCTTTCAGGTAAGTTCCTGTCGCAATGATCGCCGCTTTTACGGCATATTCAGCGCCGAGTGAAGTGCGAACCGCTGTTACTTTCCCGTCCTCGACCACGATCTCAGATATTTCACCCTGTTTTATGTATAGATTTTCCTGCTTTTCGCAGACATTTTTCATGTAATTGTGGTACTTAACGCGGTCTGCCTGAACTCTCAGACTGTGGACAGCCGCGCCTTTTCCGCGATTGAGCATACGACTCTGAATAAAGCACTTATCCGCAGCCTTACCCATTTCTCCGCCAAGCGCGTCGATTTCTCTTACCAGATGTCCCTTTGCAGTGCCGCCTATCGACGGATTACACGGCATATTTGCTATCTGGTCGAGAGATATCGTGAACATTATCGTCCTGCAACCGAGCCTTGCGGAGGCAAGAGCGGCTTCAACTCCGGCATGACCCGCACCAATAACTGCGACATCATACTCTCCCATTTTATAAATCATAAATTTCACTCCCGAATTGTTTCACGTGAAACATTATTTTCCGACACAAAATCTTGAAAAGACCTCATCAACGACAGCGTCAGTGATTTTCTCACCGATAAGTTCAAGCAATGACTGCTCGGCGTAATCTATCAGAACGTTGACCGCGTCCAACATTTCGCCGCATTCAATAGCCTCAACAGCCTTTTCTACATTTTCAAGGCACACGTCAACGCACTTTTTCTGACGTTCATTTGCAACAGTAACATCATTGAAAAATGGTTCATTCAGCCTGAAAATGTCCTCGATACACGCACAAAGTTCGTCCGTTCCGCTGTTTTCCTTGGCGGACAGATAAACTATATACTTAAAATGTTTTTCAAGTTCTGTAATATCAATTACCGTTGACAGATCATTTTTGTTGACTACTGCAACAGAATTATTAAAGTTAATTTTATTAATTATATTAACATCATCATCGCTCATCTTCTCGCTGCCGTCAAAAACAGCTATCACAAGCTCCGCGGACTCTATCGCTTTCTGAGCGATATTCACGCCGATCTCCTCAATTTTATCGGAAGTCTCGCGTATCCCTGCGGTGTCCATGAGCCTGAGTGTCACATCTCCGAGCTTTACGGTTTCCTCCACCGCGTCACGGGTAGTTCCCGCAATATCGGTAACTATACTCCTCTCACAACCGCTGAGAGCATTGAAAAGCGTGGACTTGCCAACATTTGGTCTGCCGACAATGACAGTGGAAACACCCTCTCGCAAGATCCTGCCGCTGTCGTAATTCCTGATAAGGCTCTCCAGCTCGGCGCGGATATTTTCAAGTTCCGTTCTCATAGTCTCTGGCTCTACCTCGGGGATATCCTCGTCAGGGTAATCTGTCCACGCCGCGAGACTTCCGAGCATATTCATAAGGCGGTCGGAGATTTTTCTTACAGCTTTGTAAGCCGCACCCTCGCGAATATTCTCAGCCATTTTCAGTTCTCTTTCGCCCTTTGCGGAGATTATATCCATGACCGACTCAGCCTGTGTGAGGTCTATTTTTCCGTTGAGGAACGCTCTTTTCGTAAATTCTCCTGCCTGCGCCATGACCGCTCCGTTTGCAAGAGCCGCGCGCAGTATCCGCCTTGTGACGTATATTCCGCCGTGGCAGGAGATCTCCGCGGTGTCCTCGCCCGTAAAGCTGTGCGGAGCGCGGAAAACCGTCAGAATGCAGTCATCGAGCCGTTCTTCGCCGTCAAAAGCTTCGCCGTAAGCGCAGGTATATCCTCTCATGTCCGCAACCTTTTTGTCGCCGGCAGGAACGAATATCTTCTCCGCGACCTCGAATGCCCTCTCGCCCGAAATGCGAATGACCGCGATTCCTCCGGGAGCATTCGGCGTGGCGATCGCTGCTATAGTAGTCATTTTGTCCTCCTAAAAAAACAACGGCATTAACGCCGTTGTCTGAATTATTTACAGGCAGCTTTTAAATCTGCCGTTCTGAATCGAATCAAAGCTCGATCTTGCCGTAGAGTCCGCCCTCGATGCTGTCCTCGGGTCTGGGTCTCTTGTAGTCCTTTTCAAATGAAGTTGAGAGATTTACCGACTTGCGTTCGAGTGTTATCTCGCCCTTGTCATTTCTTCTGTTGTCGCGGTTTCTGTCATTTCTTCTTCCGCCGTCGCGACGATTATCGCGCTTTTTTCTGGGATTATTTGAAGAAATGATTATCTTTCTGTACGGTTCTTCGCCGACAGATCTTGAAGAAACTCCCTCGATCTCTGAAATTGCCGAGTGGATAACTCGTCTCTCGTAGGGATTCATCGGCTCAAGCGGCTGTGAACGTCCCGTTCTGAGAACGGATTTTGCAACCTTTACCGCAAGCTGCTCAAGAGTTTCCTTTCTCTTGCTGCGGTAGCCGAGGCAGTCGATAGTGATCCTGAAATAATCCTTATCGCCCTTGTTTGCGATTATCGAGCAGAGGTACTGGATAGCGTCAAGCGTCTCGCCCCTTCTGCCGATAATAGTTCCGTTGCTGTTGCTGTCGATATTGAGGATAGCTCCGGTCTCGTTCTGATAAACCGTGAACTTTGCCTCAACGTCCATAGCTCTGAGAATGCTTGTGATGTAGTCTCTTGCAAGCTTTACCTTAGGATTTATGAGTGACTCGTCCTCGATAAGCGAGTAATTTTCGAGCGAATAGTCTGATTCCTCAGCATTATGCGTATCTTCCTTTACAGGAGCGGGCCTTTCGCTGACTGCCTTTTCCTCCTTGACAGGAGCAGCATCCGGCTTTGTCTCATGCTTTTCAGCAACAGCTTCCGCCTTTGCTTCCTTTGTCCCGCTCACAGCAGGAGCAGCCTTTACCTCAGCTTTTGCCGGTGCAGGAGCAATCGGCTTTGCAGCAGCCGGAGCTTCTTCTATATAAGTAGCCCTGACGACCGCATCGCTCTTTCCTATTCCGAGGAAACCTCTCTTGCCTTCCTCGACTATTTCAAACTTTATTTTACTTTCAGCAACACCAAACTTCTTTGAGGCAAGCTTTTTAGCCTCCTCGATGGTTTTCGCTGTAAATTTTTCAGTCATAATTATTACCTCCCGGACGGCTTAATCTTCATCGTCGTCGCTTTCATCATAATCATCGCCGTACTTTTCAGCCATGCGCTTTCTTGCTTCCTTGAGCTTGTCTCTGTTCTGCTTGTTCTGTTCTGATCTTGAGATCTTGCCGCCTGAGCCGCCTGCGCTGCCATTCTGTTCATTTAATGCAGCCTGCTGTTCCATTACCCTCTGCATGAAGGTTTTCTTTTCGGGGTGCTTTTCAGCGTATATCCTTGCCTTTTCCTTTTCCTTTTCAGCGATAGCCTCGGTCCTCTCGGGAGTGAAGTAGCAGTTGAGAGCAAAGGTGATAAGGAATGAGAATACAGATGACCATATCCAGTAGAAACCGATACCGGCAGGTACCTGAAATGCAAACCATATTGAAAGAAGGGGCATACCGTACATCATAACAGCCATACAGCCGCCGCCCTGTATATTAGCGTTGGTCTTTTTCTGATGTATCTGGCTGTAGATAGAAACCAGAAGCTGAGCGAGACCTGCAAGGAAAGGAATGCAGAAAAGAATGATGGATTCCTTGTTCCATGTATCGGGGTGTATCTCGGGTGTTTTACCGAGGTTTGCGCCGAATATGGTAAACTTTTCGCTGAATTCGGATACCTTCTGAGCAAAATCCTCAGCGAGGCCTGAAAAGCTGTCGGGCTTTTTGCGGATAGCCTCCATAGTGAAAAGCTCTGATCTCAGGTTATTGCTGAGAAAAGTTTTTCCGCCGTTTATGCCAAGTTCGCTCGCAAGAGATGAAGCTCTCTCAGCAGCCTCGGTTATAACAGACTTTGAAATGCCGAGGATATGCGAAATAGGCTTGTATACAACGTCGATAACGCCAAAGAGGAGGAACATCTGAATAAAAGCGGGCAGGCACGAAGCCATTGGGTTTATGCCCTCCTGCGCATAGAGTTTCTGCTGTTCTTCCTGTAGTCTCTGCTGATTGCTGCCAAAGCTCTTTTTGAGTTTTTCAAGCTTTGGGTTGAGGAGCTGCATTCTCGCCGCACTTTTCTGAGTCTTGTAGTTGACCGGGAAAAGAAGGAGTTTTGTTACGATTGTAAACAAAATAATCGAGACAGCGTAGTTTTTACAAATGAAATAGATCAGTCTCATCAGGTAGCCGAAAGGGATACCTATAATATCATATAATGCGTTCAAATTTTCATACCTCTTGATTCATTTTGTCGCCGTCGCTTTCACTTCCGGCGTTTTCATCGGTGAAATCATACTTACGGGTCCTGAATGTGAACTTTTCGGGGACATAATCAATTCCGCCCATAGACCATGGATTGCATCTGAGAATTCTCCATACAGAAAGAGCCGAGCCGCGGACGGCGCCGAATCTCCCGACAGCAGTGAGCGCATAGCAGCTGCAGGTGGGATAATACTTGCATCTTGGCGGGAAGAGCGGCGAAACGAATTTTCTATAGAATTTAATAAGCCCCATTATCAGGAATTTCATACTCTTTTCTTTCCCGCATCAAAGCTGCAAAACATTTTATTGATATCAGGGATCCCCTTTTTGCGCATATATTCGCAGTATTCCTGAGATCTTACCTCACTGAGGAGACTTCTTGCCACGATAACGATATCCATACCGACCGGAATGCTCACCTCAGCCTCGCGGTAGGCAAGGCGGATAAGTCTCTTTGCCCTGTTTCTGCAAACGGCGTTGCCGACAGATTTTCCTGCGGTAATGCCGAGGCGGTTATAGGGTCTGCCGTTCGGGCGGACATAGATCACCGAGTATCTTGAAGCCGAATATCTTCCTCTGCGGTAAGTGCTGAGGAAGTCCCTGTTATCCTTTATTATTTCCGTATAAAGCATAATAACACCTTTCGAGCGTTTTTGTTCACTTAAACAAAAAAGACCACAAAAATACATTTTTGTGGTCAGCCTCGTTAGTGAGTTAATCTTGCTCTGCCCTTAGATCTTCTACGAGCTAAAACCTTTCTGCCGTTCTTAGTAGACATTCTCTTCATGAAGCCATGCTCCTTCTTTCTGTGGAGCTTCTTGGGCTGATAAGTTCTCTTCATACTAAGTGTCCTCCTCTCTGCGAAATATATACAACAAGACCGCAAAGCAGCCTTTAATGACAATTAAGTCATTCGGACATACCTATATCCGTATTACACTAAAACATTATATATTAAAAAGGGTGTTATGTCAAGGCATTCGGAAATTTTTTCAGAAAATTGTCCCTTTTTTGGAAACTTGACCAATTACGCCCCGATTTTACGTCTTATTTTTTGTGGTAATCGACACCATGAGGATTTCCACAGCGATCCAGCGCGGAAATGATATTTCAACACCATCGTTTGGCACTATATATAATAGTATTACTCATAATGCAGTTCCCGTGCACCTATTCGTTCGTTGGAAAAGTGGAAACTTTTTGCAGTTCAAATGTTGACAAGCGAGACAATTAAACTAATTCAACAATGTCTGAACAATAAATTTCAACGCCGATAAAGCGCACAAACGGCTTAGTATAGCCGTATTCCTGTGTTTTCAACCAAATTTCACTGTATAACGCAGCAAGTATTACACTTCCCACATTTCAACAATGTGTCAATTTAGGTGTTGAAACCGTGTTCATTTTCTAAATCTGCTACAATGAAAAATTCTTGCTTTTTGCACCCCATTATGATATAATATAGGTATGTATCATCAGATAAACGAAAAATAAGGATAATCAGGGCAGCACCTTTTTAACACAGGCGTGCTTTTTTCGGTGCTGCCCAAAATTTCACGGAGGTATACCATGAATTCATTCGATGAAGTTTTCGATAAAGTTAAAAACTATTGCCTCGAAAACAATACTATACCGGAAATAGGTATAACGACCTGGATAGACCCGATGAAGCCGGTCAGCTTTGACGGTTCAAATGCTGTTTTCAGCGTCCAGACGGATTTTCAGAAGAATATCGTTATGACAAATTTCATAACATATCTTACAGAAGCATTTTACAACGTACTCGGGCTGAATGTCAACATCAACATCAATGTTGAGACCGACGAGCCTGAAAAAGTAGCAAATGTCCTCAGCGATGACGAGCTTGAACGCAAGCACGCCGAGCTTGAACAGGCATATAAATTCGCAAATTACGACTATACCTTCGACACCTTCATTGAGGGACGCTCGAACGAATTTGCGCTCGCATGCAGTAAGTCCGTTGCCAAAAACTGCGGAAACAAGGCATCTCTCGACTACAATCCTCTCTTTATCTACGGCCCTTCGGGAATGGGCAAGACCCACCTCATTACCGCTATCGCGACAGAGGTAAAGAAAAATCACCCCGACTTCAATGTCGTTTACACTACGAGCGAAACTTTCGGAAACGACCTCATCGACGCTCTCGGCCGCGGCGGAAATATGTCGGATTTCCACGACAAATACAGAAATGCCGACCTTCTGCTCATTGACGATATCCAGTTCTTCTCGGGAAAAGAGCGTATGCAGGAGGAATTTTTCCATACATTCTATAAGCTGCATCAGGAAAGCAAGCAGATCGTCATTACCTCAGATAAACCGCCGAAAGCGCTCATCACACTTGAGGAGCGTCTGAGAACGCGTTTCGAGGGCGGTCTTATCGCCGATATTTCCGCTCCTGACTACGAGACCCGTCTCGCGATAATCAACAGAAAGTCCGAGCTTTTAGAACTCAAGATACCGAACGAGGTCGCGGAATTCATGGCAAACCGCCTCAAATCCAATATCCGTCAGCTTGAGGGCGCAGTTCTCCGTCTCAAAGCGCTCAACCACTTTGCAGGCAGTCCGATAACGATCTCAATGGCACAGAGCGTTATCCGCGATGTGCTCACCGACGAGCAGCCGCTCCCGATCACCGTTGAGAAGATAATTTCCGAAGTATCGACAGTTTACGGAGTTTCGCCCGACGATATGCGCTCTACCAAGCGTTCGTCGCAGGTCGCTATCGCGCGAAAAGTCGCTATCTACGTCGTAAGAGAGATAACACATATGCCTCTTGCCGCGATAGGAACGGAATTCGGCAACCGCGACCACTCCACGATAGTTTACTCGGTAAACAGCCTTACCGACTCAATGGCAAAGGACTCAAACCTCAATAATCTCGTAAACGACATTATCAAAAACATAAAGGATAAGAACAAGGTCTGAGTGGAAACTGTCAGTTTTCAACGCGATGTGGAAAAGTTGAACCAAACGGTTGAAAATGTTAAAACAACTGTTAGTTAACATAGTTTTCAACAATCGGTGGAATTCGTGTTGATAAAGGTTTTCCGTTTGGATAAGCGTATTTCTCAGAATTTCAACCGCAGACAAACACCGTTTTTTGAAAGCTTTTATTAAACAATAAACAAGTTAAAATCAGTTTACCCGATTTTCCTCATTTTTTTAAACTTCAACTCCACATGATTTTACATTTTCAACTCAATTTCTGCAAATATCCGGATTTTCCATATTATTCAATAATTCATCTACACCCGATTGTAGAGAAATTTTCCGCTGAATACAGCCGAAAATCAAGCTAACTGACAATTCAACAGGCACAACTACAACAACAAATTATCTTACATACTTTATCTTACTTTATTTTTTCTTATCTTATCTTTGTGTTGGGGAAAACTTATCCTTCCACTCCGCAGACAGATCTGCGGTTGATATCTCTCTGGCACATCCTATTACGGAGGTAACTGTATAAATGAAATTCATCTGCAACAAAAATGAGCTGAGTGAAGCTATAGGAAACGTATCAAGAGCAGTTTCCCAGAAATCCACTATTCCCGCTCTTGAGGGAATCAAAGTAAGAATATCCGAGAATCAGGTGGAACTTACTTCATATAATCTTGAAATGGGAGTAATAACAACTATCGGAGCTGAAACGGAAGGAGAGGGCGAGATCGTCGTAAGTTCGAGACTTTTCAGCGAATTCACAAGACGTATGCCCGATGAGGAGATAACTTTTGAAGTTGACGAAAATCTCGTTATAAATATCTCATGCCGTTCCACAGAATGCAGCTTTTCGGCGATATCAGCCGAAGAATTCCCCGAACTTCCGAAAGTTGACACGGGAAGAAGCTTCAGCGTAAAGCAGACTATCCTGCGCTCGATGATAAACCAGACAGGCTATGCCGCTTCACTCAACGAAAGCAAGCCGGTACTTACAGGCGAACTTTTTGACATAGAAAACGGACATTTCCACATGGTCGCTATCGACGGTTTCAGACTCGCTATAAGAGAAGAACTTATCGATTGTCCCGATACTTATCACTTTGTAGTTCCGAAAAAGGCTCTTACCGAGATTTCAACACTCATCAAGGACGACGATGAGAAGGTATGCAACATTTTCACAAATGACCGCCACATAATTTTCGAGATAGGCAAAGTTCTTGTTATCTCGCGTCTGCTTGAGGGAACTTTCCACAATTACAAGCTGAGCATCCCCACAAGCCACAAAACAGAGGTCATTGTAAATAAGCGCGATTTTTCGGGAAGTCTGGAGCGCTGTTCGCTCATTATCGACGATAAGAACAAGTCGCCTATACGCTGCGAAATAGGAAACGGCGTAATGAAGATCTTGTGCAAGACGGGGATAGGAAAAATAAATGACACAATATCTGCCGATATTTCCGGAGAAATGCTAAGTATAGGATTCAACAACCGTCTCGTTCTTGACGCGCTCCGCGCTGCCGAGGGCGATAAGGTAAGGATCCGCTTCAACGGAGCAATGAAAGTTATCGAAATTCTTCCTCTTGAGGGAGAAAGCTACATTTTCCTCGTTATGCCGATACAGCTCAAAGGTTAAAGGAGAAAAAATATTATGATGATTTTTTACAAAAACTATCAGTATGCACCGATCGCGACCCTTGTTTCGGGACTTTCAAGCGTCCTTGCAGTCTGCGCGGTGATAGGCGGACTGGCATTGTTCGGGATAAGAGGCGGTTCGGCGCTTAAAATGGTCGGCGGAGTAGTGCTTATTGCACTTGCGGCTTTCCTTTTCTTCTACTGTTCGAGAACTCTTCCCGACAAGATGTCCGAAAAGGAAAGTGAAAAGAATATCAGGACCAAGGCTTCATATGCTCTTATGTACTGTAAGGAAAATCCTGAGGCTTACGACCAGCTAATAGCCGAAAATATGGATTTTGCACGCAAATATATCAGAAATAATGAGGGAAAGATAGTTAAGGTATCAAAATTCAACCAGTAACTTCTTTACCGCGTCAATGCAGGAAAGGTAGATCTTATGTCTGAAAAAATAAAAATCAGCACAGAGTTCATAAAGCTCGACGCATTGCTGAAATTCGCCTCGCTCGTAGGTTCCGGCGGAGAGGCAAAGTCTCTCATTCAGGACGGACAGGTTCTCGTGAACGGCGAAGTCTGCACGATGAGGGGCAAAAAGATCCGCCCCGGCGACAAGGTTTCGCTCGGCGGAAATGAGGTAACCGTAGAGTGATAATCACTTATGCGGAAATTGACGGCTTCAAAAATCTTTCGGGGGTATCTTTTGCTCCCGACCCCAAATATAATATAATACTCGGGCCGAATGCACAGGGAAAAACCAATCTCCTTGAGGCGATGTGGATACTTTCGGGCTGCAAAAGCTTCCGCGGTTCAAAGGAAAAGGACTATATCGCCCTCGGCGGAAACAAAATGTCCTCGAAGATAAGGATAAAAGACAGCGTCCGCGAGCAGAAGATCTCCTTTGAGATGACAAAAAATGCAGCTTCGCCGAAAGTTATCCACCTGAACGGCGTGAAGCAGAAGGGCACGAAGGCGATTTTTGACGTTTTCAAGTGCATTGCCTTTATCCCCGATGACACCGAAATAATCAAGGGATCTCCGGAAAAGCGGCGGAACTTCATTGATATGGCTGCATCGCAGCTTAATCCGATATTTGTGGTACATCTGACCAAAAACAACATGATAATGAATCAGCGAAATGCTCTGCTGAAGGAAATTTTCCAGAAAAATGCGTCTGCCGATATCCTCGATATATGGGACAGGCAGGCAGCTCATGAGGGTGCGGTCATTTCGTTCATGAGAAATGAATATATCGGGAAGATAAACGGGATCTGCGGTCGGCTGTATGAAACTATTTCGGGCGGAAAAGAAAAACTCGAACTCGAATACAAGTCGAATGTCTACAAGCGCGAGGACTTTGAAAAGCCCTGCGGAAGTGAGGCATTTGAGCAGTATTACGCGAAATTATGCGAAACGCGCGAGTACGATATCCGCACGGGTTCGACGCATTCAGGTGTGAACCGCGATGAGATCGTTATAAAAATCAACGGTGTTAGCGCGAAGGATTACGGCTCGCAGGGACAGATAAAGAGTGCCGCACTTGTGATGAAGCTTGCGCAGGCGGAAATTTTCATGAAAAAGTCAAAAGATGCGCCCGTTGTTTTCCTTGACGACGTAATGGGCGAACTTGACGAGAGCCGCCAGCATTTTGTCCTTGACATGATAAAGGATATGCAGGTTTTTCTCACTACACCTAACGAAAGTGCGCTTTTGCCCGAAATAAAGGGAAAAATTCTGCGCATAAGCGGCGGCAGAGTTACGGAGGAGCAGTAATGTATCTTCACATCGGCAATAACTACTCGCTCGATACCCGTGATATCGTCGGTATCTTCGATATAGAGAATACTACTGTGGAAAAATGCACCAAGAACCTTTTGGAACGCGCCGAAAAGGAAAAGATCTGCATCTATACGACCTATGAAATGCCAAAAAGCTTTATAGTCACCATGAAAAAGGGTTCTGAGCGCGTTTATATTTCACAGCTTTCGGCAGTTACCCTCCGCAAGAGACTTGCAAAGGGCGGCGGATTTTAGGCAGCACAAAAGTATAGAACTATCGTGCTGGAAATAAATATACAGCGAGTAAATTGCTATGCATTATAGTATCATCACGGCAAAATATCCGGCTGCGGCGCGCACTATGATCGGCAAATCACCCCGCTTTCGGGATAAAATATATGGAGGTAAAGCATGACTCAGCAGAATAACAACAATTACGATGAAAACGACATACAAGTCCTTGAGGGCCTTGAAGCCGTGCGCAAACGCCCGGGAATGTATATCGGCTCGACAGGTCCAAGCGGTCTGCACCACCTCGTTTACGAGATAGTAGATAACTCAATTGACGAAGCTCTCGCAGGCTACTGCACGGAGATAACTGTCGAGATACTTCCGGGAGACGTTATCCGCGTTTCGGATAACGGACGCGGCATTCCCGTCGGGATCCACCCCAAGGAGGGTATCTCTGCGGCTACGGTAGTTTACACGATACTTCACGCAGGCGGAAAGTTCGGCGGCGGAGGCTATAAGGTTTCGGGAGGACTGCACGGAGTCGGCGCTTCGGTAGTCAATGCTCTCTCCGAGTGGCTTGAGCTTACCGTAAAGGACGGCGAGCACGTTTACTTCCAGAAATTCAACCGCGGAAACTATGACGAGCAGCTCAAGATAATCGGCGACACGACCGAGACCGGCACAAGCGTTATGTTCAAGGCTGACGGCGAGATATTCGAGCATACAGTTTACGACTATGAGACTCTTCTGAAGAGACTGCGCGAACAGGCTTTCCTCAATGCGGGAATAAAGATAGTTTTTTCAGACAAGCGTGACCCGAATGAAATAAAGGGCGAGACGCTCCACTATGAGGGCGGTATCCGCCAGTTTGTGGAGCATATCCACCAGACCCGCGGATATGAGGCGATAAGCGGCGATGTTATATATATTTCGGGAACACAGGGCGATTCATTTGCGGAGATAGCTCTCCAGTATAACGACAGCTACAACGAGGTCATTCTCTCGTTTGCGAACAATATCCACACGAAGGACGGCGGTTCGCACGAAAACGGCTTCAAGAACGCGCTCACCAAGGTAATTAACGAATACGGCAAAAAAATGGGCAAGCTCAAGGACAAGGAGAGCCTCAAGGGCGATGACGTCCGCGAGGGACTTACAGCTATCATCTCCGTAAAGCTTACCGAATGCGAGTTTGAGGGACAGACCAAGGGCAGACTCGGAAATCCCGAGGTAAAGCCGTTTGTTGAAAAACTCGTGACAGAAAAACTCATGAACTTCCTTGAGGAGAATCCCGATATCTCAAATCTCATTTTCGACAAATGTATGTCGGCTCTCCGCGCAAGAGAGGCTGCAAAGCGTGCAAGAGAGGCTGAGCGCAAAAAGAATGCGTTCGGCAATTCCCCCATGCCCGAAAAGCTTGCTGACTGCGCCGAGCGCGACAACAGATACACCGAGATATACATCGTCGAGGGAGACTCGGCGGGCGGTTCTGCAAAACAGGGCAGAGACCGAAAGTATCAGGCTATCCTCTCGCTCTGGGGCAAGATGCTCAACGTTGAAAAGGCTCGTATCGACCGTATCTACGGCAACGACAAGCTCGAACCGGTCGTTACCGCGCTCGGTACGGGAATCGGCGAGGATTTCGATATAGAGAAGCTCCGCTACGGCAAGGTAATAATCATGGCGGATGCCGATGTTGACGGTATGCACATCAGGACTCTGCTGCTGACCTTCTTCTTCCGCTATATGCGTCCGCTCATCACGAACGGCAACGTGTACATTGCGCAGCCTCCGCTTTTCAAGGTCGAGCGCAAAAAGAAGGTATACTACGCATTCTCCGACGAGGAGCGCGACAGATACACCGCCGAGCTTTCCGAGGACGGCAAGTACAAGGACGTTGCAGTCCAGCGCTATAAGGGTCTTGGTGAGATGGACCCCGAGCAGCTCTGGGAGACTACAATGGATCCTGAGAGACGTACTATCATCAGGATAACCATGGAGGACGCTCTCAAGGCGGACGAAACCTTCTCTATCCTCATGGGCGATAAGGTCGAGCCGAGAAGAAAATTCATCGAAAAGAACGCAAAGTTCGCACAGAACCTTGATATATAAGAAACCGTATTCACAGGATATGCGGAGGTAAAATGAAAGATAATTACAAGCTTGAAAAAGAGTATACCATACCCTTTGAGACTTTCAGGGACGGATACACGGCATTTCAGAAGAAATTCGTTTATCCGCGCTCATACGTCCTGATGGCGGTTTTCGTGATCCTTGCGATAGTCTTTGCAGCCGCGGTCATCGAGGACAAGTCGCAGTACATTGCGTATATGCTCATCGTTATATGCGCGGCTCTTGCAGCGAGAGAGTGGTACAATCCGCGCAAACTCAGGTCACATCTGCTCGAAACGGTAAAGGCTATGGGCGAAGTAACGTACAGGATAGGCGTTGCAGATGACTGCATAGAGATATCAACGGCAGAAGTTCCCGACGCTGAGACTTCCGCAGAGGACGGAACGGAAATTGACGGGGACGAGGCAGAGGAGCTTCTTCCGGAAAAGACCGTGATACCGTTTGACGAAAACTATTCGCTTCTCGAATATGAGGGCTTTTTCCTCATTTTTTCGGGAAAGGAGCTTTTCTACATAGTCCCGAAGGCACAATTCAGCTTAGATGAGCTTGAAATAATCAGAAAAACAGGCAAAACGGCTGAATGAGCCGCACCTGTTCCCATAGGAGGTAAAAAATTTGCTTTACAACGATAATACAAAGGTTATAAATACCGAGCTCGTTGACGAAATGGAAAACTCCATGCTCAACTATGCGATGTCGGTTATCGTATCACGAGCACTCCCCGACGTAAGGGACGGACTTAAACCCGTTCACAGGCGTATTCTCTATACCCTGCACGAGAACGGACTCACTCCCGATAAGCCGTACAGAAAGTGCGCCGATACCGTAGGTTCGGTTCTCGGACGCTATCATCCGCACGGTGACGCTTCGGTTTACGACGCGCTTGTACGTCTTGCTCAGAATTTCTCAATGCGCTATCCCCTCGTTGACGGTCACGGAAACTTCGGTTCGATCGACGGCGACAAGGCTGCCGCTTATCGTTATACCGAGGCAAAAATGGCGAAGATGACGCTTGAAATGCTGACGGACATAAACAAGGAGACCGTTGACTATGTTTCAAACTATGATGACCGTCTCAAAGAGCCTGCCGTTCTCCCCTCAAGATTCCCTAATTTGCTCGTAAACGGCTCTGTAGGCATCGCTGTCGGAATGGCTACCAACATACCACCCCACAACCTTGGCGAGGTCATAGACGCTCTCAGACTGCTTATAGAGGATCCTGACTGCACTATGGAGCAGCTCATGGAGCATATACAAGGCCCTGACTTCCCTACAGGCGGAATCATCATGGGCAGAGCCGGCATACGCGCAGCCTACGGAACAGGACGCGGAAAGATAACTCTCAGGAGCCGCACTCACTTTGAGGAGATAAAGGGCAGAAACTGTATTATCGTGGACGAGATACCCTACATGGTAAACAAGACCCTCATTCTCAAGAACATCAACCAGCTTTGCAAGGATAAGCGTATCGAGGGTATCTACGACCTGCGCGATGAGTCCGACAAGGACGGCATGAGAATAGTTATCGAGCTGAAAAAGGACGCTGCGCCGCAGATAGTTCTCAATAAACTCTTTGCTCTCACAAAGCTTCAGGATACGGTGGGCATAATAATGCTTGCCCTCGTAAACAACGAGCCTAAGATACTCACGCTCAAACAGATGCTCAGCCACTACCTCGATTTTCAGGTAGACGTTATACAGAGACGAACACGCTACGACCTGCGAAAGGCTCTTGAAAGAGCGCATATTCTTCAGGGATTCGTGCTTGCGGCCGATCACATTGACGAAGTCATCGCGATAATCCGTTCAAGCGCAACTGTTCAGGAGGCAAAGACGCGCATGATCGAGCGCTTCAAGGACGTTGATATGTCGGCTCTCCTTGACCGTGCGCAGTATGACCTTAACGGGCTGCACATTGAGGATCAGACGGGTCTTTCCGAGGAACAGGCTGAGGCTATCGTCCAGATGAGACTCGGACAGCTCACAGGCCTTGAACGTCAGAAGATAACTGACGAGCTGTACGGACTCCTTACCAAAATATCCGATTTTGAGGATATTCTCGCCGATGTAGGCAGAGTTTACGAGATAATCGAAAACGACCTCGAAACCATCAAGAAGAAGTTCAACGACAAGAGAAGAACAGATATCGAGAACGTAAGCGGCGAGGTCGATATAGAGGATCTTATCCCCGAGGAGGACTGCGTTGTAACGCTCACCAACAACGGCTATATCAAGCGTATGCCGCTCACCGAGTATAAGACCCAGCACCGCGGCGGACGCGGCATAACCGGCATGAAACAGCGCGAGGAGGACTTCGTTCAGGAGATGTTCATTTGCAGCACTCACGATAATATCCTCTTTATCTCGAACAAGGGCATTATGTATAAGCTGAAATGCTACGAGATACCGGACGGCTCAAAGGCTTCGCGCGGCTTTAACCTGATAAATCTGCTGCCTCTCACGGAAAGCGAGAAGATAGCGGCAATGATAAAGGCGACCGATTTCAGCGATGACAAGTTCATCACAATGGTCACCAAGAACGGCAAGATAAAGCGTTCAAACCTCTCGCTCTACAAGAATGTCCGCAAGAACGGTCTTATCGCTATCGGACTTGACGAGGGCGACGAGATAGCCGGCGTAAGAATGACAGACGGTCACGAGCAGATATTCGTTGCCACAAGAAACGGAATGGCTATCCGTATCGAGGAGGAAAAGGGCAGATCTATGTCCCGTTCCGCTCACGGCGTGAGAGCGATAAAACTCCGTGACGGCGACTACGTTGTCGGAATGGCAAGAGTGCGCGCAGGAGCGTCTCTGCTCACCGTTACAGAAAACGGCTACGGCAAAAAGACCGAGATAGACAGCTACAGGATACAGAACCGCGGCGGTTACGGACTTACCAACTACAAGGTCGATGAGGTAAGAGGCCACGTCTGCGGTATCAAGATAGTTGACGAATCGGACGATGTTATCCTCGCTTCGAGCGACGGTATCATCATCAGGATACTTGCAAGCGATATCCGCATAATGGGACGTATCGCCAAGGGCGTGCGCGTCATGAAGGTCAACGAGGGCGCTAAGGTAGTTGCATTCACCCGTGCCGACCACGATGACGAGGCACAGACCGAAAAGGTCGAGCAGCTCACTGACGAGCAGATAAAGGAGGCGGAAGCCGAGGCTGCACTCGAAGAACAGAACGAGGTAGTTATCGACGCTGAGCCTGAGGACAGCGATGATGAGTAAGAAAGGACCCGAGCGCAGCTTTCTCCTCTATGAGGAGAGACCGCTGACAGCTGCCGCAGTAACGCTCATGAGCTTTTTCTGCCAGTGGGCGAACTGGTTCTGCTACGAAAAGCTGGGGTATTCGTGGGGATTTACGCTTGTAACTCCCCTGATACTCTGCATTATGTACCACTTTGTCCAGCTTGACGCAGGCGTGAACGGGAATTTTTCAAGACGGTTCTTCTTTCGCTTTTCGGTGCTTGTTCCCCTGCTTATCGGAATATTGCTGACGGTCATAATGCTGCTGAGCAATCCCGATATAAGCAACTTCAACCCCGATGCGGAGTTTAAAGGCTCGGTTCAGGAGACGATAGCGACTTACGCGGGAAGATTCGTATTCACCTCAGTCTATATGCTGATATTTGCCCTTATCGACATTCCGCTTCTGAAAATTGCGGACGGGAAAAGGAAGGATAAGTGAAGAAAAAGTTACTTGCTTTGGCGGCGGTATTTCTTGGGTACGCCGTTTTTGAGAATACGATCGCGCTGACCGTAAGGCGTGAGAAAATATCCGAAGGCTCGGGAAATACGCTTAAAGTCGCGCATATCGCCGACCTGCACAAAAAGAGGTTCGGCAGGGGCAACGTCCGTCTGTGCGAAAGAGTAAAGGCGGAGTCGCCCGATATGATAATAATAAGCGGAGACATCGTTTCGCGCACTCAGAAGGATCTTTCCGCAGTGAGATCAGCGCTTGAACAGTTTTGCAGGATCGCGCCCGTTTACATGATATTCGGCAATCACGAGCAGAGCCTGCCCGAAGAAAAGCGCCGCGAGCTGCTGAGAGCCATTGCCGAAAGCGGAGCGGTACTTCTGCGAAACGACAGTATATCGGTAAATATCCGCGGCAGGTCAATGAATATCCACGGACTTGAGCCGAGCTATTCGACCTATAAGAAAAACGACAGCTACAGAGATCTTGACGTGATAACGCTCGCGGATATGGAGCGTCTGCTCGGGAAATGCCCCGAGGGCGAGAATCTCCTCATCGCACACAATCCGTTTTTTGGCGAAGTCTATGCCGAGTGGGGCGCGGACTACATCATGAGCGGACACATTCACGGCGGAGCGGTGCGGATATTCGGCGTGGGACTTCTTTCACCCGAGCGCCGGTTTTTCCCGAAAAATTCAAAGGGGATCTACACTATAGGCAAGGCAAAGCTGCTTGTTTCGGCAGGGCTTGGAAAGCTAAGGCTGTTCAATCCGCCCGAGATAGTGACTTACGAGCTTTGAACCTCAGATCACGAATGCAAGAAGAATAAGCATAACTCCTCCTGCCCACGAGAGATCGCGGCGCAGCGAGGAGATTTTTTTGCCGGTAAGCGCTCCGAGCATCATGGCGGCGAAACCCGTCATGCAGGTGAATAAAAATGCCGCAAATGCGTGTATATCGCCGAATCCGCTGCTTAGTCCGACAGCCGCCGAGTCAAATGAGCCTGCAAACGCAAACAGAGCCGCCTCCGCGATCGACAGGCTCTTTGAGTTGTCGATATCTGCGGCTGTGTCGTCGAGATACAGCTTGATTATAAGCGGAGTTCCGCGCATTTTTATGGTACGCTCGCCCGAATCCGAGATATAGCGGGCAAGCGAACGCACGAGGCTCTTGGCAATGGTGATACAGCCGATGAGAATGAGCGCGATAAGCCCGATAATGTGGCATATATCGGCGCGTATGAAGCTTTCGAGAAATCCCGAAAGCGCGGTACAGACTCCCAGAACGGCAGCGCAGATAAAGCTTATCATGACCGATGAAAACAGCGGTATGCGAATGTTGTTGCCGCTGTATGCCGCCGCCGCGAGATAAGTGTCGATACTAACGCTTACGGCGAGTAAAAATTCTTTGTACACACAGAACACCCCTGTATATCCTATGACGGGATATGAAAATCCGTTACACGTCCCGATACAGCACCGCACATGAGAAGTCATCAAAAAATAAGTTGCAATTTTCAGGGCTGTGTGATATAATAAAAGCAAGTCTGAAATGCGTCAAAAGGGAGGTTTAATGATGATTGCAGGCGTATCTACGGCTTGTCTCTATCCCAAGCCTCTTGAGGAGAGTCTCTACGACCTCGCTGTGAACGGAGTTTCATGCGTTGAGATCTTCGTCAATACCCATTCGGAGCTGAAAACAGGCTTTGCGCACGGTGCAGAGAACCTTATGAAGCGCTTTGACGTAAAATGCGTTTCCGTGCACCCCTTCACCTGCGAAATGGAGAGCATGATGTTTTTTTCCGACTACGAGCGCCGCATGAACGATATGCTCGATTACTACAAGTATTACTTCCGCTTTATGAACATAGTGGGAGCGGACATATTTGTGTTCCACGGCGGAAAGCCCTCCTCTACCCTTAACGAGGAACTTTACTGCGAGCGTTACTCCAAGCTCTACCGCCTCGGAAAGGAGTTCGGCGTGACCGTGGCTGTCGAAAACGTTGCGCGCTGCAAGAGCGCGTCCTCGGCGTTTATAAGGAACATCTCAGGAATGCTCGGTGACGAGTTTGCGTTCGTGCTTGATACCAAACAGGCGATACGCGCAGGTGAAACTCCAATGAAGTTCCTTGAGGCGGCAGGCAGCAAGACTGTCCACGTTCACATAAGCGACAGCGGCGAAATGGGAGACTGTCTCCCGATAGGCAGAGGAAGATTCGACTTCAGGCGTTTCTTTGCCAGGCTAAGCAGCCTGAATCCGCGGTGCAGCATAGTTTTAGAGCTTTACCGCAGCGGATTTATCGGAATAAGCGACCTTATATCAAGCTATAATATACTGAAAAACATGATAGTGCCCTTTGGCAGGGAGGAAGAGATATGAAGTGCCCCTACTGCGGATATGACGAGTCAAAGGTAACAGATTCGCGCCCCTCTGACGACAGGATAAGGCGCAGGAGAGAGTGCATGAGCTGCAAGGCGAGGTTCACGACCTTTGAGCTGATAGAAAAGCCGCTGCTCATGGTTGAAAAGCGCAGCGGAAGCTATGAGCCTTTCGACCGCGAAAAGCTGATAAAAGGCATATTTTCGGCAATAAAAAAAAGACCCGTCTCAATAGACAGAGTCAGCAGTATTGCGGATCATGTTGAAAATTACTTTGCCAACGAGCTGAAAAGCGTTGCAAAGTCCAAGGAGATAGGCGAACTTGTCCTTGAACAGCTCAAGGACATCGACCCGATATCATACATACGTTTCGCGTCGGTGTACGAGGATTTCACCGATATCGAGAGCTTTATCTCGGTCATAAGCGAACTTGACAAAAACAAAGACCCGTCCGCACCGTAATGTGTGTACAGGTTTTGGATCATAACACGTCAGGATCATTTCTGACAGGAATCAAACGGAGGTAATAAATATGCAGAATCTTGACTCGATAATCGAAAACTTCAACGACAGGGAAACGCAGAATTCATTCGATTACAAGGACATGAAGGACAATATGGCGGTTGCAGTGATCCCCTATTTCTTCAGCTTTCTTTTCTTTCTGCCGATAGTCTGTAATAAAAACTCGACATTTTGCAGGTTTCACGCAAACCAGCAGCTCACTCTGCTTATCGCCGAGGTGATACTCTATGTGGTAATGGGCATAATCGGCATAATACCTATACTCGGCTGGCTGGTCGATGCAGTTGCCGGACTTGCGATATTCCTTTTCAAGTGCTGTCTGGCTTACGGCGCGTACAAGGGAAAGGCTATCAGGATACCGTTTATCGGCAATTTCCTGAACGTATTCTAAGAAACTGTCCACAGGGAGATGTGCGGACGGTTTCAGAAGAAAAGCCCGTACATCTTCTGAGCCATACACGATCAGCTTACGGACATTTTTATGCTGCCGCCGTCCTCGCTGTAAACCATTGAGGCGATAGCGGTATCGTCGCAGACAAGCAGCTCCGCGAGCATTTTCCTGCTTTCGGGGCTGTAATTTTTTACTTCGTAGACATAGAGCTGAGCGTTTCTGCCGACATATTCGCGCAGGGGCATACCCTGTTTGTCCTGCAGCGAGGCGTATTCTTCGTAGACGGTCGAGAAGTCCTCGGGGATAGTGACGTTTTTCGCGCCTATCTCCTCCACCTCCCAGCCGTGCGAGGCAAAGTAATCGAGCCTCTGCGCAACGCTTGCGGCAGCGACAGCGGGACTGTCGGGAATAGTCTCTCCTTCGCTCCTGTCCGGAATGAGTACAAGAGCAAGTACTGCGGCAATTGCGGCTACCGAAAAGAAAATAACGGGTCTTTTATTCATAATAAGCCTCCTGAGCTGTAAATTTATGCCATATGCCGAGTATCGGCATGATAAACAATATGCCCGTTCAGCGGTGCATTATACCGGAAAGGAGAAAAATGGCACAGATACGACTTGACAAATTCATATCCGAGCGGACGGAGTATACGCGCTCGCAGATAAAGCAGCTTGCCGCTAAGGGAAGCGTAAAAGTTGACGGAACTGCCGTAAAGAGGGCGGACGTTAAAATAGACCCCGAGACCGCCGCGGTAAGCGTCTGCGGGACGGAGATATCGGCGCAGAGGTACAGGTACATACTGCTCAACAAGCCGGAGGGTTATGTCTGCTCGACCAACGACAATGACGGCGAGAGCGTTATGAAACTTGTTCCGCCCGAAATGCGGACGAAGAATATGTTTCCTGCCGGCAGACTCGACAAGGATTCTCTCGGAGCGCTGCTCATAACCGACGACGGCGGACTTGCACACAGAATGCTCGCGCCAAAGAGCCATGTACCGAAAATTTATATAGTGAAACTTGACAGACCCTTTCAAAGTAATTATGTTGATTTATTCAAAAATGGCGTAGCTTTGAAGGATAATGAAAGATGTATGCCGGCAAAGGTAAAATCGCTTGAAAATACCGAAAATATGGCATTTATCGAGATCTGTGAGGGAAAGTATCATCAGGTAAAACGAATGTTTGCAGCAGTGGGCAATAATGTAGAAAAATTGATGCGCGTTTCGGTCGGAGGTCTCGTTTTGCCCGAAAAACTGGGAAAAGGTGAGTGTATGGAATTATTGCACAAAGATGTTGAAAACTTGCTCAAGCCCCAGGATTTCGAGCTTTTTTGTGCCCGATTTTCCCGATTTTTTTCGGCAAATCTAATAAACAATCTATAGTAAGTTTGGCAATTTAGCATCTTGAAATATTTCGGGAAATTTGGTATTATATTAATATAGCTGAGATTGCATAAAGCAGGCAGTCAGCAAGAAAATTTGAACTGGAGGACTGGATTAAATGGCAGGTTTAACACTTAAAGGCATTTATAAGAAGTATCCCGGCGGCGTTGTTGCTGTTTCGGATGTTAATTTAGAGATAAGAGATAAGGAGTTCATCGTTCTCGTAGGACCTTCCGGCTGCGGTAAGTCTACAACACTTCGTATGATCGCCGGACTCGAAGAAATTTCAGAGGGTGAGCTTTACATCGGCGACCGCCTTGTAAACGATATCGCGCCCAAGGACAGAGATATTGCGATGGTTTTCCAGAACTACGCTCTTTATCCTCACATGACAGTTTTCGACAATATGGCTTTCGGACTCAAGCTCCGTAAGGTTCCCAAGGACGAGATCGAGAGAAAGGTAAACGAGGCTGCTAAGATCCTCGACCTCACTCACCTCCTCGACAGAAAGCCTAAGGCTATGTCAGGTGGTCAGCGTCAGAGAGTTGCTCTCGGCCGTGCTATCGTTCGTAGTCCTAAGGTATTCCTCCTCGACGAGCCTCTTTCAAACCTCGATGCTAAGCTCCGTGCACAGATGAGAACTGAGATCGCCAAGATCCACAAGAAGCTCGGTACTACATTCATCTATGTAACTCATGACCAGACTGAGGCTATGACAATGGGTGACAGAATCGTTTGTATGAAGGACGGTTTCATCCAGCAGGTAGATACTCCTCAGAACCTCTACGAGAATCCTACAAACAAGTTCGTTGCAGGCTTCCTCGGTTCACCTCAGATGAACTTCGTAGACGCTGTACTCAAGGAAGAGTATGGTCAGTTTATCGTTGAATTCGGCTCAGAGGATACAAAGTCCTCAAGAGGCGTTAAGTACCAGATCATCGTTCCTGAGTCCAAGGTAAACGACGAGCTCAGCAACTATGTAGGCAAGGAGATCATCCTCGGCGTTCGTCCTGAGGCTATCCACGATGAGGAAATGTACCTCTCAAATGCTACAACAGGCGTTATCGACACAAACGTTGAAATCACAGAAATGATGGGTGCTGAGACATACCTCTACCTCCTCTGCGAGGGTATTCCGCTTACAGCAAGAGTAAGCCCGAGATCAACAGCAAGACCCGGAGATGACATCAAGGTTGCTATCGATCCCAACAGAATCCACATCTTTGATAAGGAAACAGAAAAGGCTATTGTAAACTGATAATAACCATTTCATATTTTATCCTTTCTTTCTAAGCGCGGAGAGATCCGCACGAAAAAACCGCAGTCTTTCGGCTGCGGTTTTTTTATGTATACGGAGCAGGATCTTTGCTCCGTTTTTGGTATCAGAGAAAATCAGGCGGTGATCCAACGTTAAAAGTGCGCGTCAGAGTGTGCTTTTATCAGTCCTGCTTGTCTTTCTTGTCCTTGGCTGTGTCGGAGTCGCTGCTGCTGTCATTATCCTTATCCTTGTTGTCATCGTTCTCACGTTCACCGTCAACGCCGTCTATGATGTCGTCAGCCGCGTCCTCAACGCCGTTGATAGCGTCCTTGCCCGCGTCGCCTGCACCCTCTACGATGTCCTTGCCTGCCTCGCCAACGCCGCCTACAGCGTCGCTTGCGTACTCTCCAACGGAACTATTTTTGCCGGTTGAGTCGTCCTTGTCGGAACTCCCGCCGCGTGCCGTTGTATCTTCAGCTACCATGCTGCTGTCGCTTACGGAAGAATCGTCATTATTGCCGCATGAAGTGAAGGCTGCGCAAACGGTAAAAAATATGGAACATATTGCTAAAAGCTTTTTCATACAAATCATAACCTTTCCAAAGTATCATTGTGGACAGCTTTTCCACAATGTATTTTTATTGTTTGCGCTTTTTCCCGTTTTATCCACAAAGTTTTCAAGAGCTGGTGCATGGTAAAATAAGGATTTCCACGATGTTTTCCACTAATTCCACAGAGTTTTCAACAATTGAACGGGTTTCTACACATCGTTTTCAACACTAGGTGGAAAACTTATCAACCGGCTTGTGGAAATAAATTAGAATTATATTGCTAAAATTTTCCTCTTTTTTCTCTACCACATAAAGTCCACATCAGGCGCTTTTACCATGTTTATCGGCTCTTCCGGCGTTTCGGGAGTATCCTCGCGGATAACCGCCTTTGCAAGTTCCTCTATCTCGACAAGCTCGTGAAAATAATTGTTTAGCGGCATAAGTTCCTTGAAAACCTTAATAACGTGTTCGGCAAGCTTATGCGAGTAAAGCTCCCTGCCGCTCACCTTGACGAATGCGCTCAGCCCCTTTTTGAGGAAAAATCGTTCTGCTTCGGGAACTGTGCACGGCTTTTTGCGCTTATATTCTTCGCCGCCTATCTCGATGCCATTAGCTTCAAGCTTATCTATCATTTCGAGGAACGGCTTGCAGTCCTCGGTAAGCTGTGACCGAAAACGCTCCATGACCGCCGCTTCCGGCTTGGCTATGCGGAAACCGAACTCCGCGCCCTCGGGTGAAAGCTCGAAATAGAGCGTTGGAGTCTTGTTCCACCAGTAAGCCTCGTAACGAACATATATCCACATCGTGTCGCGGTAGTGCAGATACGGCGGAAACTTTTCATCGCGGTATATCCTGCCGACCTTGTATATCATGCCGTCAGTCTCGGAAAACGGCGCGTATATCTCCTCTCCGAGAGCCTTCAGCGGCTCGTAGACCTTGCCCGTGTATATGTTCTTGCGCTCCTCGAACCACTCCTTATTATTGTTGAATTTTATCCCGAGCAGAAAATCGAGCGCTTCCTTTGAAAATCCTTCAAACATACAATACCTCCGAAAATTGGTTTTACCGAAAATTTTCCGCGTACTTTTTAGGTCGTGTTGACACTAAGCCTAACAACGCATCTTTTCGGCAAAATTTCACG
>UQEM01000016.1 GCA_900540005.1 uncultured Ruminococcus sp.
CGTAAAATTTATGCTCGAAAATCTGCATATTATCTTAGTGTCAACACTCCCTAAGTGAATACTCAATTGCTTCACGCAGATCAAGAGTCCCTTTATATATGGACTTTCCGCAGATCGTGCCGTACAGTCCCATTTCCTTGCAGGCAATGATGTCGTCCATTGTGTGAACTCCGCCGCTTGCGACGATATTGGCTCTGCCCTCAGTTGCGTCCGCAAGAGCCTTGAGCTGCTCACGGTTAACTCCCGAAAGAGTACCGTCCTTTGAAATATCGGTGAAAATAAAGTACTTTACTCCCACCTCGATCATCTTGTTTGCAAGGTCTATATAGTTTACGTCAGAGCTTTCGAGCCAGCCCTCAGTCGCAACCATTCCGTTCATTGCATCTATGCCGACAACTATTTTCTCACTGCCGAATTTCTCAACAGCATCGCTTACAAGCTTTGGATCTTTTAAAGCGACCGAGCCGAGTATCACTCGCGTTATGCCCATGTCAAGATATTCACTTATCGTTTCAAGACTGCGTATCCCACCGCCAAGCTCGACCTTGAGATCAGTTTTTTCGGCAACGTCAGTGTAGATCTTTGTGTTGACAGGTCTGCCCTCTTTAGCGCCGTCCAGATCAACCATGTGTATCCACTCCGCGCCCGCCTTTTCAAAGCCGAGAGCTGTTTCAAGATAGTCTGACGCGACCTTTTCAATGGTTGAAAAATCGCCCTTGAAAAGGCGCACACAGTTGCCGTCCTTGATATCTATAGCAGGAAAAATTATCATTTTATCCCTCCGTTCATTTTATGAGCCGGGCAAAATTGCTGAGCAGTTTCAGTCCGGTATCTCCCGATTTTTCAGGGTGGAACTGTGCGCCGTAGACGTATTTTCCGTCATACACGAGCGCCGGAACTCTGCCGCCATAGGTGCTGAAAGCAGCTATGTTCTTCTCGCTGCAATCCGCCTTGTACGAGTGTACAAAGTAAACATATTCATCGTCGCCGATACCATTCAGCAGAGCGCAGTCGTTGAGCTTTTCGAGCTTGTTCCAGCCCATGTGCGGAATAATGAGGTCAGGCTCGTCCATTTTTATTACGCTTCCCTCAATGAGCCCCAGACCGTCAGTCTCGCCGAATTCATAACCCTTGCTGAAAATAACCTGCATTCCGAGACAGATACCGAGAAAAGGCTTCTTTGAGGCTTCCTCCTTGATAACATCAACAAGTCCGGATTCATTAAGCTTATTCATAGCAGCGGGGAAAGCTCCGACTCCGGGAAGAATTACCGCATCAGCGTCTCTGACCGATTTCTCGTCCGAAACAAGAGCATTTTCGAGTCCGAGATGGTCAAGAGCATTCTTAACACTGAAAATATTGCCTGCACCATAGTCAATGATCGCTATCATCACAGAACTCCTTTCGTTGAGAGCGTTGAGCCGTCACTATTGAATGAGACAGCGGTTTTCAAAGCGTGTGCGACCGCCTTGTATACAGCCTCAGCTTTATGGTGGTCGTTGCTGCCGTAAAGCAGATTTATGTGGAGCGTCATGCCCGAATTAAAGGCAAATGCGCGGAAGAATTCCTCCGTCATGCAAAGGTCATAGCCGCCGCAGGACTGGTTCGTAAAGTCACAGTTGAACACGAGAAACGGTCTGTTGCTCAGGTCAAGGCTTGCCATTGCAAGGCTTTCGTCCATAGGAATGTAAGCTGTTCCGTAGCGGACGATACCCGACTTATCGCCAAGAGCCTGTCCGAGAGCAGCTCCGAGAGCGATTCCGGTGTCCTCGATAGTGTGATGACAGTCAACGTGCAGATCCCCCTTGACATGAACGCTCATGCTTATCTTGCTGTGAACCGACAGAGCGGTGAGCATATGGTCGAAAAAGCCGATCCCCGTGTCAATATCGGCGTTTCCTTTACCGTCAAGCGAAACTTCAATGCAAATATCAGTCTCCTTTGTCTTTCGCACAATGCTTCCCTTGCGGATCTCATTAGTCATCAAGTATACCTCCCTTGAGTGCGGCAATGAATCTGTCCATTTCTTCCGGTGTGCCTATGCTTATGCGGAGATAATCCTTAATGACAGGCTTGTTCCACCAGCGCACATATATCTTTTGCTTTTTCAGTTCGCTGAAAACGTACTCGGCACTCTTTTTCGGCGGCTTTGCAAAGATGAAGTTGCTCATAGAATCAGGGAAAGTGAAGCCCATTTCTGCAAGAGTTTTCTTGGTCTGCTCGCGGGTCTCAACGATTTTTGCAACAGTACTGTCAAAGTATTCTGTATCCTTCACAGCCGCAGCTCCGCAAAGCTGTGTAATGGTATTCATCGTGTAGGAGTTAACCGAAAACTTTACATCGTTCATATACCTGATAAGCTTTTCGCTGCCCATAGCAAAGCCTATTCTCATTCCTGCCATTGAACGCGATTTCGAGAAAGTCTGAATAACAAGCAGATTATCGTACTTTTCAATGAGCGGCAGACAGCTCTTACCGCCAAAATCGATATAAGCCTCGTCTATCATCACAACAGAGTCGGGATTGGCACGGACGATATCCTCGATCATCTCAACGCTCTCTAAAACACCTGTCGGAGCATTCGGATTCGGGAAGATAATTCCGCCGTTCGGCTTTTTGTAGTCCTCCGGATCAATGGTGAAGTCGCTGCGCAGAGGCTTTGTCTCATAGGGAATGCGGTAAACGTCTGCCCAGACATCGTAGAATGAATATGTGATATCGGGAAAGAAGATCGGCTTATCCGAATTGAAAAAGGTCATGAATGCCATTGAAATAACATCGTCAGAACCGACTCCCACGAATACCTGCGAGGGTTTCACGGAGTAAGTACCGGCAATGGCATTCACAAGAACGTCTGCATCGGGGGCAGGATAGAGTCTCATTCGCGAAACATCGAACCCATCGAGTATTTTCCTTACCGCAGGTGCGGGCGGATAGGGATTTTCATTGGTGTTAAGCTTTATAACATCAGTCTCCTTCGGCTGTTCGCCCGGAGTGTAGGGAACGACTCTGCGGACGTTTTTCTCCCAGTTAGTATTCATTTTCATCTCTCCTATTTAAACAGCTACAGGGCGGTCGCAAAAACCGCCCTTAAAGCTTTTTCAGTTTTCAAATCTTACCTTTATCGCATTTGCGTGAGCGGTAAGTCCCTCGCGCTCTGCTATGAGGACGATATCGTCCTTAGCCTGCCTGAGAGCGTCCTCAGTATAATATGTGTAAGCGGTGCGCTTGGTAAAGCTTGCCACTCCGAGCGGCGAGAAGAAACGTGCTGTTCCGCTTGTGGGAAGCACATGGTTCGGGCCTGCATAGTAGTCCCCGAGAGGCTCTGACGCATAGTTTCCGAGGAAGATAGAGCCTGCATTGTCGAGACTTCCGAGAAGCTCAAACGGATTCTCCATGAGTACTTCAAGGTGCTCGGGAGCGATCCTGTTTGCAAGCTCAACGCACTTTTCGCGGCTGTCTGCAATGATTATCGCACCGTAATCCTCAAGCGACTTTGAGATTATATCCTTGCGCGAGAGATACTGCTTCTGACGCTCTATCTCGGCAAGTGTAGCGTCCGCGAGTTTTTCGCTCGTAGTAACCATTATAGCGGAAGCAAGCACATCATGTTCAGCCTGTGACATGAGATCTGCTGCCGCGAATTTCGGGTCTGCCGTATCGTCAGCGATAACGAGTATCTCGCTCGGGCCTGCTATCATGTCAATATCAACAACTCCATACAGAAGCTTCTTTGCAGTCGCAACGTAGATGTTTCCAGGGCCTACTATCTTATCGCACTTAGGGATCTCCTCTGTGCCGTAAGCAAGTGCTGCGATCGCCTGAGCGCCGCCCGAAAGGAAGATCCTGTCAACGCCGCAGATAGCTGCTGCCACGAGGATATCCTTGTTAGGAGTGCCGTCCTTGAGCGGAGGAGTTACCATGATTATCTCCTTGACTCCGGCAATTTTTGCAGGGATAGCATTCATAAGAACGCTTGACGGGTAAGCAGCCGTGCCTCCCGGAACATAAAGACCCACTCTTTCGAGTCCGCGTATTCTCTGTCCCATTATAACGCCGTTGTCCTTGGCATTTATAAAGCTCTGCTCAACCTGTCTGCTGTGGAAATCGGCAATATTAGCCTGCGCATTCAGAAGCGCGTCCACAAATTCCTGATCTGCCTCTGTAAGAGCGTCATTTATGACATCACGCGGAACTTCATAGTACTGCGGAAGATGTCCGTCAAATTTAAGAGTGTAGTCCTTTACAGCCTTGTCGCCGTTCTCGCGTACATTTTCTATGATACCCGTTACGACCTCAGTGACCTTCTTATTTGTCTCGCCGCTTCTCTTGGCAAGGTCGCTGAGAAATGCAGCCTCGTCCGTACCGTTTGCATATATCTTTTTCATTACAGATTCTCCTCTATAAGTGTAATAAGCCTGTCGATCTCAGCGTGTCTCATTTTAAGGCTTACTGTATTCGCGATAAGTCTCGCCGATATCGGAGCTACGTCCTCTATTACTTCAAGACCGTTCTCCCTGAGCGTTGTGCCCGTCTCAACAATATCCACGATCCCGTCCGCAAGGTCAAGGAGCGGTGCAAGCTCGACCGAACCCTCGATCTTGATTATTTCGGTATCCATTCCCTTAGCCTCAAAAAATCTCCTTGAAACATTCGGATACTTTGTTGCAATAGTCTTGATCCCGTAGCCGCTGTAAAAGTCGTAGCCCTTCTTGGTCGCAAGTGCAAACTTGCACTTACCGAAACCGAGGTCTACAAGCTCGTAGAACTTGCCGTGCATTTCCATGATAGTGTCCTTGCCGACAACTCCGAGATCGCACACACCATGTTCAACATAGGTGATAACGTCATTTGCCTTTGCAAGAACCACTTCGAGATTGCCGTCCGGTACGGGAAGTATCAGCTTTCTGCCCTTCTCGCGGACTGCTGTACAGTCGAATCCCAGTTTTTCAAGAAGTCCGACTGTGTCCTTTTCAAGTCTGCCCTTTGTAAGAGCCATTCTTATCGGCTTGTTCATTCTTCCTGACCTCCCTCATCGATCACAACGACCTTTGCTATCTTCTTTTCTCTTGCGTATTCTCTTACGCTCTCGATGTCGTCAAAAAGTGCATTTTCAACAACAAGTCCCTGTTCGCGCAGTTCAGCCGCAGCCTTGAGCGCCGCAACCTCACAGCCCTTTTCCGCATATACGATAGCGTCCGGCGCGGGAATTGCGGGAAGGATCCCCCTCTTTTCAATAAGCTTTGCAATTCCGTTGACGTTTACCGCGAAACCTACCGCAGGGATATCATAGCCGAACTCGGATATGAGCTTGTCATACCGTCCGCCGGAGATGACTTCCTCGCCGTGTCCCTGAAGATAACCCTTTATAATAAGACCTGTGTAGTAGTCCGTCTTGTTTACGAGTCCGAGGTCAACTGTTATGTTGCCGTCTTTTCCGCATATCTCGCAGGCATCGGTGTAAATTTCGCGAAGCTCATCGAGAATGCGCTTGATACTCTCATCGTGCATGAGCGCATCAGCCTTGGCAAATACTTCCTCGCCTCCGAAAAGCGACGGGAGCTTTTTAAGAGCCGCAGTTGTCGCATTATCGCCGATAGTGTCAAGCAGATCGTTGAGCGCCGGAAAGTTCTTGTTCTCTATCAGTTTGCGGATATTCTCCTTGTCGCGGTCGGAAGCGTCAAGTCTGCCCACAAGCTCCTTGAAGATACCGATATGACCGATTTCAAGCGAAAATTCCATGCCGAACGACTTGAGTGAATCGGCTGCTGTCGATATCACCTCAAGGTCAGCCATTTTAAGCTGCGAGCCTATAAGCTCAATGCCTGCCTGAACGATCTCATCGCTCCTGCCCTTGAGTGCAGGCTCTGTCGAGTATACAGGCTGATTGTAGCACAGCTTGAGCGGCAGGACTGCGTCTCTCAGTCTTGTCGCAACAACTCTCGCGATAGGCATTGTCGAATCAGGACGCATAACAAGGAGTCTGCCCTTGCTGTCGGTCAGTTTATAAAGATTCTCCTGCGGAAAATACTGGGAATTGAGGTTGAAAACGTCAAAGAATTCAAGCCCCGGGGTAATCATTTCGCAATAGCCTCTGCTTTTAAAGAGATCAAGCAGAGTATTTTCTATATCACGTCTTATAATGCACTCGCCGAAAAGGAGATCTTTAGTTCCCTCAGGAGTTATAAGGTCGTAATTTCTCATAGCTCATCTATCCTTTCAGAATGATTTATTCACTTTAGTCTGCTAACATGGTAATATGATAGCATATCAGCACAAGAAAGTCAAGTCAGAACAGCGAAAGCTGTGCAGAATCGGGTAATTCACCAAAAGCTCCTATGCTTTTGAGCATATCTATTGTAGTTTTTGACGCACCGCTCATCTCCTGAAACTCCTCTATAGAGATGAATCCGCCCTTCTGAGCCGCCTCGTAGATTCCCCACGAAGCATTTGCTCCAACGCCTGACATAGCCGAAAACGGTATTCTGAGCTTTCCGTCCTCAACAAGATAATCCACCGCATGAGACTTTGTAAGCTCTATCGGCAGGAACTCATACCCTCTTGACAGCATTTCATTCGTGATAAGCAGGATATCATAGAGGTCGCTCTCCTTTTTTGACTTATCATTGCCGAGAGCCTGAAGCTCGTCAATGCGCGCTCTTACCGCGCCTTTTCCTTTTATTGCGAGTTCAGCGTCAAAGTCTTCACCTCTTACCGAGAAATAGGTCGCGTAATATTCAAGCGGCTTGTGAAGCTTGAACCAGCCCAGTTTTATCGCCGCGATAACATAAGCCGCCGCGTGTGCTTTCGGGAACATATACTTGATCTTCAGGCAGCTATCGATGTACCACTGCGGCACATTATGATCGAGAAGCATCTGTATTATCTCGGGCGTGAACTGCTTGGGAGCTTTTCCCTTTCGTGTCCACTCCATTATCTGGAACGCCATTTTCGGCTCTACGTTCTTGTAGAGCAGATACGTCATGATACTGTCACGCGTTCCGATAACCTCGGAAATCGTACAGGTTCCGTTCTCGATAAGGTCTTTCGCGTTGCCAAGCCAAACGTCCGTACCGTGCGAAAGTCCCGATATCTGCAAAAAGTCGCTGAATTTTGTCGGTTTTGCGTCAAGGAGCATCTGTATCGTGAAGCCCGTGCCCATTTCAGGTATGCCGAGACTTCCGGTCTTGCAGTATATCTCCTGTGGCGTGACTCCCAGAACATCGCAGTTCGTGCACATTCTTATAACGTCCGGATCAGACGTCGGAACGTCCTTTATCTTCATGCCCGTCAGATCCTCCAAGTGCTTGTAGAGCGTAGGAACGACGTGTCCAAGCTCATCAAGCTTGAGTATCGTGTCGTGGAGCGAGTTGAAGTCGAAGTGGGTCGTGATAACTTCGGAATCCGCAGAATCAGCAGGGTGCTGAACGGGAGTAAAATCGTAAACGTCATAATCTGACGGAACAACGACCATTCCACCCGGATGCTGACCTGTAGTTCGCTTAATGCCGGTACAGCCGATCGCAAGGCGGTTCATTTCCGCGTTATTAAGCGTGATACCGTTGTCCTCGCAGTACTTTTTTACATAGCCGTAAGCTGTCTTGTCGGCAACGGCAGAGATAGTCCCCGCCTTGAAAACGTTTGATTTGCCGAAAAGCTGCTCTGTATATCGGTGAGCACGCGACTGGTACTCGCCCGAGAAGTTAAGATCGATATCAGGCGCTTTGTCGCCGTCAAATCCAAGGAAGGTCTCGAACGGGATATCGTGTCCGTCACGGAGCATATCCGTTCCGCAGTCGGGACAATTCTTTTGCGGAAGGTCGAATCCCGAACCGTAAACACCGTCAAGCAGAAACTCGCTGTGCTTGCACTTGGGACAGATGTAATGCGGCGGCAGAGGATTTACCTCCGAGATTCCCGCCATTGAAGCTACAAACGACGAACCTACCGAGCCTCGTGAACCAACAAGGTAGCCATTTTCAACGGAGTTCCAAACAAGCTTCTGCGCGATGATGTAGAGCACCGAGAATCCATGCTTGATGATAGACGAAAGCTCGCGGTTGAGTCGCTTTTCAACGATTTCCGGAAGCGGATCGCCGTAGATCTCCCTTGCACGTTCATTGGTGATTTTCGTAAGTTCCTCCTCAGCGCCGTCAATAGTCGGAGTGAACGTGCCCTTTGGTATCGGGCGAACTACCTCTATCTGGTCTGCAATATTGTTTGTGTTGGTTATGACGACCTCTTTAGCCTTTTCAGCGCCGAGATACTCGAACTGCGCGAGCATTTCCTCTGTAGTGCGCAGATAAAGCGGAGCCTGATTCTCAGCGTCCTTGAAGCCCATGCTCGTGAGGATTATCTTTCGGTAAACCGCGTCCTTAGGATCAAGGAAATGAACATCGCAGGTCGCGCAGACAGGAATTCCAAGCTTGTCCCCGAGCCTTACTATGCGGCGGTTGTATTCACGAAGCTCCTCGTCATTCTCAGCCGTACCCTCACGAACCATGAATTCGTTATTGGCAATTGGCTGTATTTCGAGGTAGTCATAGAATTTGGCAAGCCGTTCAATAGTCTCCTCGGGAGCTTTATTGACCATTGCCTGAAAAAGCTCTCCTGCTTCGCAGGCACTTCCGAAAATCAGTCCCTCCCGGTGTTCAAGCAGAACAGATTTCGGAATAAGCGGCTTTTTATAGAAATATCTGAGGTTACTGTAAGAAACGAGCCGATACAGATTCTTGAGCCCTGCCTGATTGCGCACGAGAATTATCTGATGATAGCTTTTCAGCTTCTTTACGTCTATCTCGCCGGCCTTGTAGTTGATCTCCTCAAGCTTTTTCAGTCCCTTGTCGCTGACCAGACGGCCGATCAGCTCCATGTATATCTTTGCGAGCATGAAAGCATCGTCTGAGGCGCGGTGATGATCGAATTTGCCAAGTTTAAGGTTTTTCGCCACAAGATTAAGCTTATGGCGACCCATTTCGGGCAGCATGGCCTGACAGAGTATCAGCGTGTCGAGCCAGTTGTAGTCAAAATTGATATCGTGTCTCTTGCAAACTTCATTGATGAATGTGGTATCAAAATTCGCGTTGTGAGCCGCAAGAACGGGGTATTCACCGCAGAATTCCATGAACATTCTGACAGCCTCGTCCTCGGGCGGAGCATTTTTCACGTCCTCATCGCTGATACCCGTGAGTTCGGTTATTTTCTCGGGAATGTGCTTACCGGGATTTACCTTGGTGTTGAAACTGTCAACGACCTGCATATTTTTCAGCTTTACCGCGCCTATCTCTGTAAGACGGTCGGACGAAAAGCTGAGTCCCGTGGTTTCAACATCGAAAATAATTATCTCATCATTGATAGTTCGCGTATCAGGCTTTTTGAGGATAAGCTGCCTGTCCATATCGTTGACAACATAAGCCTCGCAGCCGTAAATCACCTTAAAATTCTTGGGCATATTGTACATACAGTCGGGAAATGCCTGTACGCAGCCGTGGTCTGTAATGGCAATTGCCTGATGTCCCCATTGAGCCGCCCTGTTGATAATGCTTACCGGATCGGTAACAGCGTCCATTGCCGACATATTCGTATGACAGTGAAGTTCAACGCGTTTTTCAGGGTAGTTGTCCATTTTCGGTATTCTCTTTACCTTTATAAGAGAATAGGGCGAAACAACAATGTCATGCGCGTAGGAGTCATAGTCGATCTTGCCCGCAACAAGGAGAGTCGTTCCCTTTTTAAGCGAACCGAGGTTCATATCCTCTATCTCCTTTGCAGAGGCAAAGATCTTTACCTTTAAAGAACCGCTGTAGTCGGTTATATCGAAAGTCGCAACTACCTTTTCGTTGCGCAGTTCCTTCATTTCGCTTGCGAATATATCTCCGACCACAACAAGCTTTTCGCCAAGTCTCATTACAGCCTCACCGATAGAAACAGGCTTTTCGCGTATCGCCCTGCCCTTTACTATCTCAGCCGAATCAGGGTCAAACTCCTTGTTGAGCGAACCAATATCCACGGAAGCAGTCGGTGCAGCCGCCTGTCTCTCCTCCGCAAGAAGCTCCTCCCTGCTCTTTTCGGGAACAAGCTGTGCGCTGTAATCCGGCAATTCCGCCTCAAGCTTAGTCACCATGTTATCAAAATCGTCCGAAGATACCGAATTGTCTCCGTCAAGCTTTACCGAGAACCTGTGTGAGAACATATTATATATGTACTGCGAAAGCTTGCCGCAGAAATCGTTTTTGACAAGCAGGTCAAGTCCGCCGTGAACGATCCTGATGTTCATGACATCATCTGCGAGCCTTACCTCAGCGTCCTCAAGAAAGCCGTTTACGACAGGAACATCACGCCGCATGAGCTTGATTATCTCGCCGAAATAATTCATCGAATAATCAAACAGATAATGGCAGTTAAGCCTTATCACATCGACTTTTAAAGCCTCTGAGACAGCCTTTTCAAAACTGAAAATATCGTCAGCAGGAACAAACGCAGGAAAGTCCGCAAAAAAGCTTATATGTTCGAGATTTTCGGAGTATGTAAGCTTGAATACCTCGCCGCCGCGAACGCTTTCGGGAAGTTCGGCATTGTATTCGCTAAGAAATTCAGCTAAATTAATATTCATGTATTAAAGTCTGTCCACCTCCGCCAAAAGCTCGGGAACAATGTCCTCCTCCCTGATTTTACGCTGTGTTCCGTCTTTTCGGAAAATAATTGCACAGCCGTCTCCGCCTGCAATTCCCACGTCAGCCTCTCGTGCTTCGCCGGGGCCGTTTACGATACAGCCCATGACCGCGACCGTGATATTCTTGTCAAGGTCTTTTACAGCCTCCTCGACCTTTTTAGCCGTACCAATGAGGTCTATTCTCGTTCTGCCGCAGGTCGGGCAGGAAACAAGCTTTACTCCACCGCGTTTTCCGATACAGCGGAGAATGTCCTTAGCCGCCTCGATCTCCCTGACAGGATCGTCGGTAAGGGAAACTCGTATCGTCTCGCCGATACCGTCACATAAAAGCGAACCGATACCGACCGCGGACTTGATGAGTCCCATTCGCTCTGTACCCGCTTCTGTAACTCCGAGATGGAGCGGATAATTGCACTTCTGAGCCGCAAGGCGATAGCAGGCTATCATTTTCTGCACGTCAGAGGACTTGATAGATATTACGATATCGTCAAAGTCAAAATGTTCAAGCATAGCCGCATGGGTCATTGCACTCTCGACAAGGGCTTCGGGAGTCGGAGAGCCGTATTTTGCAAGTATCTCCTTTTCGAGAGAACCCGAGTTCACGCCTATTCTGATAGGAAGATTTCTCGCTCTGCAAGCGTCAACGACCTTTTTTACCCTGTCCATGCCGCCGATATTTCCGGGATTTATGCGTATCTTGTCAACTCCTGCCGCCGCCGATTCTATTGCAAGGCGATAGTCAAAGTGGATATCCGCAACAAGCGGTATCTTTACAGCCTCCTTAATTGCCGGAATAAGCTTTACAGCTGACATATTCGGAATCGCGGCACGGATGATTTCACAGCCTGCCTTTTCAAGCTCGACCGCCTGTCTCACGCTGCCTTCTATATCGTCAGAACGGGCATTGAGCATAGACTGAATATATATGTGCTCGCCGTTCAGGACGCAATCCCCCACCCTTACGGGTTTAACGTTTCTCATATCAAATCTCCTCTCAGCCGCCCGTAACAAGGCGCACAATATCGTTGTATGTTGCAAATATCATTATTCCGAAAAGCAGGACCATTCCCGCAAGGTGTACATAGCCCTCATGCTCGGGCTTTACGGGCTTTCTGCGCACAAACTCAATGAGACAGAAAAGCAGTCGCCCTCCGTCAAGTCCCGGGATCGGCAACAGATTCATTATTCCTATGTTAATAGTGATAAGCGCGGTCATATACGCAATGCTCGAAATCGTATCGAGAAGTCCCTTGCTCTGTGCGGTAGTCTCGCTTATTGCCGAAACTACGCCTACAGGGCCTGAAACATCGTCCTTGCTGACTTCACCGCTTACAAGCTGTTTCAGGGAGAGTCCTACTATATGGCTCATGGACATGAAAATATCGCCCGAGCCTTTTATCACTGTCAGCGGATTCTTTTTATTGTATACGAGTCCGAAGTCGTAAACTCCGCCGCTGTCTGTACCTTCGACTTCCTTGTAGTAGTTGTCGTGAAATCTTACATCCGGAAGTTCGACCTTTTCACCGTCACGCACAACAACGAGGTCAAAGGTATCCTTGCCCGAGGCAAGCAGAAAGTTTATATCAAGGTTGCTGTACACACGGGTTCCGTCCATTCTGATGATCTTATCCTGTTTGCGAAGTCCCGTATTGTAGCTCTCGGCGTAGTAAGTTGCCGTTCCGTCGTCATTTCTTACTCCGACAAATCCGCTTACCGTATTGGTCGGAACACCACTGAGCGTACAAATGAGAATTGCGATCATTATGAATCCCAGAACAAAGTTGTTGAAAGCTCCGGCTGCGAGAACAATAACGCGCTTCCAAAGCTTTGCCTTACGGAAATTTCGCGGATCATCGCTCTCGATATCCTCCTCCATTGCACAGTATCCGCCTACTGGCAGCAGACGCAGCGAATAGGCGGTTTCGCCCTTTTTCTTCTGCAAAAGCTTAGGGCCCATACCGACTGAGAACTCGATCACCTTGATCCCGCTGAGCTTGGCACAGATAAAGTGCCCGAACTCGTGGACTGTAACTATAATGCCGAAAATGATTATCGCAACAATGATACCCATGCAAAATATCCTTTCTTAGCCAAGAGCTGCAATGCGCTCTCTTACAAAATCACGCGCAGCTTTGTCAGCGCGCATAACGTCCTCGTAGCAGGTGATTTCGGACTGACCGAAGTTTTCGAGCACAGAGGAAACTATTTCGCCGATCTGAATGAAGCTTATCTCGTCATTGAGGAACGCCCTGACAGCCTCCTCGTTTGCCGAATTTACAAGGCAGGGATACGCTCCGCCGCGTGTTATCGCCTCGATAGCCGCCGAGAGGCACTTGAACGTCTCGAAATCAGGCTTGTCAAAGGTAAGTTTTCCATAGTCCGTGAGCGAAAGCCTTCCCGTTGGGCAGGGCTTTCTGTCTGGGAAAAGCAGCGCGTACTGGATCGGTATTTTCATATCCGGCACACCAAGCTGTGCGATCACCGAGTAGTCATCGTACTCGACTGCCGAGTGGATAACACTCTGCCTGTGGACAACGATCTCGATCTGCTCGGGAGTAAGATCAAAAAGCCACTTCGCCTCGATAAATTCAAGACCCTTATTCATAAGTGTCGCAGAATCAATGGTTATCTTGCTGCCCATATCCCAGTTGGGATGTCTGAGCGCCTGCTCCTTGGTGACGCTGCGCAGTTCATCGTAAGTCTTACCGAAGAACGGGCCGCCTGATGCCGTGAGTATTATCTTGCTGAGCTGTTCACGCTTATTTCCCTGTAAACACTGGAATATCGCGGAATGTTCACTGTCAACAGGATATATCTTAACGCCCTTTTCAGCCGCACGGGACATTACAAGTTCGCCGCCTGCAACAAGAGTTTCCTTGTTTGCAAGAGCGATATCCCTTCCTGCTTCGATCGCGGTAAGCGTCGGAAGAAGTCCGACCATGCCGACAACGCTGTTGAGGACAATATCGGTCTCCTGCATAGCGGCAATCTCGCAGAGTCCGTCCATTCCGCACAATACCTTTATATCCGTGTCCGCGAGACGCTCTCTTAGCTGCGCGTACTTATCCTCGCTGTATATGCAAACAACCTTCGGCGAGAATTTTCTTGCCTGCGCCTCAAGCAGATCAATGCTGCTGTGAGCCGCAAGAGCCGTCACCTTCAATCCGTGTTTCTCGCAGACCTCAAGCGACTGCGTTCCGATCGAACCTGTTGAGCCGAGGATCGACACCGTTTTATTCATTGTAATTCCTCTTTTCACGGAAATTGCTTTCCGTTTGATAATATGATAAAGTTCACTATAAAATGCGAAAGGGACTATCCGCGTGAACGTTTAGTCTCCTTAGCATCAGTATTAAGGCAATTCTGCCTAAAGCATGGTCGTTCCCTTGATAAGGCAGACCATGATATAGAAAGTAGGCAGAACGAAAAGAACGCTGTCAAAGCGATCCATAAGTCCACCGTGACCGGGCATGATCTTTCCGTAGTCCTTGAAACCTATCTGGCGCTTTACCATTGAAGCCGAAAGATCGCCGACAGTTCCGATAACGCCGCAAACTGCTCCGATAGCAAAGTCAAGAGCCGCCGTAAGAAGCTTGAATTCGCCGTTATATATTGAAAATGCAGCCGCGAAAACAATGCCTGTGGTAACAATACCGCCGACAAATCCCTCAATAGTTTTCTTCGGACTTATTTCGGGGCAAAGCTTGTGTTTACCAAAAGCAACTCCCGTAAAGTAAGCGCCCGTATCAGCTATCCACGCGCCGCAGAGACCCATAATAAGGTAAAACAGACCGTCCTTGTGCGACATTCTGTCAATGCGGACAATAACGCTCATTGCCTGCGGTACGAGGAGCATAACTGCAAGCGCAAAAAACACCTGTTCATAGCGTATCTCCTTGTGCTTGGCAAGCCACGTTACAAAAATCACAAAAGCCGCTGCCAGAACGCACATGAACGCATAGAGGGTCACTCTGCCGTCGATCATCGAATAATCCGCGCCTCCGATAATTCCGTCAGGAAGATAGTGAAAGCCGCTGTAAATAAACGGCATGGCAATTCCGCAAAGCTCCGCCGCAATGAGTATGGGCAGGCATTTTTCCAGTTTGACTGCACGCAGCAGTTCAAAGAGCATTATCGCTATCATGACTGCAACGGCTATCGGCAGAACTATTGTATTATGAAAAAACAGTACCGCCGCGAGTATCACTACTCCGACCGCGCCCGAAATTATACGAGTAAGCATTATACACCTCCGAAACGGCGCTGGCGTCTGCCGAATTCAATGAGAGCCTTGTCAAGTTCATTAGGTGTGAAATCAGGCCACAGAATGTCCGTAAAGTAGTATTCGGCATAAGCGCACTGCCAGATGAGATAGTTTGAAAGGCGCATTTCGCCGCTCGGACGTATCACGAGGTCAACGTCGGGGATACCCTTTGTGTAAAGCTCATTCGCAACGGACTGCTCATTTATATCCTCGGGACGTATCTCGCCGTTTACAGCCTTTTGTGCGAGGATTCTTGCCGCGTGTGCAAGTTCATCCCGTCCGCCGTAATTAACAGCCATCATGAGCGTCATTTCGGTATAGTGAGCCGTGTCCTCCTCAAGCTTTATCATCTTTTGCTGCAAATCCTCGTCAAACGCCGATTTATCGCCGAGAAATATCATTCTCGTGTTCTCGCTGAGAAAGTTTCTTACGTCAACAATATAATCGCGGAAAAGCTCCATTATTGTGTTGACCTCGTCAGCAGGACGCTGCCAGTTCTCTGTTGAGAAAGCATAGAACGAGATGTTCTTCAGCCCGATATCCTTGCAGTAGCGAACTATCTTCTTGAAATTCTTCGCACCCTCGCGGTGTCCGAACGAACGGGGCAGACCGCGTTTTTTCGCCCATCTGCCGTTTCCGTCCATAATAAAGCCAACGTGCTCAGGCAAAACCTCGGGCAGTTTAAGCTCTGTTTCTGTTCCTTTTTTACCAAATAAAGCCATATTTCACCGATCAGACCGTCATGATCTCTTTTTCCTTGTCAGCAACAAGCTTATCAACGTCAGTGCAGAAATCGTCTGTAAGCTTCTGCACCTTCTTCTCGCACTCTTTGAGGTCGTCCTCTGTGATCTCTGCGTTCTTCTTCTTAGCTTTGAGCTTATCCATAGCGTCACGTCTTGCATTACGGATAGTTACCTTACATTCTTCACCGTACTTCTTGATGTCCTTGCAGAGTTCCTTACGTCTGTCCTCTGTAAGCTGAGGAAAAGCGAGGCGGATAACGTTTCCGTCATTTGTAGGGTTGATACCGATATCGGAAGCAAGGATAGCCTTCTCGATAAGCTTGAGAGTAGTCTTGTCCCAAGGCTGAATAACGAGGATTCTTGCCTCGGAAACCGAAACGGCAGCCATCTGGTTTACAGGTGTGGGAGAGCCGTAGTAGTCAACAAGAACCTTGTCGAGAACTGCGGGGTTTGCTCTGCCGGCACGGATAGAAGCAAACTCGTTGCTGAGAGCATTAATGCTCTTGTTCATTTTTTCCTTAGCGATATTGATCTGTTCTTTCATAAGTAAATAGTCCTTTCGGTTAATGTAATTATAGCAATCTGTCTGTGCAGCAGATACTTATTATTCTTCGTAAACGAGAGTTCCGACATCTCCGCCCATAACTGCATCATAGATATTATCGGGACGGGAAAGGTCAAATACGAGCATCTTCATCTTGTTGTCGCGGCACATAGCGGCAGCAGTACTGTCCATAACGCCGAGATCTTCGCCGATGACCTGACTGAATGAGAGATTGCTGTACTTCTTTGCATCAGGATACTTATGGGGATCCTTGTCGTAAACGCCGTCAACAAGAGTTGCTTTGAGAAGCACATCTGCCTCGATCTCAACAGCTCTGAGTGAAGCCGCAGTATCGGTCGAGAAGAAGGGATTTCCTGTTCCACAGCCGAAAATAACGACTCTGCCCTTTTCAAGGTGTCTTACTGCTCTGTTGCGGATATACGGCTCTGCGACCTGCTGCATTGTGATAGCAGTCTGAACTCTTACATCACAGCCGAGCGATTCGAGCACGTCAGCAAGTGCAAGCGAATTCATTGCAGTAGCAAGCATACCGATGTGATCGGCACGGGTCCTGTCCATTGCTCCGCTTGATCTGCCTCTCCAGAAGTTTCCTCCGCCGACAACGATCCCTACCTCAACGCCTGCATCGACACACTTCTTGATAGCCTTGCAGATCTCGGGGATAACCTCATAGTCAAGACCTGTCTTTTTTTCGCCCGCGAGAGCCTCGCCGCTTACTTTAAGAAGAATACGTTTATATTTTGTTTCCATAGAGCACCTCACAAAAATTTATCTATAGTATATTTTACACTAAAACCGCCGATATGTAAAGTACATTTTTTGAATTCACAAGAAAAAATTCAATATTTTCTATTTTTTACTTATAAATAAATGCGGCTCATCATATTATATATCAGAAAAACACTCTCTTCGTCAGGCTGCACAAAATTGTTGAAAATTTATCGTTGCATTTTCTTTTGAAATTTCCTTGACATTTCCCTGAACCCGTGCTATAATATAAAAGCTGATTCAAGAGCACACAACATAAAGCTCTATGAGTCATATAGTTTAGTGGAGAGGTATCGAAGCGGTCATAACGAGGCGGTCTTGAAAACCGTTTGACTTAACGGTCACGTGGGTTCGAATCCCACCCTCTCCGCCAATTTAATTTAATGAGTAAGTGTTTAAACTCTTGCTCGTCGTTTGCGGATTTACCCAAGTGGTGAAGGGGCTCCCCTGCTAAGGGAGTAGGTCGGGAAACCGGCGCGAGAGTTCAAATCTCTCAATCCGCGCCATGGCAGTCATCGCTGCCGAGCTACGGATGAAGATTTCTTCATCCGTTTTTTGTGTACAGAAATGATTACAGTGGGGGGAATATTATGCAGTGGGTTTCGTGTGCGCTTATCGGCTACTTAATCGGAAACATTAATCCGGCTTTCATTATTTCCAAGCTAAAGGGCTTCGATATACGCGAAAGAGGCTCGGGAAATGCAGGTGCTTCAAACGCAGTCATAACAATGGGCAAGCGTGCAGGACTCTTTATCGCGCTGTTTGACATCAGCAAGGGCATAATTGCTTCACTTATCGGAATACATCTTTTTCCGCAGATCAACTGTGCTAAGATCCTGTCGGGTTCGTTCTGTATTCTCGGACATATTTTCCCCTTTCTCATGAAATTCCACGGCGGCAAGGGACTTGCAAGTCTCGCCGGAGTTATCCTCGCTTTCAATCCTCACCTGTTTCTGGTCATGCTGTTATTTGAAATAGTACTCGGATTCTCAGTTGATTACGTTTGCATAGTTCCTATTTCCGGCTCGGTAATATTCACAATAGTCTACGCATTCATGACCGGAGATCCGTTCGGAACAGTTCTCCTCGCTACTGTTTCGCTTGTAATACTCTACAAGCACATCGAGAATATCAATCGTATTCTTGAAGGAAAAGAAGCACACATAAGCTTTCTATGGCACAAAGAACAGGAAATCGCCCGTTTGACCAAAAACACCGAAGCATAAACCAAAAGTCTGTTCAGCATCTTTGATAACTGAACAGACCTTAAAGCACCGCCGAAAAGCGGTGCTTTATTTTTTCATCCTATAATACACGGTGAAGTAAACGGAGCTTCTTCCTCGCGGATAAAATATCCCTGCGCCGCGCCGCATACGGGACAATGCTGCGGCGGTTCACTTCCTGTGTGGATATGTCCGCAATTGAGACAGAGCCAGCTCTGCTCGGTACTTTCGGAACGGAAAAGCATTCCCTCGCGCATAAGCTTTGCGTAATACTCAAAACGGCGGTTGTGACTGTCCTCTATTTTCGCTATCATGCTGAATTTCTGCTGTATCTCGGGATATCCCTCCTGTGCAGCGATCTGAGCGAACCGAGGATATATCTCGGAAGATTCACTGTTTTCGTTCCTTGCCGCCGCGTCGAGTAGCTTTTGCAGTTCGGTATAGACATTTACAGGATAGTCCGCCGTTATATTCACCTCTGTTCCGGTCGCCTCTTTCAGAAGCTCATAAAACTGCTTTGCGTGCCGTTCCTCCTGTTCAGCCGTAAAACGGAACATTCTTTCAAGTCCCACAAGATTCTGCTCCTGCGCGGTCAGCGCCGCGAAGTAATACCGATGTCTCGCCTGACACTCCCCTGCAAACGCACGCATGAGATTTTCTTTCGTCCCGCTCTCATTAAAAATCACTTTCATGTGTAATACCTCCTTTTTGATGCAACGCCGCGCATGATACACACGGTATTGTCCTGACTATTATCTGCCGAGGTTTCTCAATTATTCAATTTTATAAGTAACTGTGCAATCAGATGCTTTTTGTTTTAATTGTGATTTATTCTATAAAAAATTCACTTTTGATTTTTTTAGGTTTATATTGACAAATCATTATAATTATTGTATAGTAATTTTGTAATACTTCTGTGCGGGCAGCACTTCCGCGCAGGTATATCACTTTTCGGAGGTATGCTTTTATGAATATTCCAAATGATCCTGCTATTCTTCTCAGCTACATCAACACCAAATTAAGAGACGAGTATCCGTCACTTGACGAGCTATGCAGCAGTCTGTGCATAGAAAAAGCTGACATTGAACGCCGTCTCGCTCTTATCGGCTACAGCTACGACCCCGAAAAGAACAAATTCAAATAATAAATCAACTGAATTGGAGGAAAACATGAAAAAAACTATCAAAAAAATCTCTGCGACAGCCGTTTCAGCTCTGCTCGCAGCCTGCTCTCTCGGCAGCTTTCCGGCAACGACCGCGTCAATGCTCACGACCATTGAGAAAACGCCACTGCTCATTAACTTTGACATAAGCGGCGAAGGTGTGTCTATCGCCGAAAATGAGGACGGCGAGATCCCCGAACTCAACAGCATAGAAACAACCACAGCCGAGTCTATATTCATTCCCGATGTTCAGCTTGAACGCGAAGGCTACATCTTCACCTGCTGGACTGCCGACGATATCCATGCTTTCGAGCCGGGCGACGTTTACAGAACGCCTGATCACTACGCGGAAAGTGAGATCACATTCAAGCCTGTATGGGTGGACGAAAACGATGACAAGTTCCATACCGTTACATATATCGCTGAAATCGAGGGTGAAAACCGCAACGAAGATAATATAATCATTCCGCTGCAAAACGTTATTGCAGGCTATCCCGTCACCGTTTCACTGGCGTCTTTCCAATGGAATGAAGGTCTCCAGCATGGCTGGACTGACGGAACTACGAATTTCCTTTCGCTTGAAAAGTTCGTTATGCCCGACCACGATGTTGTTTTCAATCCCGTTTGGGGTATGTACTACACGCTAACTTACTCAGCAGGAGATGTTGACCGCCTCGTGAGCGGCAGCAAAGCTTCTTTCAGTCAGCCGGCAACTTTCACACGCGACCTTGCTGACGCTTCACGTTTTTCTAGAAAAGGCTTCACTATTTCAGGCTGGCACTGCGACTATGACGATAAGGATTACGACCTCAGTGCCCCATTCCTCATGCCTGACTGTCCCGTTACCATGACGGCTATCTGGAAACCGATCAGATATGTGGTCGTTTTCCGTGCAGGCACAGGAAAAGCAAGTGACAACATCAAAATTCCCGGATATACTGACGAAACCATTACCGTTCCCGAGCTTACCGCAACAAAATCAGGCTACACTTTCGGCGGCTGGAAATATGATGATGTTATCTATCAGCCCGGCGATGAATTCACTATTATGGGTGCAGCCCCCGGCGTTGGAATAGCTCTCGAAGCTGTCTGGACCTCAGGTCAGGCAACAACAACTACTACTACTACTACTACTACCGTAACAGAAACCTCAACAACTACGACAGACAATAACTATTTGCCCGGCGATGCAAACTGTGACAATAAAGTTGATGTTTCAGACGCAGTTCTCATTTTACAGGCAATTTCCAACTCAGACAAGTATGGACTCAACGGCACTGATCCTACCTGTATCACCGCTCAAGGTATGATAAACGGTGACTGCTCGGGAAACAATGACGGTATCACCACGAGAGACGCTCTCGCTGTTCAGAAAGCTGTAGTCGGTCTTATAACTCTCCCCGAAGAATAACATAAAACAAAAACTGCACGGCTTGCGGCTCCGTGCAGTTTTTTTATTCGTATAATTATGCACGCTTGTCCGCGCGCTATTATAGAAATGGATCAACGAATTGTCAACGCTTAACTAAACCGCAGCAGAAAGCTTCATCTGCAAGCGGAGTCTGTCAGTTATCAGTGCGATAAATTCAGAATTTGTAGGTCTGCCCTTCATGCTGTCAATGTTATAGCCGAAAAATGAGTTTATTGTTCCCGCGTCACCGCGATCCCATGCTATTTCGATCGCGTGGCGTATTGCACGCTCAACTCTTGATGACGTTGTATCATGTTTTTTCGCAACACACGGATAAAGCTGTTTTGTTACACATTCCATAAGGTTTCTGTCCGAGATCGCGTCAATTATTGCTGTTCTGAGATACTGGTAGCCCTTTATATGCGCCGGAACTCCAAGCTTCTGTATAACGTCGGTAACTACTATTTCCACATCTGTATCAGACAGTCCTGTCACTCTCTTTGAAACCGATTTTATAATAGAGCAAAGAGTTTCTCCTGCATATGGTCTTACGAGGAAATAAGACGCGCCGCTCTCCATTACCTGTCTTTCGATAAAGCTATTTCTGATGTCTGAGACTATAATAAACGCAGGTGCTGTTCTAACTGTGTCAATAATGTTGTGCATAAGAATTATCGCGTCCATGTCGGGCAGCGTAAGATCAACCACCACAACATCAGGCTCGTCATTCATTATCGACTCAAACAGTACCCTCCCCTCTTTGCGGCGTGTATATGCGAAAATCCCCATATCACGCAGCATTGAAGCATATTTCACTCCGTCACCCGCAGTATCGTCTCCTATCAATACTTTTATTCTGTCGCTCTTCATTGTCTCTCCTCTTCCTTTCCCACAATCTCTATTTTACACTTATTCTTTCACAATTTCAACTACTTTTCGTCAAATGCTTGTCGAATTTCGGCGATTATTACAATTTCATCACTTTACACAATTATACCATGTTAAGTATTATATTTTATTCACAAATCAAATGTAATTACTTTTTCTCTTACATTATAGTTAAAACAAAATTATTTTTCCAAAACACTTGACTTTTTTATTTCCCAGGTGTATAATATTAAAGTACTTTGCGAGTGTGCTGGAATAGGCAGACAGGCACGTTTGAGGGGCGTGTGTCTAACGACGTATGGGTTCAAGTCCCATTACTCGCACCATATTGGACAGATGGCTGAGCTGGTCTAAGGCGCACGACTGGAACTCGTGTATACGTTAATAGCGTATCGAGGGTTCGAATCCCTCTCTGTCCGCCATAAAACTCCCGAAAATCAGAGGTTTTCGGGAATTTTTGTTTATCCTCGTAATTGAGATAAAATAGCTTAAAAAGCTGCTCCTTGACGACGATAAGACGATGGAATAACCGAAAGTATCCGAATAAAATAACAACTATAAAGAAGCAGTTGAAAAGAAGTTTAAAATAAGCAAGCCCTTTATCCTCAATATAGCTATGTAATATACACGATAAATATTGCCGTAAAAAATCCCTGTTGGAAGTAATTCTGACAGGGATTTTTTACATTTTGAAAGGAAGAAACTATGTTCAACAATAAAAGATATTTAACAAAAGGTGTCTAAGAACGCATAGAAATTTGTTACCAGATGATTATGCGGAGCATGATCGACAACATGAATGTAGAAAAAGACTACCTACAAATTTTTCAGCTTGACTGGAAGAATGATGTTTTAACAATAACTCACTCACAAGAACAGCCCTTTTATAAGAAGGTCTATAAGCTTCCCTGCCAATCGGCTGTAAAAACTGAAAAGGTATATGTTATAGACAGCGAGGAGTACTCAACCATGCTTCTTGCTGAAGAATATTAAAGGAGGTTCATTTTATGAACAAGAATGTAATCGGAGCAATCGTGACGATTGTAGTAGCCCTTGGAACAAAGCTTATTGAGGAGATGTTCAAGGAAGATATCAAGAAGCTGGAGGGTAAAAATGATTGAAGAAAGAAACGAGATCCGTAATTTCTGCCTGTATAGTGAGGACGGGAATCACCGTTATCTTTTGGCAAGAATATGGGACGAAAAGAAATCTATTCCCCTGTTCATTTCAAAGTGCAGCGGAGAAGCTGACGGAATCTAGCTTGAACTTACCAATACCCTGATAACCAATAATTTGTATGCCTTGGGATATGGCGGTTACTACGCTGTCAATCTTTGCTCTGGCATACACGGAAGAACTAAAGAGATTAAGGACAAGGAAACTGACAGAATAATTTCATGGGGAAAGCTGACTACAAATATTCTTAAAGAGCGTGAATCAGAAGTATTTAAGCTCTTGAAATCTTCTAAGAAGAAAATACTATCCGTTTCTGACTCAAACGGAAGAACTAATCTTCATATACTAACCCCCTGTGTGAGAAACGGCTTTTTCCTGATCGAATATAATATCAAAGTATCTTCACATTCTCAGAAAAAAGCTGAAAAAACTGAAATTTTCAAGTCAAAATAATTATCGAAAAGAGAATCTTCGGAGTGGGCTTGCGGTAAATTTTTGCCGCATACACTCTCGCAGATTTCTTCATTTGTTAATTTTTTTGCGTGTCTGCGGCAAAAATTTTCCGTCCAGCACAAGGAGCAGATTCGATTTTTTTGTGCATTTTGCTACTTTAAATTTTTAAAAAATGCGTTTCGACCAATGTTTCATTGGGAGTTTCGATGTTGAAAACTTTTTTTCGTTCTAACACCCAATGAAACATTGGTGATTTTACGTTTTTTGCTCTAAAAAAACACGATTTAAAAAAATAGTAACAAACTTTGAAAAAAAGTATTGAAAATAGCAATTTTTTTTGTAGTATAGTATTCTCAGAGCACGAAAGATATAAAAAGCTCGAAAAATTACTAACGCGGATGATATCCGCAGAAAGGAGTGTATAATCATGATACACACAAAAGAAAATATCCGAAACAAATCCTCGGGCGAAGTAATGCACCAAAATTTTTTTATTGAGAATAAATCACTGTATTACTATTACTTCGATGAAGGCGAAATGTCAAAAGATTGGATGTGCACAGCTTTTCACATTCCCAAAGTCAAGAAACTTCTGACTTCTGCTATGAACTGATTATTCAGAGCGACTTTGGCGATTTGTCATGCTGTGTCAGTAAAGGACTGTTTACTTATAAGAACTTTGATGCGCTTGCTCAAAAGGGTCTGAATTTTAGCAACAAATTTATCCCCCAAATCATCGAATACGCTCGCTGTGAGGAACAGGAAGCCGAACATATCAGGGAATACACATTTTTAGGGTGGAAAAATAACAAATTCTCAGCATTGTCAGAAAAGAACAGAGAATATATCGGTGACTTGAAGCTAAGCCAAAGCGATGACTACGACTATAAAGGTTTAAACAAACTCCTGAAGAATGCCTATGGATTGCAACTCGCCCTGACAGTAAGCTGTTCAAGCTGCTTATTAGGGTATCTTGGTCAGAATCGTTCTTTTGACTCCCTATCATACACTTCTACGGAGATACAAGTCTCGGAAAAACAACTGCTTTGAAAATAGGTGCTTCTGTATGGGGAAAGCCTGACATAGACAGTGGTCTTTTGTCAACGTGGAACCAGATGGAAAATTGCCTTATGAACAGACTATGCAACAATTTTGCCGTTTCTGTTTCTCTCGATGAAGCAAGCATATGTCATTACGATATGACGTCCTTCATTTATAATTTTTCTCAGGGAGTAAACAGGCAAAGACTTATGAAGAACGGAAAGCAAGCTGCAACCAAGCAATGGCTTACAACCATGTTGTCAAGCGGTGAAGCTTCAATCCTTGAGCAGTCCAACAGGAACTCAGGTCTTTGCGTAAGGGTGTTTGAATTTTCTAAACCTATCACAAAATCAGCTAAGCACAGCAATCAAGTTAAGCAATTCGTTAACAAATATTACGGTCATATCGGAAAAGATTTTGCAGAAGTGCTCGAATGCAATGACTACGATGATATCGCCGTAAATTATGACGCTTCAAAAATAGATTTTATTAAAGCTGTACCCAAAGAGGAATTAATGCCTACTACTGATAGACTTTCGGATTATTATGCACTTTGGATAACTACGGCAGAAATATTAAGTAAAACCATTGACATCGAAGTTGAACCCGATAAAATAAAAGAACTGTTGCTTGAACATCATAAGAGCCTAAATACTACACTCAATGTGGGAAAAACTCTTTACAATATAATCATTGACAGAATTATTTCCAAAGGCAACTCTTACCCCAAAGAGAAACAATACTTTGGAGAGAGTGTCGAAGGAATTATCTGTCCAAACGGTGAAGCGCTGATTACACGCTCTGCCTTTGAGCAAATACTCAAAGAAAACGGTTTTACCAACAGGTTGACCGCGTTAAGAGCACTTGAAGGTATAAAACTGCCTAAAAAAGCAGCGTGAGGATACATACTATAGTATGCGTACTCTCAACAATGTCAAAACAAAGGTTATTGTTATTGACATATCTAATGACTACCTACGTCCAAAAAAATACCCCAATTCTAACAAAAAGGAGCTGATGCATTATGAAATTCACTCGTAAGAGAACTTTAAAGACTCTCAATGAAAACACTTCGTATCATGGAACTATAAAAAACTTTCAAGCCATTAAAGGGAAAAAGCGTTCTTATTATGATGTAACAATATCACTAGATGACTGCATAGTCTCAATCTGGGTCAATGATAATATAGATCCCGATCATCCTCTCTTTCCTTTATTTGATTCTTTAATAGACGATGAGGATGAAGCCATTAACTTCGATGAACATGAAATAATCGGAAAAGAAATCGACTTTACAGTAAACAATAAGCCTGTTAGTAAAAACTGTATAGAGCATTCATTTTTTAACGAAGTATTTTTTGATCCTAAGAAAGGAAATGGTGTAAAGCAAAATTACGAAAAAGCTGTTGAATGGTATACTAAAGCTGCTGAACAGGGTAATTCTGAGGCACAAGATACATTGGGTGATTGCTATTACCTTGGAAATGGTGTCGAGCAAAATTACGAAAAGGCGGTTGAATGGTATACAGAAGCCGCTGAAAGTAACAATATCTACGCCATGTACGATCTTGCTGTTTGTTATTACTACGGAAAAGGAACTTCACAAGACTATCAGGAGGCAGTTCGCTTATTTAAATCAGCCGCATACGAAGGAAGTGTTGAATCATTGAACTTCCTTGGAGATTGTTACTATGAAGGAAATGGAGTAACGCAGAGCTATTCAACTGCTGTATCTTTATATAATGAGGCTATGTCTAATAATTCCCCACAGGCATACTACAATCTTGGCTCATGTTATCGTTGGGGAAATGGTGTACCTAAGGATAAGGCAAAGGCAAAGGAACTTTTCAAAAAAGGAATTGAACTTGGAAGTACTAACTGTTCAGAGGCTTATGAGGATATGCTTAAAAATGATGATAAAATTAAAATGGCGAAAAAAATCGGAGGAGAAGTTCTTAACGGCTTAGGCATACAGGGAGGAATTCTCGGCGGTTTAGGAATGCTCAGAAAGGCTTGTATCAATTCACTTATCGACGACGATGACGACGATGAGGATTAATGGAGGTAAAACATAATGGAACAAATTACCTCAGCAATAATAGCTGCCATAGTTGGTTTTATAACAGCACGCCTGACCAGATACACCGACATAACCACTAAGAGCCGTATTGATTGGATTCAGCGTGTAAGGGAGATTTCGATAGAATTTATAAATTCTATCGAAAATTCTCAAAATGGAGTTATTTCACAAGTCCCAAAAACAAAAAATAATAAACTTTTAAACAAGCTAAAAATGCACCTGAATCTGCACAAGGAAATAGTTAAAACAGACGCAAAAACAAAAAGTAGCGAACTTCTCAACAAGCTAAAAATGTACCTGAACCCCTGTGAGGAAATAGATAAGGAAATTATTGATACAGCTAACCATTGCTTAAGTGATCCAAATCTCATTGATAAATTTGAAGAGCAAATTCAAGCATACTTAAAAGCAGAATGGGAACGAGTCAAATATGAATCTAAGGGCAAGAAATATGATGACTATATGTTTGCTCTTAAATACAATGAATGTAGGATTAGGATTAATGGAAACTATACGAACTGTCTCTTATACACATCTCCGAGCCCACGAGACTCGACGTCATCTC
>UQEM01000017.1 GCA_900540005.1 uncultured Ruminococcus sp.
ACGAGATGACGTCGAGTCTCGTGGGCTCGGAGATGTGTATAAGAGACAGTGATAGAAGTATCAAGACCGCCTGAGTAAGCGAGAACTACCTTTTTGATGTCTTTTTTGTTCATAATAATATACCTCCATAAACGTCCGAAGGGACGCATAAAATATATGATAATTCTATTATACACGGCGGAGCGATAATGTCAAGGGGTTCTGAATAAATATTCACAATTTGCAAAAATATCCGCTTAAAATGAAATATTATTCACAAAACACGGATAATCTTTCAGCGGGTTTACATATAACGACAAAATTCCGCTTTTATCTCTCTACTGTGACTGCACTGCGCTGTCTGCGTAAATTTCAGGTAAAGGCATCTGCTTACAGTATAAATTGCACGTTAAAATGCCCTCGGTTTTGTGCGTTTCTACGATTTTTCCGCAAATATTCGCATATAGTCTTGATATTTTTCGTTAATATGATATAATTATTGGTGTAAAGAGGCTTGTTATTTTAATATCAAATGCAGGCCTGATAATACTTCAAGAATTTACGGAGGTATATAATATAATGGGTACAAAAGGAACTAAGATCACTATTCTCGGCGCAGGCTGTGTAGGCGCAACTGTTGCTTATACGATCGCAACAGCAGGAACCTGCTCGAATATTCTTCTCGTTGACATAAACAAGGACAAGGCTAAGGGCGAGGCTATGGATATCCGTCAGGGCGTTTCGTTCGGACATAACGTTGAAGTTCACGACGGTTCATATGAGGACGCTGTCGGCTCTGATATCGTTGTTGTAACACTCGGTATCGCAAGAAAGCCCGGTCAGACAAGACTTGACCTTGCTCAGACAAACGTAAACATCATCAAGGAAGTTATGCCGCGCATGGCTAAGTACGCTCCCGATGCTATCTACGTTGTAGTAAGCAATCCTGTTGACGTTATCACATATACTATTTTAAAGTGTACCGACCTCAAGCCTTCACAGGTCATCGGCACAGGCACAGCTCTCGATACTTCGCGTCTGCGTTCAAGCATTGCTGACCACGTCGGCCTTAGCCCGAACAGCATTCACGCTTATGTATTCGGCGAGCACGGCGACACATCAATGATCCCTTGGTCAATAACAAATGTTGCAGGTATCCCGATGTATGACTACTGCAAGCAGGAAGGCGTTGACATCGACAAAGATGCTATTGCAGTTGAAGTCCGCAAGGCAGGCGGCGAGGTAATCAAGCGCAAGGGTGCAACATTCTATGCGATCGCAATGACAGCAAACAAGGTTTGCGACAATATTCTCAGAGATGCAAATACAATTATGACGGTTTCCACACTTCAGGACGGAAGCAGATACGGTATCAACGATGTCTGTCTCAGCCTTCCCGCAGTTGTCGGCAGACACGGTATTGAACAGGAAGTCAATCCCGCACTTACCGACGAAGAGGTTCAGAAGCTTCAGGACAGCGCAAAGGCTCTTAGAAATGTAATAGACCAGATCGACATCTGATTGAAAACGGCTCTGCATGAAAGTGCAGAGCCGTTTTGCGTATGCGCATAGATTTGGTAATGTTTGGAAATAACGCATTTACGTAGTTTTTCGGTGAAATCATACGCAGAGTATATCATATTAGTTGAACAGTTTGTCAATCTTACGAATTATTTGTAATTTATTTGTTTGAAATGCCGATTTGGTCTTCGTTATCTTGACAATATGCCTACTTTGTGATATACTCATGTCGTAGAAAATGTTGATAGTGACGAATTGCCGAAGCCTTTTCCATCAACTTTCAGCAGCAGAGTCGGTCACTTCGTCATTCTACCTAAGGAGGAAAGATATGACCGATAAGGAACTGCGGAAACTCAGACGCAGCGAACTGATCGAGATACTGTACTATATGCGCCGCGAGATAGATGAGCTTAGCGAACAGAACCGAAAGCTCGAATCCCGGATAGACAGACTCATCGGAAAGGCGGCTCCCGTTAAGGACGAGCCTGATGATGAGACTGCGGCGGCAGAGAACGGTGAGGGCGAGGCTGATGGAGAGTAAAAAGAAAATGGATCTCCCGACCGCCGAACAGCTTGAACAGGAGCTTAAAAGGTTGAAATACCGCCACAGCTTCGCGTTTACGCTGAGAAGTACAGTTGCCTCCCTTATAGTCGTGGCGGCGATCGCCGTGATGATCTCGACCATGATAATGCCCGTGCTCAGAGTGACCGGTACAAGCATGACCCCAACGCTCCAGAATGACCAAGTCATTATCTGCAATAAGCTTGCAGAGTGTCAAAAGGGCGACGTTGTGGCGTTCTATTATAATAATAAGGTACTCATAAAGCGCGTGATAGGGGTCGCGGGAGATGTTATCGATATCAGCGGCGATGGAGTGGTCTCCGTAAACGGCGAACCGCTTGACGAGCCTTATGTCAGCGAGCTTGCACTCGGCGAGTGTGATATAGAGCTGCCGTATCAGGTGCCCGACAACAGGATCTTTGTCATGGGCGACCACCGCTCTGTCTCGATAGACAGCCGCTCGACTTCCGTGGGCTGTGTCGCAATTGAAAATGTTATAGGAAAAGTTTTACTTCGCGTCTATCCAATTGATTCATTCGGAAAAATTTAATTTTACAAATTTAACTGAAAGGGGAGAATTGATATAAATGAATAGTCAGAAGAAAACACAGCAGATAATACAAGACAATCATCTGCACAGACGAATCATTGCTTTTTTGGTTTTCCTTTCCGTTTGTGCAGGATTTATAATGCCTTACATGGGAATATCTCCCGGATTTGCAGAAACCAATGGGGTGTACTTTGAATCACAGCAGAAAACCATTCCCGACGGAGCGGCTCAGCTACAGGAAAATATGATAACCAAGTTTGAGCCTGAGAATCCCGATAAAATCAAAAATGATGGCACGAAAGCTGAATTTAGAATTGAGTTGAGCTATGCCAACATGAGCGGAGTTGACCTTTCTCAGCCGTACATTTACTACCAGCTTCCCTCAAATATCGATATTGTCAAGGGCGGATTCTATGGCTCAGATAAAAGAATCTGGGACGAAAAATATCAAAAAGGACCAGCAGGCTACTATTCTATTTCCGAGGACGGACTTATCGTTATTAAGTTTACCGATAGCTATATAGAAGAAATGCTTGGAAACAGCAAGAATCGTCAGTTTCAGGGTGGACTCAAATTTGACGCGACCTTGGGAAGAGCAGCTACCGCAGACGGTGATCAGAGTATCAGTGTCGGAGGCAATGAATTCGTTATCAAATTTGACGATATCATAAAGCCCGGCTCAAAGAACAGCTCGGTGCAGTACGATAATGACGGAACAGAAAAGATCCACTATGTAATAAACATCAAGAACCCCGGCAAGCTCGTTGACCTCAGCAACTACGAGTTGTATGACTCAATGTTCAAGGGCGATGTGAGAAACTGGAAGGTCAACCCGCCATGTGACGGCACAATGGATAAGGCGAACGGCAAGTATGTGTTCAATTCGTCACCCGATGCCGAGGACATTCAATTTGAATATGATTACTACCCGACATCTGATGAGCTGCTGAATAATCAGGGCAAATTCACAAACAATGCGCAGATAATAAACAAAAATCCCGATAAATCAAGTGACCGCGCGGAAACTTCGTCCGAGACGCAGATACAGCCGAGCGATTACAAAGCCGAGGTGGTAAAGAGCGGTGCTCCCGATTATGAAAAGGATGGCGGAGAACTCGGTCTGATTAACTGGAAGATCGAAGTGAGCCGACTGCATAATTTCCCGCTGAAAGGCTATACAGTAGAAGATACCGCGTTCAGTTCTGACGACATACAGTCGCTCACGCTGGTTGACGGAGACGGAAGAACTCTTGTCAGCGGTACGGACTACACAATTAACGGCAGTAAGATAGAATTTTTTACAAATGCCGATAAAGTGGTCATCACCTATAAGACGAGCAAGGCGGCAGACGGCACTGACCTCAAGGGAAGTGCCGGCGCGGATGTGACCAACAACGCGAAGGTCTACCCTCCGAATGACAGCAATACTCCGGACGATGACAAAACAACGAGCGTCCACTACAGTGAGAAGAGCAGTCTTACAAAGACCGCTGAAACTCCGAATGCAGATCTTACTCTGAAACCCACGCTCAGTCCGTCTGAGTCGGAGACTATAACGCTTGACTGGCAGGTAAAAATTACCGATTTCAGCAATTTCAGCGATTCGTCAAAGACTTTCACCGATACATTGCAGGACGGACAGTACCTCACAGAGGAGCAGTTCAATGCGATAAAGGTCGGCTCTCTTGTGAAAGATACAGATTACAGTATCAAGGAAACAAAAGATGCAGACGGAAAAATAACAGGCTTTACGATTACATTCTTAAAGCCGACTGCTTCACGCACACAGACAATAACCTACAGTTCGACAGCCGATGTATCAGATGTTTCAAACGGCGGCCACAAGAACTTCAAGAACAGCGGTAAGTACGGTGACGATACGTCCACTGACGCATCACAGATTGTTAACCGCGGAAATCTTCAGGGCAGTCAGAACATCAAGGCTTACAAAAACTGGGAGGACGCTCCGAGCACTCACCCTGATGCGTTCCTGCTTCTCCAGTACAGCACCGACAATGTAAACTGGTCTGCCGTAAAGGCAAACAATATTACGAATCCCCAGAGAGCAAACGGAGAGATCAGCTGGTGGAATCTTCCCACCACAGATCCCGCTACGGGAAAGACACTCTACTACAGAGTTGTTGAAATTACCGAAAAGTCTGCGAATGACGGTTCATACAGCAGCGATACGGCCGGTGAAGTTCCCGAGGGTTACAAGGTTTCCTACAGTGATCCGAGCTATCAGGCAGACGGCACGGAAAAGAAATTCAATGTAACAAATACTTATAATAAGATGAGTATTTCCGTTAACAAGACATGGTCGGGCGTTCCCGAGGGAACGAAAGTACCGGACATAACGTTCAGGCTCTTGCGTTCGACCGATAACGTCAACTGGACTGAGGTCGCGACCAAGACTCTCAAATCGGGCGAAACAGCATTCGATTTCTCGGAGCTTGAAAAAGAGGACGGCAACGGAAACTTATACTATTATAAAGTAGAAGAGGCTGAACTCACAGGCTATATCCGCAAACCCGATACTTCTGACGTTTTCAGCGAGCATAACGCTCAGGCAGGTTTCACGAACGTCTACGATCAGGTCGAGATCAGGGCGCACAAGAAATGGCTGAATGATGAAAGCGACACAAGCGGCAGAAAAGAGATAACCGTCAGGTTGCAGGAGAGCACGGACAATTCAACGTGGACTGATGTGACAACAGTTCAGACTCTGACGCTCAATCAGGGAAATGACTGGTACGCATCGTGGAAGGATCTCCCGAAGTACAAAGACGGCAAAGTCATCTACTACCGCATTAAAGAAGAAACTACCGTTGAAGGCTACATAGAGCTGAATGGCGGCTACTCAAACTCCGTAAACAGCGAAAGCGGAAGCTACACACTCGAATGTGATGTATCAAACGAGTGGGACAAGATAAATATCACACCTGTCAAGACATGGGACGGCGATTCGGGCGATGTCTCTACCCGAGGCAATTCGGTAACCATGAAACTCCAGATACGCCACAAAAATGAAAGCGGCGGCTGGATAGATGAATGGACGGATTACTATCCCAAGGGCGAAAATGAGATAACGGTAAGCAAGCCGACGAACACCAACGGCAGCACATGGGAGGCAGACAAGAGCTGGAACGGTCTTTCTAAGGAGGACTCGACCGGTAAATGCTACTACCGCGCAAGCGAAGTTGCCTCAAGTATTCCCGAGGGATACGATACCAAGCCCGATGAGGACGGTACAAACAGCACAGGAAAATCTCTTGTTAAGAACTACTACAAATACATCAGGATAACAGCCTCAAAAACATGGGCAGAGGACAGTCCGCAGGACAGAGACGGTCTGGAAGTTATATTCACGCTGCAAAAGAGAGTTGACGGCGGCGAATGGAAGCTTTATGAAGCAGACGGAGTGAAAAATCCCGTTAGCGTTGCGGCTGACGCAAATGCAGGCGTAACTTCACAGACTTCACCCGAGTGGGAGTGGAAAAATCTCCCCAAGCAGACTTCTGACGGAAAGACTATCTACTATCGTGTGATAGAGGACACAATATCAGGCTACACCACTTCGTATTCTTATGACGAAAATAACGGTGTCTGCAACAGCGATTCAAGCATTACCGTAACCAATACCAAGCTTGCAAAAATCGAAAAAACAGCGCTTGTTCCGATAAAGCCTGAATATAACGACTGGTTGATAAAGGAAAACTTTACGGAAACGGATTCGATCACAGCGGACAGCCTGACCGATGTTCCGACCGTGGTAACAGAGGTCAACGGAGTTTCACAGGAATGTTACCTGTTCCCGTGGAAAGTAACTCTTAACGGCAAGAAAGCGGATTATATCGATACCCTTCCGCCCGATACAGTCCTTTACAGAAGCACTGATTATCCCCTGATCATAAAGGCATGGAATAGAGTTTTTGCAGAGAATAGCAATTGGGCAAATTATCTGACCTATCCGTATAACAATGACCCACAGAAAGTAAGATTTAAGTTTGATTCGGAACGTATCTACTTTATTTACTTTACTGCAACGCCGAAATCTGTTGTAGATGAGGCGATAAAGAACAGCGGAAGCTTTGCTCTTAAAAATACGATCGCCCACAACGGCTCGGATTCGGGCAGCGAGGCAACGCTTACTATCGGCAAGAACAGTTCGCCGGAAGATAAGGATTATGTGATCGACAAGAAGTACGATGCAGACAAAGGTAACAATAAGGCTTTTGGTCGTGCAGGATACAGTATTTATGTAAACAGCAGAGGCGATAATCTTTCAAATGAAAACTTCCTTGATATTACCGATGAATTCGAGATAACAGGTTACAACGACACAAACGGTTCGGGCTTGCTTGACGCGGTTCTGAACTCAATCTGCGTTTTTGAACTTGAACCCCTTAACCCAAACAACGTTGTCAGGGAAATAACAGACTTCTCGTATAATATTGAGAATAAAACTGTTGAAGAAGCTACACCAATATCGTTTACTGATAATGGTGGAGAGAATCCGCATTATTATCATTTCAATGTGGAGGGTGTTTCAACAGGGGATTATATTAGAGTTAATCTTCAGGCGGAAAGAGAAGTTACCTTAGATGCCAAGACATGGAACGTTTCTATTGGTGGGACCAAATTTTTTAAATTGTCAGAATTCATTGGCACTGACGAACTTAAATTTGAAAAGGCTAATGATTATAAGGCGACATTTACCATTAAAATACCTGATGGAGTGAATAATTCCAGTTTAACTGTTTCGTGTGGCCCACCTAATGTTAAAATCAACTGCATATCCGCTGAAAAGATTAAGAAAATAGTCAAAAACATACTTCACATTCAGGTTCCCGATGAAAAGCATCTGAGGATCGACTACACATACGAATTCAAGACAAACAGCTCAACTCCGGGAAATCCGAAGATCGGTGAAAAACCCGAGGACGGAACAAAGGTAACGTTCACGAACAATGCCTCCGTAAAGACTTCGGACTCCACAGAGGAAAGCAGCGCAGGTGAAAACAGCTACGAACTGCTGGATTCTTCGGGTATAGTTTCCGCAACGGAAGCTCCGAGTATTGTCAAGGTAAATATCGGCGACCAGACCATTAACTCTCTGGATTCGACCTTTAAGCTTGCACAGTACGTCAACGGCAAGTGGCAGTACGCAAACGCTTTCACCCCGTTGGAGAAACAGCCTACTGTTGACAGGATAACTCTTGGCGACTTTGAGGGCGATGACGGAACAGTTCCGGCAAGCGCCGCAGACCTTAAAGTCAAGGGCGGCAAGCATTCGCTCAATCTCACACCCGGAGTGCTCTACAAGATAGTAGAGACAGTTGCTCCTGACGGCTATCAGAAAACTCCCTACCAGTTGGCTCTGGAAAAGGCTGCGGCAGAGGGCACGGACGTCAGCAGCATAACGATAGACGCTGATTCACCCGAAATGAAAGACTTCGTCTTTTACTTCACATTCACCGGAGACGCTGAGTCGTTCAGGCAGATGCTTGGCGGCGATGTAACGGTAATGTCCATAAGTCAGGGCGGTACGGCGAGCATTCCGAACAATGCGGAAATAAACGTCGGCGTTCAGAAAACATGGAATCTTTCAGAATCCGACAAGTCGAAGGACTGGTCGTCGATCTTCCAGCTTTACTACTATGTGGGTTCAAGACCTTCGGGCATACCGGCAATACCAACGTCCGATGACGACCCGAACAGTAAAATGCACAAGGCAAGCGTAAGCTACAATGTCGATAGTGATACCACCGTTGACATCAGCCGCGTGGAGATAAAAAGCGACGGAACGATAGTTGTCAAGGATAAGAACAACAATGACGTTCTTGACAAAAACGGCGATCCGATAACTCTTAGATCTGCCGGCGGAAGCAATTCGTTCAGCTATGCATGGAACGATCTTCCGAACGGTAAGGACGGCTCACTTATCTACTACTATGTTGTCGAAGAAGCTTATACGATCGGCGGCAATACCTACACGCGCAATGCTGAGGGGAAATTTGTGGATAAGGACGGAAATAACGGCAGGTATTCCGCAATATACACGGGTAACGGTCTGAATAAGGACGGAACCGTGAACTGCACCAACGGCGAGGGTCTGAGAGTCACCAAGATATGGAAGGACGCAGACAACAAGGTCATGGCTGACCCGCCGCTTGACAAAATTTCATTCAAGCTTGAGGGTAAAAAGGGCAACGACTGGGTTGTCATTAAGAAGAGCAGCGATACTCAGAACTGGACGATAACCAAGGACGATTCGTGGGCAGTTACTATCCCTAACGAACTTCTCGAAGGATATACAGATTTCCGCGTTACTGAGGACACATCTTCTATCCCCTACGGCTATTCGGTAAACTACAACAAGAACCTTTCGGGCGCAGGCGGTCAGATAACGATAACCAATAAGAATCCTTATGCGGCATCTATTGACTTGGAGGTCACTAAGGTATGGAGCGACGGTCTGACAGCTCACGACGAAGTAAAGTTCAACATTTACAGATCAAAGACAGTCTGGGCAAGCTCAGAGGGCACGGCGGAGGAAATAGCGGCATCAGAACTCATAAAGGAAGGTGTCGTACTCAATGAAGCAAACGGCTGGAGCTACACTCTCAGCGGTCTTGAGAATTTCCAGGACTCAGGCGATAGATACAACTACTATGCTGTTGAGCGGGTCCCGAGCGGCTATGTTGCAAGCTATGAACGTGCGGCAGGAAGCAAGAGCACATCTGTTACAGTAACCAATTCCCCGAAGCCGACACCGCAGACGCTGAAAGTCAATAAGGTGTGGGATAAGGTGGTTTCAAGCAAAAAGCCGGTTGAACTTGAGCTTTACCGCAAACTTAGACCTCTTACAACTGAGCGCTATAAGATCCCGAACAATGTAACGGTTGCCGCTATCGGTGACTCGATCACATATGGTCAGATGAACAATGTTGATCCGGCATATACTTACCCCATTGCACTTAAAGATCTGCTTGGAACAACGGGAGACGTAAAAAACAGCGGTCATGATTCTTATCTTATCAGTGGTCTGGTAACCGAGGACGCACTGCTCAGCAATGGCAGCTATGCGGATATTGCTACGCTGCTGATAGGCACAAATAATGTCTTGCGTGATGATTTGACGGACGTAAATGATTTTGCAGCACAGGTCAAGACGTACATTGAGTCGGTAAGGGCAAAAGCTCCGAATATAATATTCTTTGTCGGAAGTATTCCTTACATGAACAATAAGGAAAACACGACCGATAATATGCTTATTGGATCGTGGCGTGACTTAACGGCGCTTAATGCAAAGGTTGACGCATATAACGCGGCTCTCAAGACAATGGTCGAGGGATTGAACGATACAAATACAAGATTTGTTGATATCAATTCCGCAGTCGATATGCACACCATGCTCGCGGACGGCATTCACCCGAATCCCGCGGGTTATGAGGCAATGGCAAACAAATTCTACGAGGCGATCGGTGAGTACTACGGTAAGGAAACTCTCACGGTAAATTCAGAAGTCCCCGTTGATGTTGATTATTTACCCGAACTTGACGATACTTACAAGCAGGTCAAGGGCTTTACGGCAAACGGCGAAGTGGTTGATAAGATAACTCTCAATGAGGGCAACAACTGGAGCGCAACTCTGACGGGTCTCCAGAATGAGCCGAGCGAATCGGAGTACGAGAATCTTAACCTAAAGGCAGGATTCAAGTATGAGTACATCTACTACGTTAAGGAGGTAACAACTTCCGACAAGTGGCAGGCAAGCTACTCGCACAACGGTCAGGCAGCACAGGGACTCATGGCTGTCACCGTTACCAATACAGGCGATGAGGAGGGCGAAAAGACCTCGCTCAGCGTCAAGAAGGAATGGAGTCAGATAAATCACCCTGACAGCGTAAAGCTCATGCTCCAAAAGGAAGAGAGCACGGGCAAGTGGGTCGATGTAAAGGAGATCACACTTCCGCAGGACGGAAAGTGGGAGTACACTTGGAACGACCTTGACGTTGGTTCAAAATATCGTGTTACCGAGGTCGATCCGCCTGAAAACTGGAAGCCGACGTATTCCGATGAGAACAATGGATTGACGCTTGCAGCTCTTGCAGAGGGCGAGGAGACTCCGCAGATCGTGGTGACCAATACATGGGAGAGTCCGAAAACTTCTATCGACGTTAAGAAGATATGGAGCGACGGTCTGACAGCTCACGAGAATGACATAATTCAAGTTAAGATAAAGCGCTCGACAACTCCTGACGAAACGGCGCTCAACAAGACACTTGAGGTTGCAGCCGAAAGCACCGAAGTTGAGATCGGACAGACTCTCAGCATTAAGGCAAATAAAAAGGTGGTCAAGGCGGTAAGCTCGGACAGAAATACAGCGGAGGCGTTCATCAGCTCGGACGGCGTGACAGTTACGGTCAACGGTATAGCTTCGGGAACGGCAGAGATAACGGTTTCCGATGGTGTACAGGAGAAAACCATTACCGTCAGCGTAGTTGCAGAAACGACCGCAGCAATTACCACCACTACGACAACAACTACTACTACGACTACAACCACAACAACCACTACTACCACAACGACTACGACCACAACTACCACAACAGCTCCTTCGGGAAATGTGGTGACGGGTACTATTGCTGATGATAATTCAAGCAACGTATATAATTATACTTATGATTCAACGGCGGGAACTATAACGTTTTCGCTGACATCACCGGGTTGGTATATGGGCTGGCATATGAACAGTATAAAATCCGATGATGTGCTTAAAGATCTGGTACCGCAGAAATATGAACTGCGTTCATCAGGCAATGATACTATGCACGTTTGGGGTCCGGGAAACAGATGGGGTCAATTTGTTTGGAACAACGGAGTAGGAACAGTTGATGTTTCAGGTAATACTAATTCATTTGCAGTTGAAAATGATACCTTTGGTATAGCTGGAAATATACCGAGCGGAGAATTCAGCTTTATAATCTACGTTAAACCTGTTGCAACACCGCGATCTGCTCCGCGCAGACTGGCAGTTCCGAGAATGGGCAAACTCGGACTCGGACTCAGCTATTCAGCCGCGACAAAGTCACTCGACGATATCAAGTCGGTAAGCGAGGATAATGACGTGGTCGTTGTCGCAAAAACAAGCGGCATGACAGTGATGACCATAAACGACCTCTCGTTCGAGAACAGTGATGAAGCTGTCATCACACTCTCAAAGGACAACAACTTCGCTGAGGTCATCAACGACCTTAAGGCTTATGCTTCACCCGATACACCGTATTACTACACCATTGTGGAGTACATGATAAACGGTCAGAAGGTTGACGCGGCAGGTTACGTTGACAGCTACAAGGTGACAGACGGAGACAGCGAGACGCACTACAGCATTAATGCTGCAAGCGGCGGAAATGCCTCGGTTGAGATCACCAACACCAAGAAGCCGACAGAATCAGTCGGGCTTCCCGAAACGGGCGGCAGCGGAACAGCTCCGTATACCGCAGCCGGAATTGCAATAATGGCACTCTCCGGTACAGTCCTCTTCTTCAAGCGCCGAAGCCGCCGCGAGCGGAAACGCGCATGAGATACAACAGTAAAGATCAAAGTCGTGGCGGAAAAGCTCCGCTCCGACCGAGATCGCCAAGAATTAATGAATAAGGAGAATTATTATGAAAAACACAAAGAGATTTTTTGCAATGGCAGCAGCCCTCACACTCGCAGCTTGCGCAGCAGCCCCCATGACTATGAACGTTAGTGCAGCAGCAACAGAGAATACAGTTTCCTTTACAGGTGAAGTAAAGGACGGCGTAACTCATAACTACAGCGCTTACAAGATTTTCAACGGTACAGTTGAAGGCGACAACCTTACAAATATCAGCTTTGCAAAGGCAAACGGATTTGACGCTTTTCTCGCTGCACTTAAAGCTGATAAAACGATTGGCGATAATTTTACAACTGCCAGCACAGTAGCTGAAGTTGCAAACGTGCTCAGCGGATTTTCAGATAAGTCTGCCGATGCAAAGGCTTTTGCTGATTTCGTTGCAACACACGCAACACTGCTTGCTGCTCCCGTTACAGGACATGGATCGCTCACACTTGACAGCGACGGTTACTATGTAATTATCGAAACAGGCGCTACAGGCGGCAATGATTATGCAAGAACATCTTACATTCTTACACAGTATGATGCAAGCAAAGGTGCGGAAATTGCAGTAAAGTCTGCTGCTCCTACTGTTGACAAGCAGGTTTACGATAATGACGATAAGGCTGCAACAGGCGATAACAACGGCTGGGGCGAGTCTGCTGACCACGCTATCAACGAGACTTTCCAGATGAAACTTATCGCAACTATTCCCGCTGACGAAGATTTCGCAGCATACAAGGCTTACAAGGTTGCATTCCACGATACATACAACAAGGGTATAACTTTTGAGGGCATTGCTTCTGTTACTGTTGCAGGTGAAACAACAGTTAATAAAGGCGAAGCAAATACTGATTATCAGCTTGCAAGCAATACAACAAACCGTACACTTGATATCACTATCAACGATATCGTTCCTGCAATAACAGCAGCAAGCAAGAAGCTTGGTACAGATGAGATAACCGTAGAGGTCATCTACAACGTTCACCTCAACGAGGAAGCGGCAACTGTTAATGCATCTGCAAGCGGTCTTTCTACTTCATATGATAACGTAAACGGCGTTTACCTTGAATATTCCAATAACCCGAACTGGAACGGCAGCGGCACAGCTACTCCCGGAGAGGATACCCCCGGAGATGACGAGAGCACAGGTAAAACACCCAAGGATTATGTATGGGTATTCACATACGAGTCGAACAACAATAAGGTCGACGATACAAACAAGCCCCTTACAGGCGCTAAGTTCCAGATCAAGAACGGAGATACCGTAATTAAGCTCGTTGACAAGGGCAACGGCGAATATGTTGTAGCTGACCAGAACAGTGCACTTTCAACAAGCGAAGGTGCTTCACCCAAGATAGTTGACACAATGGTATCTACAGGTACAGACGCTAAGTTCAACATCAAGGGCCTTGACGCAGGTACATATACACTCGTCGAGACAGCGGCTCCTCAGGGCTACAAGGTTGCTGCTAATACAGTTTTCCACATCAGTGCAACACACTCTGAGGGTAAGACAGAGAATAATGTTGATACAGAACTTGCAGATGTAACACTTGCTACAGGTGAGGGCAATTCTCTCAATCACACTATCGTTGATAGCTCATCTTCAAAGCTTCCTTCAACAGGCGGCATGGGCACAACTCTCTTCGTTCTCGGCGGCGGCTGCATGGCAGGTCTTGCAGGTATCTACCTCATCTCCAAGAAGAGAGCAAAGGACGCTGAGTAATTTTTCAACAGCGATCAACCGTTAATATAACGTCCCGTAGCCTCCCCATTATCGGGGAGGCTGTCAGGGAGAGGTCTGCAAGGAGAAGATAATGAAGAAAAAACGTGATATCATTACGACTATTGTGTTTGCCGTCATTTTTCTTGTAGGTCTCTCCGTGATGCTTTACCCCACCTTTGCAAACTGGTGGAACAACAACAAGGTTTCGCACACTATCTCAACCTATAAAGAAGCCGTTGCGGAAATGGACACGGGCGAGACAGAACGCCTTTTGCAGGAGGCGCATGACTACAACTTCAAGCTTGCGCAGCTCCAATATCCGCTGACGCAGTTTGATCAGATAGAGGGCTATGACGACATTCTCGATGTTTCAGGCTCGGGAGTAATGGGCTACATATCCATACCGAATATCAACGTTGAGCTGCCCATATACCACGGTACGAGCGAGGGCGTTTTACAGATAGCAAGCGGCCACATTCAGGGAACGTCCCTGCCGGTAGGCGGTCTGAATACCCATGCGGTGATCTCAGGGCACAGAGGACTCCCCTCGGCTAAGCTTTTTTCCGACCTCGACCAGATGGTGGAGGGCGATACGTTTACCATAAACGTACTCAACGAGGTCTACACCTATGAGGTCGAAAAGATACTTATAATCCTGCCAAGTCAGACCGAGGAGCTTGAGATCATTCCCGATTCGGACTATGTAACGCTTATGACCTGCACCCCATACGGTATCAATACCCACCGCCTGCTTATCAGGGCGCACAGGATAGAAACGATATACGACAGGAAAGTAAAGGTTTCGGCGGACGCATTGCAGGTCGACACAATGACGGTCATTCCGATAGTGCTCATACCTCTGCTGGCGCTGCTCGTGATTTACTGGGTAATCAGCGGAAGGCGCAGAAAAACGCATAGAATAGACAAATACACGATAGATAAATTAACAGGAAGGAAAGGCTGAGGTGATTGATATGTCAATAACAAAAAACAGGATCGCAGCGGCTGCTGTCAGCCTTATGTGCATGATATCTCTGTTTGCAGGCTTTGGCTCATACAGTTCACACGCGGCAGGCGACAAGTCGCTTACCCTTATCTGCCGCAATGACGATACCACGCTTGTGGGAATGAAGTGGAAAATATACAGGGTCGGCGAGCGGCAGAACGGAGATTTTGTCCTCACGGGAGATTTTGCAAAATATCCGGTCTCTCTCGGCGATATGAGCGTTGAGAGCGTCAGCACAGCCGCAAAGACCCTTGAGTCCTACGCGATCGCGGACAGCATTGCGCCGCTCGCTCAGGGAAAGACCGACAAAACGGGCGAAAAGGTGTTCGGTTCGCTCGAACCCGGACTCTACCTCGCATCTGGCAGAGTTTTGCAGATAGGCGATATTTACTACGTTCCCTCCGCTTTGCTCATAGAAGTCGGAGACGAGGGCGCGGTCTTTGACTATGACGCGTACCCGAAATACACCTACGCGACTCTTGGCGGCGAGGTTGTGGCTTATACCGTAAGAAAGGTGTGGGTCGGCGATGAGGCTGCCGCTGAGGACAGACCCGTGGACATCACCGTTGACCTATACAAGGGAGAGGTTCTTGACGATACCGTTGTGCTTGACGAGTCCAACAACTGGCAGTACCGCTGGGTCGACCTTGAGGACGGCTACGACTGGCACGTTGTTGAGAGGAATATCCCCGTTGACTACGAGGTAAGCATAGACTTCAACGAAACGCAGTACCTCATAAAGAACAGCTATGTCGGCTCAAAGACTACCACAACTACGACTTCGCTTACGACCACGGGAAGCGGCACGACCACTTCGCACGGGGACGGTTCTACGACCGTAAGCTCGTCAGGCGGCACTTCCACGACCTATACGAGCGCAGTTTCGACAACAGTTTCGGGCGGAACGACTCCCCCTGCTACTACTTCCGGCAATAACGGCGGAGGAAACGGGGGCGGCGGCGGAAAGATACCGCAGACGGGACAGCTTTGGTGGCCCGTGATACCGCTTACGCTCGGCGGACTGCTCCTCATTGCAGTCGGCTTTATGGCAAGACCCAAGAGAAGATCCGATGAAGAATAAAATCTGGAAAGTATGTATTATTGCGGGAACAATGCTGATCCTTTCAGCGTTGTTCCTTTGCTTGTATAATTTCAGGGAGAGCAGCAGGGCGTTTGAATCCTCGCAGAAGGTTCTTGCGGAACTTGTTGAGCTTATTCCGGAAAAGCCCGATGAATCGGGCACGGCGGTCAGAACCGATGCACAGAAGAATGACATTTTTGCTCCCTATGAGGAGCAGGAGGAGGAAACTCCGCTGAGCGAGATAGAGGTTGACGAAAGGAGCTACTGCGGCTATATAACGCTCCCGTCACTCGGTATCGAATTGCCTGTGATGAGCAGTTGGAGTTACCCGAATCTGAAACTATCGCCCTGCCGATACAGCGGCGACCCTCGGGAAAATAACCTCATCATAGCCGCCCATAATTACAACAGCCACTTTGGGCGGATAAAGGAGCTTAATTCGGGCGATGAGATCGTCTTTACAGCCTGTGACGGCAGCGTTTACCGTTATACGGTCGATTTCACGGAGTATGTTGACGGCGGAGATGTTGAAAAAATGCTGTCGGGCAGCAGCGATGACTGGGATATAACTCTGTTCACCTGCACCCTCAGCGGTCAGAGCCGAGTTACCGTCCGCGGTATTTCCGAGGAAAAATGAGAACAAGTTCTTATGCTTATACAGCAGAGTTTTGTGTAAAGGAGGTTGCGGCTTGCGAAAGAGTGCGCTTATTCTTATAATTGCGGCAATGACTGCGGTTCTTGTCGGCTGCGGCAGCAAGTCCGATGATAAGCTTAAACCGCTTATCGGACTTGCGTGGTACGACTCGTATGATGATGTAAAGAGCAGGCTTGATGACAGGTATGAGCTTATCGCGGAGCGCGGATCGGACAGCGACAAAGAGCCTCAGCAAATGCTCGACTACACAGGCGCGCAGTTGTTCGGCACGGACTGCGACCTCACGCTCTGCTTTGGAGCGAGCGGTCTTATCGGTCTGAATTATCACGATATTCTGAGAAGCAACACCTACCAGCAATGGTTTGCGCTGCTCGAAAAGGAGTACGGCTACCCTACAGAGGAGGGCAGCGGCATGGCATCGTGGTATGACGATCCGCTCGGCAAAAACACCTCGGTCTACCTCTTTAATCTTGAGGAGGGAGTGCAGGTGTCGTTTTACACGTCTGCAAGTTCGCCCGATAAGTCGTTCTCGAACGGTGACAAGGAGGAGCGCAGGGCGAATATAATTTACGTCCCGACCCCCGAGCTGAGAACTCCCGTTGTTCCCGTTGAACCTGAAACTGCGGCAAGAACCACAACTGCGGTTCAGACACAGACTGTTACGAACAGCGGCGGCGAGGTGATCGCGGTCATTCCCGTAACTCCGGGCAATGATGATCCGTCTTACGACAGCGAAATAAGCGGCGGTGAGGAAACTCCTGCCGAAACGGAAAAGGCAGGACAGTCCGTGACGACCACGGCAAGGAACGGCGGCGGTTCGGTACGCACAACTGCGACAACTACCCGCCGAGCGTCAGGCTCTGCTGCAACGACTACCTCGCGCAGACGAACAACGATCACCTCTGCCGTACACACTACGGCTCCGACAGTTACGACAACGGCTCGCGACAGAACGGGCGACTACAGGATAGGCGGAGTCGAGTTTTACGGAACGCTTGCGGCTGAGAGCAGGAAAATGAGCGGCTACACAAAGCTGTACGAATATGACGTTGATGGCGAGGGACAGCCGCAGCAGCATATTATCGAGTACAGCGGAGCGGAGTACTGCGGCAGGGAATGTGATGCAGTGCTGTGCTTTACGAGTCTCGGTCTTGTCGGTATCAATTATTTTGATTCCGAGGCAAATGAGTACTCCTACTGGGTGTCGCAGCTCAGCGAGATATACGGCACACCGACCGAGAGCCTTTCGGACTATACGATATGGGAAAAAGATCCCCTTGGCAGTGGAACTATCATTTACGTCTTTGCACTTGATGACGGCGTTCAGATATCATTTTTCGCGGACGATACAGGGTCAGAATAATAAGAAACGTAATATTATAAGGGAACGCCCTCACTTGCGGGGTGTTCCCTCTTAAAAAACAGTCCACCGGACTGTTTTTTAATTCACCCTTTGCGGAGCGCTTTGAGGAATTTTGCGGGGCTTTGCTCCACACCTCACCAAAGGCTCTGCCTTTGGGATCCGCTAAAGGGGTATAAACCCTTTAGAATCCCATTATTAATTTCCTCTGACGAAACAAGAAGCCAAAAGGCTTTCACTCACGATTTAATTTCAACTTGAAGTTGCATTTTATAAAGAAAAAATTGCTTGAATTCAACTGCAAGATGTGATAAAATATAAATGTGAACATAAATTGAATGTACATTTGATAAAATCAACCATGAATTTCTCGGGCAGCACAGTCTTTATGCCTCTGCTGCCGAAACGGAGGACGCTCTAACATGAAATTCAGCGACAATCTGGTAAAATACCGGAAAAAAGCAGGTCTGACCCAAGGACAGCTCGCGGCAAAGCTTTCCGTAACGCCGCAGGCTGTCTCGAAATGGGAAAATGGCAGCTACCCTGACAGCGAACTTCTCCCTGAACTTTCAAAGGCTCTTGACGTTTCGCTCGACGTTCTTTTCGGACTGAAAAGCGATGACGGAAAGATTAACGCGACCAATGCTGCGGCAATGAAAATGCGGAGTCTCAGCGACGAGGACAAGGGGCAATTTATAATGGAGCTGTTTTACTCGCTCATCTGCACATATAACCCCAACACCGATTCGGAGAGCATATCGTTCCCCGAATCACTCGCCCACGAAACCTACGCTCATCTGCGCTCAGATCACGCCCTTGCCGTTTCAAGGCTCAACCCTGATATGCAGTATATCTGCTTCATGAGAGTTCCCGAGGACGGCATAAACAGCTATTTTAAGATACAGCCGAGGATAATGGAGCTTTTCAGCATTCTCTCCGATGAAAACGCCCTTAGAATAATAAATTTCGCAGAGACTGTCGAGCGCAATTATCTGCTCACCAAGGAGTGTATCTCAAAGGAGCTTGATATGCCAATGGAAGTCGTTTCCGAAATTGTGGAGAAATTTAACCGTTTCGGCATTATGTGGGAACTCACCGCCAACACAGGCAGCAGTTCTTTCCCTATTTACGGCTATGTGCACAATATTCCCCTTATCGGGATACTTGTTCTTGCAAATACTCTCGTAAACTTTCTCGCCTGCTGCGAACCCGATATTGATACATGGTTAAAAGCACCGTTCCGTGCGCCCAAAAAACAAAACGAAAATCTATGTGAGGAGGAAAACAAACAATGATAAAGAGAAGCTTTGCAGGTCTGCTTGCCGGTATCTGCGCTATCTCAAACGCAGCCCTTTTCTCTGCCGTACCCGCAGCCAATGCAGAGGACGCAGGCTATACGATGAATGTTTCCGTTGATCTGAGTGGAGAAAAGAAGTCTGTCAGCCCGTACATCTACGGTATAAATGACGCGGGCTATCTCAGCGATGTTACCGTAAATGCTGTCCGTCAGGGCGGCAACCGCTACAGTGCGTACAACTGGGAGAACAACTACTCCAATGCTGGTTCTGACTGGAAAAACAGCTCGGATAACTATCTTGTAAGCAATTACAGTTCTGAACTTGCCGCAACTCCCGGAGCTTGTGCGCTCCACCTTTCTGAGGACGCGGTAAAGAACAATGTTCCCTACAAGACAGCCACTATCCCGATGGCAGGATATGTTGTAGCTGACGCAAACGGCGAAGTCTCATCAAGCGAAGTCGCTCCCTCAAGCCGCTGGAAGCAGATAAAGGCAACAAAGGGCAGTGAATTCTCGCTTACTCCCGATACGACCGATGATTACGTTTACATGGACGAATATGTAAACTACCTCGTAAGCAAGCTCGGAGACTCCACGACCGCAACGGGAATCAACGGCTACAACCTCGACAACGAGCCTGCTCTCTGGAGTTCGACACATTCGCTCATGCACCCCGACAAGACGACCTACAAGGAAATGGTCGAAAAATCGACCGAGTACGCTAAGGCTATCAAGTCCGTTGACCCCAATGCAGACGTTTACGGACTCGCTCTGTTCGGAGTGTATGCTTACTACAACCTCGCTGACGCGCCCGACAAGGACAGTTCATACGACTGGTTCCTCTCGTACTACCTCGATAAGATGGCTCAGGCTGAAAAGGACGCTGGAATGCGCCTTATCGACGCTATTGACGTTCACTACTACTCAGAGGCAAAGGGTGACAACCGCGTTACCGAAGGCAATGCAACTACCGCAAACGATATCGCGGCACGAGTTCAGGCTCCGCGTTCACTCTATGAGGATGGTTTCCGCGAAAAGAGCTGGCTTACCGACACGCTCAGCCAGTATATGCCCTTCCTCCCGACCATACAGAACTCTATCGACAAGTACTATCCCGGCACAAAGCTTGCCATTACCGAGTACAACTTCGGCGGCGGCAACCACGTTTCGGGAGCTATCGCAGAGGCTGACGCTCTCGGCGCATTTGCTGAAAACGACGTATACCTCGCAACTCTCTGGCCGCTTTCAAGCGATATCGCATACCAGCTTTCCGCTATCGACCTTTACACCAACTATGACGGTAAGGGTTCGTCATTCGGTGATACGCTCGTAAGCGCAAAGACGGACGACTCATCTCTCGCAACAGCTTACGCTTCTATCAGCGGCAGTGACGAGACCAAAGTAACCATGGTTCTCAACAACAAGGACGCTGACAAGAAGGAAAATGCAGAGATAACCATAAGCGGCACTGACAAGCAGTACAAGAGCGCAGTCGTTTACGGAATCACAGGCGAAAAGAGCGATATTCAGGTTCTCGATATCCAGAATGACCTCTCAGGCAACAAGATAAGCATTGACCTCCCTGCTCTCTCCGTGGCTCAGGTCGTTCTCTCAACAGAAAACGTAGATCCCGATGATGTCAAGAAGCCCGAAAAGCAGGAAGATTTCGTTGAGTACCAGTTCAGCGAACTTGAGGAGTCCCAGAACGGCTACCCCATGATACCTATCAAGGACGCTAAGCGCCTCTCCAAGATCGTTATCAACACAACTGCAACAAGCTCCGCTAATTCCTCGTGGTTCTCGGGCGGCGGTGGACTCTGCTTCAATAAGCTTATCCTCGCTGACGGTACATCTGTATGGGCTTCCAAGAGTTTCTCATACAGCAGCGGCACGGGCAATTCAGTTGTCAAGTTTGACGGCACATTCAACATTCCCGACCCCGATGACAGCACAAAATCGATCACCGTTGAGGGCGAGATCGGCGATACATTTATCGAGTTACAGGACTGGTGGAAGTCCTCTGAGGCTGATTCGGCAAAGGGTTCGGACGTTTCGGTAACATACAACTCGGTCACAGTTTACTATGACACTGAGTCCGAAGAGCCAACGACTACAACCACAACAACTACTACAACTACCACCACATCTGCTCCGGCTACCGATGAGAATTACCTTGCAGGCGACGCCAACTGCGATGCCAAGATCGATATCTCGGACGCTGTTATGATCCTTCAGTCTATCGCAAATAATGATAAGTACGGACCGGACGGCACAGATCCCACTCACATCACGGAACAGGGCATGAAGAACGCTGACTGTTCAAGCTATGGTGACGGCGTTACCACAAAGGACGCTCTTGCCGTTCAGAAATTTGTTGTTGGTTTAATTACTCTCCCCGAGGAATAAAACACAAAAACCTGCTGTAATTTTGATACAGCAGGTTTTTTGTCATAACTAATAATGGGATTCTAAAGGGTTGTTAACCCTTTAGCGGATTCCAAAGGCAGAGCCTTTGGTGGGGTGTGAGGCAAAGCCCTGCAAGTGAGGGCGTTCCTTTGTAATATTACGTTTTCCGGACAGATTGGTGCTTGTCTATATCAATAGCAGTCGTAATTGTAAACAATTCGCGAAAAATCGAGTGCTTTTAGTTTTTCACGGGGAATAAAGAACGAACCTGTTCCGTAATCTCCCCATTTGATAAAGTCTATTCATGTAGCATTAATAATAAATGAGTATTATGCCATACGATATTGGAGAAATTCGGAGAAAATTGAAGCCGATGCTTTGATTATTGGTACTAAAAAGGTTGACAACTTTAAAAAAAATCGTTATAATATTAAGTAGTCTTAAGGAGGATAGTTATCCCTGTAAATAATCACAAAAAATGGCGCATTGTACGCATTTTTTTATGTAAGAGTGTTACTATAAACTAACTATATACGCCTTAAAAGGATACATGGGTGTTTGTATAATGATATAGCGTTAGCGGTGGTTAACAGAATGATCTTTAGCATTTATTATAAGAGTTATTTGGTATAACCTAAGGAGGCTGTTGCCAATACTTCAAAATATTTTATTATATTGTTAGTTATCATTAATAAATATAGACGATAGTGATTGTTGGTTAGTTTATAATAACTAATAATTTTCAAATACGAAAGGAGGAGCACATGAAGAAAAATAAATTGATCTACAATTCTGATGACATTTGTATTATAGGCGCTTCCGGTCAGTTTCCAATGGCAGGGGATATCACGGAATTTTGGGATAATATTGCTAATGGAAGGGATTGCATAACAAGACACCCCGAAAAAAATACAGATGGCTATATTTCGGCTTATGGCGTTCTGAAGGATAGTTATAAGTTTGACAATAAGTTATTCGGCATTGGAAACTTTGATGCTGCAAAAATGGATATTCAGCAGCGTAAGCTCTTTGAAAACGTGTATGCTGCCTTAGAAAATGCAGGGTATTCCGACAGGAAAAATGACAACCATGTAACGGGACTGTATGCCAGTGTTAGGATTACCCAGTATGTGTGGGAGGATTGCTACATATATGGAGCCTATGATAAGGAAAAGAGTTCCATGATAGGTATGTACACAGGAAGCTCTATAGCTACAAGACTTGCCTATATTCTTGGATTTACAGGACCATGCCTTACATTTGACGGAGCTTGTGCATCTTCACTTGCCGGTATTCATTTGGCTGTGCGTAGTCTGCAATGCGGCGATTGCGATCATTGCATTGTTGCTGCGGCAAGCATTGGAACATCACAGGACGGATATTATACTGTTGACGGCACGATATCAAACGATGGATACACACGAGCTTATGACAGAAATGGAACGGGTTTTGTTCCGGGAAGTGCTGCAGCTGCGATTGTTCTTAAACGTTATGGTGATGCCGTGCGTGACAATGACAACATACTTGGAGTAATAAAAGGCACATTTCTTGGAAATGATGGCACCCGCAAGTTAGGTTACGCTGCTCCGGGAATCAAAGGAGAGTATGAGGCGGTACAAGGTGCACTAAAAAGAGCCGGTATTTCACCGGATGACGTGAGATACACAGAGGGACATGGAACAGGAACTCCTTTGGGTGATTCTGTAGAGATAAGTGCATTGAAGAAAGTTTTCGTTAATGGAGGTCATTGCGCTTTAGGGTCTGTAAAAAGCAATATAGGCCATACTGACTCTGTAGCAGGTCTGGCGGGATTAATAAAAGTATTAGGCAGTTTCTATATGGGTATCATACCGAAAACTATTCATTGCAGTTCTGAAAATGAAGAAATAAATGATAATTCACCTGTCTTTATAGCAAGGGAAAATATACAATGGAAACATGATGAGGCATGGATAGCTGCAGTCAGCGCATTTGGGATAGGCGGCGTTAATTCGTGTATAATCGTTCAGGAACCACCTTATAGACCTTATGCGCCTACGGAAAATGTGAGAATATGTCTCCCGATCAGTGCTGATACAGAAGATGCACTTAGGGAAAGAGTCGAAAGATTTCAAAGACTGTACAGGTTGACCAATGATCACACTCGTCTTGCGTCAGCTGTAGAAATGCTTTCTAAAAAAAGCAATGACTGTTTCAGAACGGTTATCAATGAAAAAGTGCTCAATGGAAAAGAGGAATATTTAATTCGCAGATCCTTACCTCAAAAAAATCTAAAGACAGTATTCGTATTCCCGGGCGGAGGCAGTCAGTTCGGTTGTATGGGTCGCGATCTTTACGGTAAAAATCCCGTTTTTCGCAGGTACATGAATAATTGCCTTATAATACTGGAAGAAAAGGAAAATATATCCCTTAAACCTTATTTAAATGGTGATGAGGAGTTGTCTGATACGGCAAAGGGATTGTGCATGATTTTTTGCATGAGTTTTTGCCTTGCAATGCTTTTGGTAGATTCAGGGATAAAGCCTGATTTGCTGCTTGGAAGCAGTTTGGGTGAATATGTCGCGTCATGCATTTCAGGAGTTTTTTCTCTTGAGGAGGCTCTTCATATTATCGCTGCAAGAGGCAGACTTATCGAAAAAACCGAAAGTGGAGCTATGATCAGTGTATCGGCAAATCAAGAAACAGTTCTGTCAGTCATAGAGGGCACAGATGCCGAAATATCAGCTGTGAACTATTTGAACCGTGTACTTGTATCAGGCACGGAAGAAGTTATTGAACAGGTTTGCAGGGAATTCGATCGGCGCAATATCGTTACATCGCATATGAATGTCCAGACGGCAGGACATTGCCGCCTTGTTGAGCCTATAGCAGAAGATTTCTACCAACTGATGAGCAACATAAACTTCGGGAATATGGACATTCCGCTCATATCTTCTTATAAGGGCGGTGCCGTAAGCGAAGATGAAGTTAAAACAGCGGATTTTTGGTGTGAGCATCTCCGCCACACTGCAGATTTTTATAGTGCAGCCAAAAGCCTTTTGAATGAGGAGAATATTATTTTTATTGAGGTAGGCACGGGTATGCAGCTATCAACATTTATCAGAAAAATATTTATCGGTCACAATAGTAGTGCTGTCATTACTCTCCTTCCATATAAAGAAATTTCAGAATCTGAACAGATGCTTTATGCAGCTCTTGAGCTATGGTCTTATGGTAAAAGTTCGGAACTTTCTGTGATAAATGGCTCTGAATTTGCTGAGGAAGGCGTATTCCTGCCTACACGTTGCTTTGAAGGAGAAGAATTTCGTCATTCAGGCAATAAGATACAAATGGTAAGAGCATTTAGCGATAACTCTGCGGAGGTAAAAAAAGACCAGACAGATGAGAAGTCCTCATCGGATATTGGCGGCTTGGATAATAAAAAGCAGCAGATAATCAATATTATAAAGGGTATACTTAGCATAGACAATGTTTCAGAAACCGACAGACTGATAGATATCGGCTTTGATTCTCTTTCAATGCTCATAATCGGCTCAAGGATAAACGAAGAGTTTGCTCTGAAAATCGGTTTAGATGCGCTTAACGGCTGTATGACTGTTAAGGATCTTATAGAAGCAGTTTTACGTGAGGAAGAACATATGGCTAATGCCGATGTTCCCAGCATCGTATGGCATGAGCGTTCAAATAAAGATATTTTTGATCTTATAAATGAACTCTTGTAATATATATTAAAAATACCATAGGTTTTGATTTAAGGAGATAAAATTAATGAATGCTATGATAACAGGTGCAAATGGTAGAATAGGCCGTGCAATTGCAGAGCTGTTTGCAGAGAATGGTTATGATCTGTGTCTTTGCGGTCACTCAGAAAAAACGCTTGGACAGCTTCGTGACTTTGGTAATGGGCTTGCCGAAAAATACGGTATAAGATCGTGCATATTTACAGGAGACATTTCAGATAAAGTGCAATGCAGGAGAATGGTAGAGAGCGCCGCAGAAAGTATGGGAGATGCTGATGTTCTGATAAACAATGCAGGCATAGCGGGTTATGATCTTTTTTACCATATTAGTGAGGAGGAACATAAAAGGATAATGGCCTGCAATCTGGATGGTACGGTATTTATTTCTCAGCTGATTGGTAAAAAAATGAAAAAATTGCGCCGGGGAAGTATTATTAATATATCTTCTGCGGCGGGAATAAATGGGTGTCCGTGCGCAGCCTCTTATGCAGCTTCAAAGGGAGCTGTAAATGCCTTTACAAAGAGTATAGCCGCGGAATTAGCACCATATGGCGTCCGAGTAAATGCAGTAGCTCCCGGAATGATTTGCGGTGGCATTAACAATCTTCTTTCTGAAGAACAAGAGAAAAATTCATGCCGACAGATAGCTATGGGAAGGTTCGGGACCGCGACAGAGGTGGCAGAAGCAGTGCTTTTCCTTGCATCAGAAAGGGCTTCATATATAACAGGCACTATTCTTAAGGTTGATGGAGGACTTAAATCCTGAATCTGATATACAGTTTATCAGTGTAAGGAGTTAGGTCGTGTTGACACTAAGCCTAACAACGCATCTTTTCGGCAAAATTTCACGC
>UQEM01000018.1 GCA_900540005.1 uncultured Ruminococcus sp.
GATATGCAGCACTGGTATACTGGCTGCCGCGGTCGGAATGCACAATGGCTCCGCGAATCTCCGGATACCGCAAGCTCGCAGTTTTCAGTGTTTCACAGCACAGTTCGGCTCGCATATGGTCTGCCATGGCAAGACCATTTGGCATCAGATCATAGCAATCAAAAATCGCCGAAACATACAGCTTTCCGTCTTTTGCCTTGATTTCAGTAATATCTGTAACGCATTTTTTCAAAGGTGCATCTGCTGTAAAATCACGTTTCAGAAGATCATCAGATTTACGGGCTTCACGGTCGGCTTTGGTGATTCCGTTGGGCTTTCGCTTGGGTCTATGAATCAGGTTTATCTGCTTCATCACGCTGCGGACAGTTGCTTCGCATGGTATCTTGATGCCATCAAGCTTGCCGACTTCTTTTCTGTACTTAAGAGCCTGATACATACGTACTCTGCCGTAATCCGCATTTTCTTCGTCCTCATCATGAATTTTCAACATGGCGTCAGCAAGCGGCTGATACTTCCAGGGTTTGCCCTTACGCTCAAGATAATCGTAAAACGCCTGTCTGCACAAGAGTGAAAGTCTTTCCTGTGCCTGGACCTGCCGTGATTAGGACAGTACCATTTGAGGACGATATAGCGAGTTTCTGAGCATCGTTGGCATTTCCAAAGTAATGCATCACCATATTTATAGAAGTCATAGAGATAGCTGATCCTGCCCGTAGGGGATTCGTTGGGCATCAGCAAGGTCTTTTTGACATATCCCCACTGCTCCAGTTCAGCAAGCTGGGACTTGATCGCTGTTTCTCCGTCCTCACAGATAGCCACAAGTCCGGCAATCGTGAAATTCCATGTAGGCGGTAAATCATTGATCTTGCCGAGCAGACCTATCGAATCGCAGCCGATATTGGTTGACCGCACGAAGCAATTACTCAGAACGACATAACCGCCTGACCTATGTACACGGCAAATCGTATCCGGTATTGTCTTTTTTGCTTTTGTTTTCTTGTCCATTTCTCTCACCTCTGCTTACGCTCCGTACACAAATTCCATATTGGATATTCGCAGCTTATTGACCGCATAGACATGACCATACGGCTTCTGTACTACAAGGAGGAAACCTCTCTTGCAAAGCTCATACACAGCGGTACGAAGTTCATCAAAGGTGAACTGCGAAAGCTCACTGTAACGGCGAAGCTCATCGACCGTAACGTAGTCAAAGTCTGAATGGTTGAGCATAGCCGTCAGCAGTTCATTACAGGCTTTGGCTTCAAAGTTGTAATTGAGCAGACTGATCTCAGTAGGGTTCGGCATAGAAAGACCTCCTTGACATAGTTCATCTGAAATAAAAAAAGCTCCTAAGCGACCTGTTTTCATACAGGCTCAGTGAGAAGCGATGTGCAATATTCAATTTTTAGGCATAAAAATAGCGGACAGCGCTTCTGTTATGAAACACCGTCCGCTATTGTCTATTATTCAGTTTGCTTTGTCAACAGGCTTTCTACCGTTTATGGGTTGTTTTCGGCTTCTACCAAGTTTCTACCAACTTTTTCATCGTTGGCTTTCTACCAAGTTTCTACCAAAATTCTTCAAAATACATGAATTTTCAAAATAGCGCAGTTGTGCTGTTTTGGGGCTTTCTACCATCAAAAAGCTCCGTGGAATCGGGATTTTTGTGTGACTCAGTGTGACTCGGTGGTACTCAGTGTGAAATTGGTTTGCTTATATCATAAAATTGGAAAATCTACAAGAAGTTTTTTGGGGCGGCAAATTGATAAAAGTACTGAATTTCTATGAAAAATATGATAGAAACTGCTCACATCGCATAAGCATTAATTGATCCACGTCAAAGTAAAAAACCTCGCCGATTGGCGAGGAAAACTCACTATTTAAAAATTCATTTTACCGATAACTATAGCGTGTTCACATAAAAATGAAATGCACGTCTTTTCGGCATAAGCATTTTATGGGAACACGCTCTAATATTATTTGTGATAGGTAATATTTTCTATTGTTCAGCTATCGCTCTCGTCATTGTTCTTATCACGAATTGCCATTAGTTTATCATAAACTGTGTCTGCATTTTTTGTAAGACGTTTAACAGTCAGATCTGTTGTGAGCTTATTATTGGCTGCTTTAAGATGCTTGTCTGATGTTTGCAGCGCCTCTTTTATTTTAGTAAGTTGGGCAATTGCTTTATCTATTCCATCAATTGCATCCTGATGTTTCTTAATTGCATTTTCATAAGTTTTAAGGAAACTGCTTTTAAACACTTCAATATTATTTTCAAATGTAGTAAGGTCAGCCTGCTGATTTTGCACGATAGCAAGCTGCCTTCTGTATTCCAACGAATTTAGCGCTGCATTTCTCAGTAAAGAAATAATCGGAATAAAGAATTGTGGGCGTATTACATACATTTTGGGGTATTTGTATGATACATCAACTATTCCGTTGTTATAAAACTCATTATCCGATTCAAGCATTGACACAAGAACCGCATACTCACAGCCTTTTTCATTTCTATCCTTGTCCAGTTCTTTGAAAAAGTCCTCATTTTTATGTTTGGTCACCGTAGTATCAGATTCGTTTTTCATTTCAAACATGATAGAAATATATTCTGTTCCATCATCCGAAAAGTCTTTATAGATGAAATCGCCCTTGCTGCCTGTTTTGGCATCGTTGTCCTTTTCAAAATAGGCATTTGGAAACGCTGTCATTCTGTACTGATTAAACTGAATACTGCAATGCTGTTCTAAAGTTTCACCAACCATTTTTGTTGAAAGGCGCTGCTTAAAGTCCCTTAGCCTTTCTATTTCATCATCTTTAACTTTCAATTGTTCTTCATATTTTGATTTTAAGGATCGTTCGTTAAGTTCGCGTTCTCTGTCCTTCAATTTGATTTCAGATGACAATTCCTGGATCTGAGTGATTTTCTCTGCAAGTTCATTATCTTTTTTTCGTTCTGCCTCGGATATTTCAAGCTGCTTTTCAGTATCTTTGTTGCTAAGACTTGACTTCAATTCTACAATTTCCTGATTCTTTTTGTTAAGCTCCTCATCTTTGCTTTCCAATGCCATATTTACAGCAAGTTGTTTTTCACTTTCAGCTTTATCGATCTGAGCTTTAAGACTTTCAATCTGCATATCTTTTTCAGACAGATCCGATTGATGTTTCATTTCGATGTCTTTTATCAGCAGATCATTAGAAGTTTTTTGTTTGGTAATTTCAGACTGCAGTTTTTCATGTATTTCTTTATCAAATTCAGAGGTTCTTACCTGTGATATCAGTTTTGCATAATCAGCTTCATCAATAGTAAATACTTTATTGCAGTGAGGGCACCTTATTTCGCTCATAATAATAAATCTCCTTCATAATTTTGATTCTCAAAATCTAAGTAACAAAAAATTAATTATATTTTATGCCTCCATAACGGAGGCATTTTTTAATCTTTTATAATTTTTTCAATAGAGCAGCTATGACCTTTCTTGTCATCATAATTTATGCCAACGAGAAGAATTTCACCTGTATACTGTGAAAGCTTTTCGGTGTAGTTTTTGCTCTTTATCTGCTCGATTGCAGCTCCGGAAGACCTGTTGTATTTCAGTTCGACTACAATTGCGGGAAGCTCAACATTTTTCCGCGGTATGAAAACCAGGTCAGCAAAACCTTTTCCGGTAGCAAGTTCGCGGTGAACGATGTATTTGCTCTGAGCTGTGTAGTACGCAAGCGAGATCACGCAGGCGAGGGAATTTTCGTCGTTGTATTTCAGCAGGGAAGTGTTTTCGCTGTGACACTGCTCGATCAATTCCGCGACTGTGGTGGATTCGCCACTGAGCGTAGCCTCCAGCAGCTTGTCGGATGCTCTGATCGCCTTCATGAGATTTTCCCAACCGCCGTCCTCAACAGAGTTAACGAACTCTTGCCGCACTTCGCTGTTTGGGATCCAGACTTCGCCAATGCCTGTTTCACTGATTGCCCTGAAAGTAAGATATCCCAAGTGTACGAGAAGTGTGAGAACATCGTCTGCACTGTTGAGAGAGGTCATATCGTTCTGGAATTTTGCAGTATTTACGCCGACTTTCTCTCCTGCTATCATTAAAGTTACTTTGTCTTTTAGACCGTCAAAGTTGCGCATAATGTGCTCTTTCAGCGCCTCGTAGGTTTCGGTCGAAGTCCAGTAGTTGCCGAACGAACCGCGCAGAACAGATTCAACGACTGATTTTGGATTGTAAATGGATATTCCGTCAAGGCAGTAACCGTCATACCAACGCTTTGTCTCTTCGTAATCCCTGCCGTATTTCACGCAAATATTCTTTACTTCCTCCTCGGTGAATCCTGTAAACTCGGATATGGGTCTTGCGTTTATCATGGATATTTCAGTAAACATATTTATCGCCGAGTGTTCGCCGTACTTCTTTATCGGCAGGATTCCTGTCATGTAGGCGAGTGCAACATAGCTCTGGTCTTTCAGCAGAGTGCGAAGGAAATCAAGATATGCGGTGTATTCTTCTGATCTTATGCTGCTCTTTCTGAAAATGCAGTCCCATTCGTCTATTATGAATATGAAAGGGATCTTGAACTGATTAAAAGCAGAAGTCAAAACTTTCGTTAGACTGATACGCCTTGGCATAACCAGTTCAGGCATGGAATCTGTTATTTCACCGATGATATCATCTTCAATATATTTAATTAAATTCTCAATGCTTTTGGCTTCGGTGAGATACTCCACCATATTAATGTGAATGACGTTGTACTTATTGAGGTGCTTCTCGAACGAATCTGACTCTGATATTTTATATGGACTGAAAAGCTCTCTTGAATCGCAGCCCTTGCTGTAATATGCGGTCAGCATATTTGCCGCCATTGATTTGCCGAACCGTCGCGGTCGGCTGACGCAGATGTACTTCTGCGGAGTTCTCAGGACTCTGTTGGCGTACTCTATGAGCAGAGTTTTATCAACGTATATTTCAGCGTTGACAGCTTCTTCAAATTCAGTATTGCCGGAATTGAGCAGTATTCCCATATCAAAGCACCTCCCGTTTTATGTGTAGAATGTCTTTAATAAAGTATATCATGTAATCTGAAAAAAATCAAGCGGATCTACGGATCAAAACATAGCATTCAGCCCGTTTATCCTGATATAATCCTCATTTTATTCAGAATCTCTCCATAACCGTTGACCATAAACTTAGCCCCGCTGAAGTCACAGTTTCTGAAGTGCGGTAGCTGTGAAAACATCTTCAGTTTAAGCGGATCACTGAGAATCATTCTGTTTGAAAAGCAGTGTTCGTGGAATTTTTCGTGACCGCGATCAATGACTTGTCCGCTGTGTGGATCTATAGTGACCTTACAGATATCGGGGAATAGTCCTGCGTAAAGAAGAATTTTGCTTTCATCAGGCGAGAATTCAGCATAATTAAAAATCTCATTATTGCTGACATGGCAGTTGGGATTACTACGGAGCTACATACCAGATCAAAACACCGTTTTATCTCTTTGGAAATGACGAAAACTCGCTTCCTCCGGTCAATGAGATGGTGATAACTTCAACTTTCAGCGATCAAGCTCCGCTGACAATATCCTTTTATATGAAAGAATCGGCAGGCACAAGAGACCTTGACGGAAGTGATGAAAAATTCGGCTATGTTTGGTTAAAGTTAAAGAATGATGTTTCCTCAATATTAGATGAAAAATATGGAGAAAGTGAAAGTGACACTTTGGGTGGTTCGCACGGTTGGACATGGAATCCGGCAGACAAAGCATTTTCAGTGCACTTTGAAATAGTTAAAACAGCTAAATTGACTGATACCGAAGATAAATATTTTATATGGTATGATTTCAAAACATATGGTGATGAGGCAGATCAGTAATGCTGCCTGAATGATTCACTAAAAAAGTAAAAAGGACACTATGGAGCTTCCGCTCCATAGTGTCCTTTCTTTATATAATGCCCGCTTAATAGCAGGGCTGCTGTTCAGTGTTCATAATGTCCATTATTATTTTAAACACGGCAAACATGATATTCGGATTTATAAACTATAAGAAAAAATGGTAGTATTATCTTAACGATTAGCATACTGTTTTTGATTCTATTACATGATTATTATGCAATAGAATTTTAGTTTGAACCTTTTGATTGAGATTCAAATCATATGGAATAAAATTTAATAAGAGTGGATTCTGGTACCGTGTAGAAATCATAAAAGCTATTGACATTAAGCGGAGATCATTGTATAATAAGTCATGAGAACTTGATTCGATCTCAGAAAGGGAGGGCATATGCTGAGGGCAAGAATAACACCATATATACTGTCTTTATCAATGGCTATGAGCCTTGTTTCGGGCTTGCCTTTCCAAAGGGCATATGCTGTATCAGATGATGTTACATACAAAGATATGAACTTTGCAATTCGCAGTGGAACTACCGACCAGCTTACACTAACTTCTTATAGCGGATTTGAAACCGTTATAAATATTCCCGAAACAATTGACGGAAATACTGTTACGGCTATAGGGGATAAGGTTTTTGCGGGAAACAGCACTGTTAACACTATCTCTCTGCCTGATACTATCAATTATTTCGGAACTGACGTTTTTCGCGATTCATCGGTACAGTCCGTCAATATTCCGACATCACTAAGAGTAATACCCAGCTACACCTTTAACAACTGTCAGGAGCTTGAAAGCGTATCATTTCACGATGATATAGCTGTAATATCGAATACTGCATTTAAAAAGACCAATATTATCGTACCACAGGAGTTAAGAGAGCGCGTTACAGGTACGACGATACTTTCGTCAGATACTTCATGTCAGTTTTCAATAAATGATTGGAACTATAATATTACTTGTAAAAATGGAAACGTAAATGCTGAGATACTTAGATATAACGGCAATGATGAAGTAATATTCGTCCCTTCAAAGCTGAACAGTGCTGATGTAACTATCTGCGAAAGGAATGCGTTCCCCGATATCAATAAAGTAAAAAGCGTAGAATTTCCGGATTCTATGACTTCTCTTGATGTCAGCTTTGCAGGAACAGGAATAGAGGAAGTTACTGTAAGAGGTGTTGATGAAATACCTGCCTCGGAATTTGAAAACTGCACAGAACTAAAAAAATTAACAATATCAGATAGTGCAGATATATACACTATCGGTTCAAATGCTTTTAGAAACTGTACCTTGCTGAAAAGCATCTCATTTCCTGAAAACTGCGGGCAGATAAACATAGGAAGTTACGCTTTTGAAAATGCGGGAATAACAGAACTGACGATGAAATGCCCCTCGGAAATAGGCAACAGGGCTTTTTCAGAATGTGAATCGCTGGAAACTGTAGAATTGAGCGATGCAAATGTAGCCTATGGATCATTTATGAACTGCAATTCACTTACTGAAATCATATTTCATGGGAATACTGTACTCAGCGATTTAAGTGTATTTAACTGCGACAGCCTTGTTAATGTTAATTTCATTGATAGTCAGCTTACCTCAAGCAATGCTTTCAGAAACTGTCCGAAGCTTTATACTATAAATTCAGAAAAAGTATTCAGTTCAGTAACAGGTGATTTTATCCCTGAGTATAAGGACTTTATCTTTACTCATTTCAACGGTTCTGACAATGTAGGCTTTATAAATGAATACGTTACAGCGTGTGTTGAACGCATTGTAAACGAGTATACTGATGACGGGATGAACGATATAGAAAAGGTCCTTGCGCTTCATGATTGGGCGTGCAACAACACAAAGTATACCGAAGAAAGTATCGGTGATAGTGAAAACCATAGTGATGCATCTGTATTCATGAATGATTATACTGTCTGTGAGGGATATGCAAGAGCCTGCAATCTCCTATATCACGCAGCCGGTATCGAAAGTTATTACGTTCACGGTTCCAATCACGCATGGAATATCGTAAATATAGAGGGAAACTATTTTCATGTAGACGCTACATGGGACGATCTTGGCAACATATCACGGGAGTGGTTCATGAAGTCCGATGATGAGCTGCGAAAAGAAGGCGGCAGTCATGCTGAGTGGACATTATATGTACCGTCTCCGCTCCATGAATTTCAAGGAGATGTACTTCCTGAGTGTAAGTACAGAATGGGCGATACCAATGCTGATTGCAGTATAAATGTTGCTGATCTTGTTTCATTGCAGAATTTTCTTCTTGGACGATCAAAGCTTGAAAAAGAGCACTGGGTTTTATCTGATGTATGTCATGATGGAAAAATAAATGTTTTGGATATGGTAATGTTAAGGCGAATCGTAATAGAGGAATGTTTTACTACATAAGGTTTTAATGTATATTATATTGACAACAAATGCGTGTCATGAAAATTTAGTAAGGAGGATCTGTGTATGAAGTTTTCTCGTTTTTTTGCAAGTGCGCTGTCACTTATGTTGGTTTCTGGTGAAGATGGCGTAATAGCAACACCTCATTGTTCTTTTGCAAGTTCTACCCAATACCCAATACACACATCCGGAAATGATACTTTTGGATGTAGGATAACTACGTCATTGTTACGATTCATATACCAGAACAACTATCTTAACTAAAGAAAAATATGAAAAAGAAAAAATTATCTTTTTTAGCCGTAATAACTATAGTATGCTTATTTTCCCTAAACTCTTTTAAAGTTCTTGCCTTAAATAATTCATACGGCATGGAAGTTCCCGAAATGCTTGAATTGTACGAAAAATACTACGATGATGACTATGAATCTCTATATTTTGAGGAAGCAACATCAGAGTATTCTTCGTACTGTGTTATACAGGAAATGGCAGATGTTGGATTTTTAAGCTATTACGGCGATCCTGACGAAAATATAAATATAGCCGATCTACGACAGATCTCCGGATACAGTGAGGAAGAATTATCTTTAAGATGTAGTTACATCGAGCGAACTGAAAATTGGAGCCTTAGAATGCAATTTTTAGCGCACGACCACAACGCCAACTACGAAGCTGCATTGAAGATAAAAGAAACAATAGCCCAAAATCACGACATAAAATCAGCATATATTGAAGTTGGTGAAAAGTGTGTTATACGCAGCAACCGAACCTGCTGGAATGATATTCGCAGAATTGACGAGTTTGGTATAGAGTCTCCGCTTACGGAGGAACTAACTTCAAAACAGGTATCTGACTTGAATTTGAATATTGCTAAGAACAACTATGAAGCTTCAATAGACGAGCATACTGGAAATGTTGTTTTTGCCGAGGGTGTGACCGAAAAAGAAAAGCTTGAATTTGCCGTTTGGCTCAAAGCTAATTACGGATTCTATGCATACACTTACTCTGCCGCAGCAAATGCAGAAAGCATATCGCCGGAACGTAAAGAACTGTACTATACAGATATTAAAGGCGATGTGAACAACGATGGTTTGTTTAACGTGAGCGATCTTGTAATGCTGCAAAAATACTTATTAGGAAATGGAACATTAACTAATTGGAAAAACGGCAATCTTTGCTGTGATGATCGTATTGATGTTTTTGATCTTATCTTAGTCAGACGTGAATTTCTTGAGTCGGGAAGTTCATCTGTATTTTAACAACAACCAATTTTTTATGAAATGGTGTCATAACTATCAATATATTATTGATCTACAGCCCTCGGTTGTCCGAGGGCTGTTTTCGTTATACAAAAAGGTCACTATGGAGCTTCCGCTCCAAAGTGACCTTTCGTGTTACTTAGTGCAATAGAAATTTTATGCCGTTGATTTGTAAATTCTCTCCTGTGCAATAGCTAAAGGGAGTTTTTTAACTCTGCGGCTTTTCCCACATTTTGGGTGTGACATAGTATTTGCTCTCGTACCAGTCGCTGCCGTCATCGTGGTACCAGTATTCGATATCGTCCACGCCGTCTATTGAGTTTGCGCCGCCCTCAGCGTAAGGATCGGTGGGGGAGTAGAACACAAGCTTCCAGTTTTTGATCTGTTCCTCGGTTCCTTTCTGGCTGGAATTGCTATTCAGGAAATACTTGTAAGTAGTTCCGCCGTATTTTTCCATTGTATAATCATGACTTTTACCGTAGTAGTCATTTTCAAAGTTACCGTAACCGTAGTATACCTTATCGGGGGCGTTTTCGCTTGCCATCAGTGCGTCCATAAATACCGAATTAACGGGACCACTGACTACCCATTCTTTATACTTAGACTTATTAATGATAGTTGGTGCATTTTCGAGCCCATAAAACGCATAATCCCCGATATAGTGAACGTTTTCGCCTATGACGATCTCTTCTATGGGACATCTCTCGAACATTGACGGGGAAATGACTTCCACGCCGTTACCTATGGTGACTTTTCTGAGATTAGTGCAAAGATCAAATATATGGCCCCCGTCACCAATTAGTATTAAACCACCAAAGTAATTAGGATCTTGTGCCGATCCGATATACTTCACCGAGTCGGGGATCACGATTTCTTCAATGGCGGTCTCTCTGAATGCAGAGGTTTGTATATCTTCAACTGTATCACCTATTGTAACTTTTGCCAGGTTTTTACATTTTTCAAACGTCAGCTCCGGGATCACCTCAGCATTATCGATGGTTACCTCACCGATACCATAACACTCACAAAACATCGCGGAGCCGGTGCTGACGCTGCCATTGATATGAAGTGTGAGCAGATTGTTTTCGTCATACGGGATCTTTCCCCTGTTTGAACCTGCGATACCATAGTAATATGCGGTATTATCATCAATACTTATATCAATATAGATCATAGGCATTGTCAGCTCAGAAAGTCCTGTGCAATTGAGGAATGCATTGTGCCCGATCTTTGTGACTTCGGGAGAGAGTACGATCTCCTTGATATGCTTCAGATCCGCAAATGCGTTTTCAGCGATCACGCCGCCATTTATAGTTACCTTTGAAAGACTCTGCGGAATGATGCTTTCCGCATCAGCGTTGCTTCCGGACCCGAACAGATAGGTGAGATTGCGGGTGAAGTTCTCCGTGTAGTCAGCGCCAAGGTAGGGCAGTGACAGTTCCTGTAGCTGGCTGCAGTTCTGGAGCACGCTCGCCTTGATGTTGTTGAAAACGGAGGGGATCTCAAGCGAGGTAACAGTGGTGTCCTCAACGCCCACGAGCATACAGAATTTCTCTCCGTTCGGGAGAGTGTATTCATCGTTCACGACATAGTCGAAGCCCTCAAATTCGGGTTTCAGCGTCCAGTCGGCGTAGAGCACGATATTGCCGGTTGTGCCTGACGGGATACCGTCCTCGCCGACAAACTCACCGTTGGCATCGTTATACCGCCAGCCGTTGAATGTGTAGTCGTACTTTTCCAGCGGCTGAAGATCTACCGAGTCAAGGATCGTGTAGCTATCGGGATTGTCGTTTTGGATACCCTTTGTGTTGTTGTAGGTAATGGAATATCTGTCAGCCGTAGCAATAGCGGTCAGAGTGATATCCCCGGGCTTGGAGGTGTCGATCTCTGTGACCTGCTCCTGCGTTGTATCATCTATCCAGTACAGGAAGGTATAACCCTTTGCCTCCAGCGGCTGTAGGCTGATTTTGCCCTCCGCAAGCGGGAATGACTTCGGATTGGGGTTGGTATAATCTTCTGTCATTATCACTTTGAGGTTGTATGTCACATTGATACGGTTATCCAGCATGGCAGACGCAAGATCGTCGGTCTTGTAGTCGGCATAGATCTGCATACTCGCACCGTAGCGGAGCATATCGCGGAGAGTGGAGATGAGTTTCTGGTCGGTAGAGCCTGCAATGCCCTCCACAAGTCCAAGCTTGCGGGCGGCATAGGTGCATACGCTGTACTCCATTTCCTCACCGTAGTATGTTTTACCGTTGTATACCACATAGGGCTTTGAAGCTATCATGTCATTCATTTCCTTGGCATAAAGCTCCGTGTATCTGACTATGTAGCAGGTGTGTGAATTTTCGTTATTGCTGATCGTTCTGACCTCTGTTGCTCTGAGATCGGAAGATGCGGTTTCGGGTGTATGTTCCGTCACGCCCTCGCGCCAGAAAAGCATTCCGACATCGGCGGAGGTAATACCCGACGCACCATCGACCTCTATTGCATACATAATGTTTACCTGAGCGCCGAATTCGAGATTCTGCGCAAAGACAGACGCAGTCGGCACGGCTTTGGTTTCCGCAGCACTTACCGTGAGTCCGCAAACAAAGAGTATCGGCAATGTCATAAGCGTCAGAAAAGCCATAAACAGTCTCTTTTTCATAAATTTAACTCCTTTCAGAATATGTTTTCGCTGTGGTCAAAACTTGCTTGGCTCATTGATATCCCATTCGCCTTCATTGGATGACGTGAGGATATCAGCCGAAGAAAAGTAAATAATATCGATCTTCGGCTCCTCGTAGGTCAGCTTAGCCTGTGAGGCTTCGTTCAGGTTTTTGCAGGTGATCTCGTTTTTCATGGTTTTAACTCCTTTCAGAATATATTATTCACTGCGATCAAAACTTGTTGGGAGCATTGAAGTCCCATTCTCCTTCGTTGGAGTTTGTATTGGCGTCGGTCGAAGAAATGCTGTTCTCCTCCCTGGTTTCGGCGGAAACAGTGGGTGTTTCCGTTTTGCGTGTAGTTTCCTGACTTGGACTTACCGTAGCGGCGCTGTCCGTGCTTTCATTGGCAGACGGTGAAGATGTTTCTTCTTTGGCGCTCGTTACAGCCGACTGGAATTCCGTGGCTGTAATTGAACCATTGTCTTTGACGGTTTTTGATGTTTTTGTTGAATTACCTGTATTCATGTCTGCTGAGTCGGAAGCATTTTTTTCAGGATCATCAACGGTCGTTGTATCAGTCGATTTTTCTTCGCCTGCTTCGGTAATGTCCTGTATTGATGTGCTATTACTTTTCTGAGAATCTGAATCACCGCTCTTACAGCCGGCCTGACAGACTAAAGACAGAAAAGCAATTGAAAATGCTGCGATTTTTAGCCTCTGCATAATACTGTCCCTCCTTACATAAATTGCCAAAAGCGCTTCACTTACGGCAACACCTTTACACAATTAGAGTTTAATCTAATTATATCATATTTGTTTTGAAATTGCAATACTTTTTTATTTTCGTAAGAGCCATTAATTCATGGAGCCTTAATGCATTCTTTACAATAATTTCCGGTAACATCATGAACGTGCATTGCAAGCTGTTTAAGTTCATCAAGTACCTGCGGACTTCATGTTCACGTTAATCGGAACAGCCTCGGCAAGCTGCCTGTGCCGGTTATCAGTCACAGCGATGTGCAGATCGTTTTGAGACTTGTAACGGTGCTTGCCGCTACGCACCTTGCAAACAAGGTGAAGCGAATCATAAAGGACATTTCAAAAAGTATACATTATGAGATCGCTAAAAATTAGCTGAAAGAACGTTCCAAAAGGTGGCATTTGGAGTTTTGGGACATACCGAAATTCACAGCCACTTTTTGGAACAGATCGGAGGAATATATGGACAACAGGGTTTATGGATATGCTCGTGTATCTACTCGTGAGCAGAAAGAGAATCGTCAGATCGAAGCACTTATCAGATTTGGAGTCCCTGAACAGAACATTATAGTCGATAAGGCTTCCGGTAAAGACACAGAACGTGAGGGCTATCAGTATTTAAAAAGGCAGATACTGCGCACAGGTGATACACTTGTTATCAAAGAGCTTGACCGTCTCAGTAGAAATAAATCTGATATTAAACGTGAACTTGAAGAGTTTAAAACTATGGGGGTACGAGTTAAGATACTTGATATTCCTACGACTCTTACAGACTTTCCCTCCGAACAGAACTGGGTAATGGATATGATAAACTCGATCCTTATAGAAGTTCTTGGTGCAATTGCTGAAAATGAGCGCAGGAAAATAAAAATAAGGCAACGTGAAGGGATTGAAGCAGCAAAAAAGAAAAATGTTCGTTTTGGACGTCCTCCCAAGCCTCTGCCGGATAACTGGCATGAGGTGTTGTTGGAAGTTCGCTGCGGAAACAAAAAGCCTATAGATGCTATTCGAGAACTGGGCATTTCTCGTTCGGCATATTATAGGCTTTATCAAAAGCTTTAACTGTGCGGGTTATTTAAGGAGCTGAATATATGGAAATTTATGATAATCAGGAGAATGGATACATAGCGGTTTGGTTAACGAAAGAGGAGAAGAGCCGCTATGACCGTGATAAGCTTACCGGTCTGCTGTTGAGCAAAACTAACGTGACAAAATGTAAAATAGTATACTTTTTCTCAGGTTCTGAAGATTTGTGCAGGAATACGGAGGGACTGCTGCTTGCAAATCTGAAAAACGTTTAATATGCCGCACAGCTAACTTTTCCGAGTTGGCTGTGTTTTTTTGTATAGATCAAGGTTTATGGAAATGCAAAAACAATCTTGATATTTTTAATATTTAATGATATAATGAGTACAATGAGTATTCAAGAAAGGAGCGGTAACATATGGGTATCTATGTGAATCCCGGAAATGCTGCATTTCAGAGGATAAACAATTCCGAATATGTGGATAAGACGAAGCTTATTGATCTGATAAACGCAAGGATAGGAACGAATAACAACCTCGTTTGCATAAGCAGACCCCGCCGCTTTGGAAAATCCTTTGCTGCAAAAACACTTGCAGCTTACTATGACTGCTCGTGTGATTCGCATAATCTGTTTGATGATAAGAATATCGCGGAATGTGAGTCATATGAAAAGCACTTGAATCAGTATAATGTCATTAGTCTGGATATAACAGGTTTTATATCTGAGGCAAAGCGGGAATGCGCATCATTAAGAGATATCCCCGGAAAGATCATAAATGCTGTCAAAGATGAATTATCGGGATTTTTAAATGATATTCCCGCAGATAAAACTCTTGAAGAATGTCTTGCTATGTGCGTTGACCGGAAAAACGGTAAACCTTTTATTTTTATTATAGATGAATGGGACGCTATGATACGCGAAGCAGCAGACGATCCTAAAGCGCAGGAAGCTTATCTGAATCTTTTAAGATCATGGTTCAAGAATAACAATTTCACTCCTAAAGTTGTTGCTGCTGCCTATATGACAGGGATTCTGCCTATAAAGAAGGACGGCTCGCAGTCCGCTATCTCGGATTTTGAGGAATTTACAATGGTGAATCCCCGTGATTTCGGAGGATATGTTGGCTTTACCGAAGATGAAGTCCGTCGGATCTGTCAAGAGAACGATGCTGATTTTGAAATGATGAAGATATGGTATGACGGTTATTCATTTAAAGGAGCAGGTTCGGTATACAATCCTAACTCGGTCATAAAAGCTGCCAAATATGGTGATTTCGATTCATACTGGACTGAAACATCTGCTGCCGAAGGGCTTATGCAATACATCAGCCATGACTATAACGGACTTACTAAAACTATCGCTGAACTTATCGCAGGGATAGAGGTTAAGGTCAGTGTAACAGGTTTTGCCAACGACCTGACAACATTCCGCGGAAAAGACGATGTACTTACGCTGATGATACATCTCGGCTATCTTGCATATGATTCCGTTAATAAAACGGTGCGGATACCGAATGAAGAAATAAAGCTGGAGTTCCAGAAGGCTGTCAGGGAAGTCAGACACACTGCAACTATCGAACGTCTCAGGGCAAGCGAGCAGCTTTTTCTTGATACTATCGAGGGAAATGAAACTGCCGTTGCAGAGCAGATAGAAAAGATACACATGGAGGAAACTTTGCCTATCCACTACAACAAGGAGGATAGTCTGCGAAGTGTTATCAAACTTGCTTACTATACCTATCGTGACAATTATGTTCAGTGGGAGGAACTTCCTGCCGGAGCAGGCTATGCGGATGTTGCGTATCTTCCAAAATATGACTCAGGATATCCCATACTCGTTATAGAACTGAAATGGAACAAGACTGCTGAAACAGCTATTCAGCAGATAAAAAACAGACACTATCCCGATTCGTTCAAGGGGCTTGGCAGGGAAATAATCCTTGTTGGTATCACCTACGATAAGGACGCTCCTGCCGGAAACAGGAAACATATCTGCAAAATAGAAAAAGTAGAAATGGAATAGACAGTAATAGTCCCCGCTCAATGAGCGGGGACTGTTTTATTTTTTGAGTGTCATATGTAAGCTTTCCGCTATATTACGCATTGCATTACAGAAGCTGTATTCCTGTGTCAATGATGTCAGTAAGGGGTCGCCCTCTCTTATCCTCATAGTGCGGCGTATCTCCTTTGGGATAACGACGCGGCCGAGGTCATCGATGCGTCTTACGATTCCAGTAGCTTTCATATATATTACCTCCGTAATTTTTATTGGTTAACGCTGTTATTATCTGCGGAAATTTTTTGTTTATTCGGAAAAGATCATTATTGCCGAAGTCTCAGAAATGTAAGAAGCCGCACGAAAATCCGCGTATTCGGTTAAAGATCTGCTTGACTTATATAAATAAGTGTGGTAAAATATATAAGCATGATAAAACAGGTAAATTTTTTAAAAATTAGAGATCGATCAGCGGTCTCGGATAAGTGAGGGTAAATATGGGTATAAGTGTGGTTTTGCTTGCCTATAAGGAGGCAGAAAACCTTTCTTTTCTTCTGCCGAAAATAAAAGGCTTTTTGGACGAGTTGCCGGAGGAGTACGAGATCCTCGTAATTGATACAAAAGAACCTCTTGACAATACTTCGGAGGTCTGTGAGCAGTTCGGCGCACGATACATAAATCAGGAGTATCCCGGTTTCGGCGGAGCTTTCCGCACGGGAATAAAGTATGCGGAAAAGGACAAGTTCCTTATCCTCGACAGTGACGGCTCGCACGACCCGAAGTATATTCCCGACATATACAAGAAATTCACAGAGGGCGGATACGACCTCGTTATCGGTTCGCGCTATACCAAGGGCGGCGAGACAAATGACAGCAAAAGCTCAATAATCATGTCGCACATTCTTAATACGTTCTTCCGTATCTGCCTCGGAATAAAGGCAAAGGATATCTCCACCGACTACCGTATGTACCGCACGGAGCAGTTAAAGGCAGTCGAACTGGAAAATGTGAATTACGACGTTCTTCAGGAAGTTCTCCTGCGAATGAAGCAGAACAAACCGGACCTCAAGATAGGTGAAGTACCGATCTCGTTCCAGAAGAGGATCTACGGCGAATCCAAGCGCCGTCTTATCCCGTTCATCATCGGCTACATGAAGTCACTGGTAAGGTTCACATTTATAAGATACCCGCTCCTGCGAAACATATTGCTTTACGGTATCTTCGGACTTATTGCGGCAGGACTCGATTTCGGAGTGTTTACCGCTCTTACAAAGACCGTCATGAAAAACGTTCCCGAGGCGGCGAGCGTAATAGGAAACATTGTCGGATTCATCTTTACATTTACGACCAACACCTACTGGAATTTCCGCAAAAAGGACAGGATAGCAGTAAGGGCAGCCTCCTACGGCGCGGTAACGCTTCTGGGAATGGGACTTTCCACCGCACTGATACATCTGTTAAAGGACAGCATGAACCTGTATCTGCTGAAAATACTCGTTCTGCTGCTCGTATCCGCAATACAGTTCGTGCTCAACAAGCTTGTTACCTATAACAACAAGATCATAAAGGGCAGGGACTGATCCCGAAATGAAAGGAAGCGTTAAAATGTCTGGTAAGTCAGTCAAATCGGCTAAGTCTCTCAAAAGCGGCAAGCAGTCGGTCAGGTTTACGGATAAGCGGAAAAATACCCTGCTTATGCTTGTACGCTTGCTTATAGTATTTGTCATACCCATTATCGTGGCAAAGATGATGTTCAAGAAACTGGATATCCACCCATACGGCACAAATTCTCTGCTGTCCATTGACCTTTGGACGCAGTATTTTCCGATGTACCGTCAGTTCGCGCAGACGGACTCGATATCCGAGGCGATCTACTCGTGGAACGGCGCGCTCGGTTACAACAGCTTTGTGCAGAACGCATTCTATTGCCGAAGTCTGTTCCTGCTGATATTCAAGCACGTTTCAATGGAGTCCTCCATTGCGTTTATCGACAGCGTTGCCCTGCTGAGATTTGGTCTGAGCGCGCTCACCTGTCAGCTCCTGTTTGAGTATAAATTCAGGGACTCGAACAAAAAGCCCGTGCTTATGGCGATATCGCTTTGCTATGGACTGTGTTCATACGCGATATGCTTTGTAATGCAGTGGATGTGGACGGACTGCATTTTCCTTGCTCCGCTGGTCATTCTCGGTCTGGAGATGCTGCTGGACAAGAAGTCTCCGCTCCTCTACACAGCCGCGCTTGCGCTCACCATTTACACAAACTTCTATCTCGGATTCGGAGTGTGTATTTTTACGGCACTTTACTTCCTTGCGGAGACTATCAGGAGAACCGAGAACGAGATCACTTCACACACCCGCAAAGAGACCATGAAGTCCGTTGGACAAAGCGTTCTCAGATTTGCGATATACTCCATAATTGCCGGCTGTCTTACAGCAGTTATCCTTATTCCGACACTCAAGGGACTTTCGCTCTCGATGTCCGCAAATGAGGGAAAACTCGACTTTAAGCAGTGGTACCACACTCTTGCCGACAATATGAACGCGCTCCTCCCCGAAACAGGAGCGTCCCTCGAATACGGTGTTGCGAACATCGCTACGGGACTTGCAATGTTCATTCTCATACCGCTTTTCTTTACCAATACGGAGATAAAGTTCGGTCAGAAGATCGGATACGGCGGTTTCCTTTTTGCTCTGTATGCAGGCTTGAACTACAATCCTGCGGATTACGTCTTTAACGGTTTCCACTTCCCGAATCAGCTCCCCGGCAGATGGAGTTTCCTTTTCTCGCTTGCACTCGTTATAGTTGCGGCAAGCGGAATCGAGAAACGCGGCGGGATCAAGCTGCGGTCGATAATCACTTCGCTGATAATGGGTATGTTCTTCGTGTTTATGGCTCGCTACAGCACCATGACTCAGGAAAAGCAGGATCATATCAGCAGTTGGATACGGTTGCTCGTTATCTTCGCGGTGATAATGATATTTGAAGTCGCATTCAGCGCTTACTCAGAGAGCCGACTCAAAAAAGCCGAAAAGCTTGAGGCTGAGGCTACAGCGAAAAATCCGCTTGATGAGAAAAAGCAAAAAAACTGCATTATCGCTTCAAAAGTCAGCAAGTATATTTCTGCCGCGATGTCGGTAGTGCTTGCAGTTGCGATCGCTTATGAGGGCTGCTCGAATGCTTACAAAGTTGCCGTAAGCAGCAATGGTATGAGAACTTCGAGCATGGAGAGCTATAATGACGCAATGGGTTTGTTCACCCAATATGGTGAAAAGTACGATAGCGGCGATGATGATTTCTACCGTATGGAAGTAAATCAGGGCTGGACTTTCAACGACGGTGTTCTTGGCGATTTCAAGGGAATGACCTACTACGGCTCGACCCTTAACGGCAAGGTGTTCAGTCTCCTCAGATATCTCGGAAACAGTATATACGCACTCAATGTAAGTACGATATACAACCACACTTCACCTGTTCAGAACGGAATTTTCGGAGTCCGCTACATAATCGACAGGGGAAAGAACCTCGACTCACTGATGCCCGGAATGGATCTTGTCGAGACCGGTGATGATTGCTATGTTTGGGAGAACAAGACTGCTCTGCCGATAGCTTATGCAGTAGACCCTGCTGTGACCAACTTCAAGGTCGATGATCAGTTAAGACCGCTGAGCGCTCAGAACCGCCTTATGAATCTGATGTGCGGCGGAGAGGTAAACGCTTTTGAAAAGCAGACTCCTTCAGCGTTCACTTGCAGCAACTGCCAGCTCGATGAAAATGAGGACTGGAACAAGAATTATTTCTACCGCACCGATCCGTCAATGGCGGTCACATTCAATTATACTTATGTGTGCCCTGACGAGCAGCCTCTCTACCTTGAGAACAATTTCCGCGCGGGAAACATCACAATGACGGTGAACGGCGCTGAGACCAAAATTGATGTCGGCTCAGGACTTTTCAAGTACATCGGTTCATTCCCCGCAGGCACGGAAGTTAACTTTGCTTGCGAGGTTACAGGCGTTGAAGTAGGCTGCTTTGGTCTTGATGTTTACCGCTTTGATATGGAAAAGTGGAAGAGCATTTACAACAACCTCAGCAGCGGCGGTCTTGACGTTACATCGTTTGATTACACCAAGATAGACGGAAAGATCGACATGAAAACAGACGGCACGGTAATGTCCTCGATTACACAGGACGGCGGCTGGGACGTTTACGTTGACGGCGAGAAGGTGGATACCTACACTATCGCAGGCGCGCTCGTTGCCTTTGATCTGAATGCAGGTCAGCATGATATAACATATAGGTATCATACTCCCGGACTCCTTGCCGGAATCTGCGTAACGCTTGTTTCACTCGCTGCATTCGTGGCTTGCTGGCTTGTCTGGAGAAAACGAAACGGTCTGAGCTTCAACGTTCCTTTCATCAAGAAAAAGGACGAGACTGCGGATCCAAAGAGCAGTAAAAAATCTGCCAAGAAAACAAAGTCCAAGAAGTAATGACAACATGAAAGATAAAAAGATCCGATACGGCAGACTGCTGTATCGGATCTTTTCAGTACCTGTGCACGCGATTTCTATGTGCACAGGTTCTTCAGTATTCGATCCCCTTTCTGGCAGGGATACCCTTTTCGTAAGGGTGCTTTACGGCTTTGATCTCGCTGACGTAATCGGCGTCGGAGATGAATTTCTCGGCAGGGTCTCTCCCCGTGAGCACAAGTTCGCAGTTCTCAGGCTTATCAAAGACGAGCCTTTCCGCGAGCGCTTTATCCACGAGACCTGAGTTGTATCCTGCAAAGAATTCGTCCACTATAAGCATCTGAATGCTGCCGCTGTTCATAAGTTCGGCTGCACGTCCGAGCATGGCATTGTGACAGGCTGTAAGCTCAGCCTTGTCCGCGTCACTCATGGAAAAGGTAAAGCCGTAATTTTTTTGCGGACGGTCAACGGTAATATTGGGCAGCAGGCTCAGACTCGCAAGCTCCGCGGTAGGGTTTCCCTTTAAAAATTGTACGATATGAACCCTCATTCCCGAACCTGCCGCGCGGACAGCAAGTCCGACAGCCGCTGTGGTCTTGCCCTTTCCGTCTCCGCAGTAAATATGTGTAAGTCCCATAAAAAGCTCCTTTGGCAGTATTTTCTGCCCTTATTATACCATGTATCGCCCGAAGATTCAACGCGCCGTCGGTAAAATTTTCCAAAAAGGTGTGTGCAATATCTTATGAGGACAGGTTCTTATATTGGATTGCCATAAATCTGTTTTACGGGCGGTGCTGCGTTTGGTGATATGAAACAACATTTAGTTTTATATATAAAAAAATCAAATTAAGTATTGCTTTTTAAGTCGGCTTTTATTATAATTATTAATGTAACACCGCACAGAGCCTGCCCATAAGATACGCCGGCAGACGGTCTTGGTGCGATGTTGTGATTTTACGTTTTAATGGAGATAATATGACAAAGTTTAAATTAAAATTATCGCTGTCGGATCTGATGTTCTTTATTCCGTACACGTTGTATTTCCTGTCGTTTTTTCTTGAGGATCTTCCGCTGGAGGGCAGTTGGTTTACGATAATAAAACTGATAAGATACCTTTCCTATGCGCTGTTTATGCTTGACGGCGTTGTCATAAGCAGGAACGTACTCAATCTTAAAGCAGTTTCAATACTGGCATTACTGGCAGTCTATGTCGGGATAATGCTGTTTACGAAAGATACCTATTTCCTCTCGCTCGCCGTTATCGTATATACAGCGCAGAAGGTAAAGATAAAAAAGGTGTTCAAAGTCTCGTACTACCTGCTTATCGTTTTTACAGCGGCAGTTCTGCTGCTTGTTGCGGCAGGAGTTCTGGAAAATACAAATCTTATTCTGAACGGACGAAGCAGATACACTCTCGGTTTTTATCACAGTAATGTATTTCCGCTGATAGTTTTTTATATTTTTGCGTACAGGCTTATAATGGGCCGTGTGAAAAAATACGAGTTTATACTGTGGATAGCGGCTGCGGTCATGGTTTTCCGCGTATGCAATTCGAGGTCGGGCATAATCGGCATGGCTGCGGTTATCGGACTGTATCTCTTTTTCTCGGTATTCAATTTCAACTACAAGAATTTCTTTATAAAGTTCGTGTTTAAGTATTCTTTCCTGTGGCTGAGCATATTCAACTTTGCCATGATAATCCTTCTGCCTAAGAGGATACACTCTGTTTATATGCTGAATCAGATGTTCACGGGAAGATTTGCGCTGTCGTATCTGAAAATGCGCGACCTTGGCTTCCACTTTATCAGCCTTCTGCCGGGAAGCGCTTTCTCGTCAAGCCGATACGTTATTGACAGCGGCTACTCATATGTCCTGCTGAAGTACGGACTGCTGTTTACTCTGTTTTATGTGGTGCTTCAGGCAAAGCTTTTCAACAAGTACAAGCACAGAAAAGAGATAATTTTCGTATATTTCGGCGTTACGCTTACAAATTTCATAGACAACGACCTTTTCAGCTATGGTTTTATTCCGTTTATTCTTTTAGCTTTCAGCAGCGATTACAAGACCGATATCAAGGCTATTCTTGCTAAGCTGAAAATACCGGGACTGAAACGGTTAAAGCTCAACTGACCCATGCGGCGGTTGAGCCGCGCGAGGTGAAATAACAATGATAGAAATTACTGATAGATCAAAATGCAACGGCTGTCATGCCTGTTACAGCATATGCCCGAGATCATGCATAGAAATGAAAGCCGACAGCGAGGGTTTTCTCTATCCGCGGGCGGATAAGGAAAGGTGCGTTGAGTGCGGACTGTGCAGTAAGGTATGTCCGATAGAAAACGGCAAATCACGCTCGGAAAGCGGAACAGCGCTCGGATATGCCGTCATGAACAATGATGAGGAGACCCGTCTGAAAAGCTCATCGGGCGGTGTGTTCACGCTTATCGCAAAGCAGATCATCAACAGCGGTGGAGTTGTTGTAGGAGCAGCTTTTGCGGACGATTTCAGATCCGTGCACCACATAATCATTGACAGCGAAAATGAAATAGAAAAGCTGAGAGGCTCAAAATATGTTCAGAGCCGCATTTCGGATACCTATAAAAGGACAAAGCAGGAGCTTGAAAAGGGGAGAAAGGTTCTCTTTACGGGAACTCCCTGTCAGATAGGCGGACTTTTGTCTTACCTTGGCAAGCCGTATGATGACCTCTTTACGCAGGACATAGTCTGTCACGGCGTTCCCTCTCCGATGATATGGTCGGACTACGTTGATATCCGTGAAAAGGCAGCCGGCTCGCAAACAAGCAACTTATCGTTCAGGAACAAGTCAACAGGCTGGAAGTCCTACAGCGTTTCATTTGAATTTTCCAACGGAAGCAATTATATGCAGAGAAGTTTAAGCGATAATTACATGAAAGGCTTTCTGAAAGACATCTACCTCAGACCAAGCTGCTATAGCTGCGCGTTCAAGACCAAGGACAGACAGTCCGACATAACGCTTGCCGATTTCTGGGGGATACAGACGGTAATGCCCGAGATGGACGACAACAAGGGAACTTCTTTTGTGTGGATACATTCGGAAAAGGGCAGAAAGCTGTTTGAGGAGATAAAGCCGCAGGTGGTTTTCAAGCCTGTCGAGCCTGACACGGCTTTAAAGTTCAATGTGTCTGCGGTAAAGAGCGTTGAAGTTCCGCAAAAGAGACGGTATTTTTTTGAGGCAAGAAACAACGCCGATCTTGAAAAGCTCATATCAAAGCTTACAAAGGAAAAGGCAGGCGTCAGACTGACAAACTTTGCCCGAAAGGTAAAGAGGAAATTGAGCCGCTGATCCTGCTCTGCACGGGAGTATAACGTCAATTGACTAATAAAACCGTATATGTTATAATTATAAGTATCAGATAGTTTGAGGAGGAAATGCCATGAACAGCGATAAGCAGATAAACTTGATTATTGCTATTAACGAAAGCTATATTCCTATGTGTAAGGCTATGTTATTTTCGTTTGTGACCAATCATAAGGATAATAAGATAAATGTATTTTTGCTTAATTCTTCTATAAAAAAGGGAAAGCTGAAAGAACTTGATGCATTTGCGCACAGTCTCGGGATAAAGCTCAGCGTTGTGGAAGTTCAGCCCGAGACGATGCTCCACTCGCTTAAAGCGCAGAGCAGGTTTAGCATTGAGATGTATTACAGGATCTTTGCGCACAAGCTGCTGCCGGAGGACGTAAAGCGCGCGCTGTGGATAGATTCCGATATCATTGTCCTGAAAAACATATCGGACTTCTATTTCCAGAGCTTTGACGATAAGCCGATAGTAGTGTGCAGGGACTTCGCCTACGACTCCGCCGAGATAGCGTCTATCAAGAAAAAGCTGAGCATTGCTCCCGAGCATGATTACTTCAACTCGGGCGTGATACTTTTCAATTTTGATATTATCCGCAGGGAGTTCAGCGAGACGGAATTTGAGAAGATAGTGGACGAGTACGGCAGTTCGCTGAAGTATCCCGATCAGGATCTGCTCAATATGATATATCAGAACCGCGTGAAGTATGCCAACGAGATCGCCTACAATTATCAGGTCAATAATACCGTCAGGGCGGACGCGGAAAATCTCAACATCAGGATACTGCATTACGCAGGCTATAAAAAGCCGTGGTCGCCGAAAATTGCCAACCCGATATGCAGATATTACTGGAAAAACCAGTGGAAAATGAAGAATTATTCCGAATTTTTCAAGTTCTACCTGATCTACTGCATATACGCTCCCAAGAAGCTGCTCAGGCGAATAGTGAAAGGTAACTGATTATGAGTTTAAAAGTGGGGATTCTGACCCTGTACTATGATAATAAGAATTACGGCGGCTTATTGCAGGCATATGCACTCCAGCATTACCTTGAACAGAGCGGCGTTGACAGCGAGCAGATATGCTATAGGAACGATTTCAGCGAGGCGGCTTTTTACAAGCAGAACATTAAAGCCAGCACGGGGATCGCGAAGGTCAAAAAGACGGTAAGGTTTGTGCAGTTCTTGCTCAGGAGCGGACTCAACAGCGTTATGAACCTGAGGATAAAGGGAAAAATAGCCGTCAGAGACAAGGCTTTTTATCGTTTTCAGAATGCAGTTCCGCACTCTGAGAGAGTATACGATAAGTCAAGCATAAAAGAGTCGCTGAAGAAATACAGTGCGTTTGTCTGCGGAAGCGATGTTATATGGAATGCGGGGATACCGGCTTATATAAGCTGTCTGGGCTTTGTTCCAGACGGCATGAAAAAGGTAGCTTATGCCCCGAGTCTTGGAACTTCCGTGCCCCCCGAGTGGTGGCTGAAAGAGTATAAGCCCTTTCTGGAGAAACTCGATGCGGTTTCTGTAAGAGAGCAGTCGATAAATGACTATATAAGCGGGAAAATCCCCAAGCTTGGAGTAAAGACCATGCCAGACCCGACATTTCTGCTCACTTCCGCAGACTGGAACAACACTATCGCGAAGATCCCTCCAAAGGTCTCGGGGAAGTATATGCTCTGCTATCTGCTTGGCGACAGCATTGCGCAAAGGCAGGGAATCAAAGCGCTTGCCGAAAAGAATGGTCTCAAGATTGTAACTTTCCCGTTCATTGCCGACGGAAAATACAGAAAGTGCGACAGTGATTTCGGCGATCATAAGCTTTTTGACGTTTCTCCGTCAGAGTTTTTGAGCCTTATTAAAAATTCCGAGATAGTCGTGACGGATTCCTTCCATGCGGTCGTATTTTCCTTGATTTTCCACAAGAATTTCAGGGCAGTCAACCGAATGAACAAGAATTCATCGGGTATGTCGGGAAGAATCACAAATCTGTTGAAAGCTGTGGGGCTTAGTGACTTTTTTGTTGAGAATAATGCAGAGATAGCCAAAAACAATATAAACGCAAAAATTGACTTTGAAAATGCCGACAAAGCGGTCGAAGCCATGAGAGCAGAAGGTCAGAAGTATCTGAAAGACTCTCTCGGATTCTAAGAAAATGTAAAAAGTTTTTTTGATTAATAATGGGATTCTAAAGGGTTGTTAACCCTTTAGCGGATTCCAAAGGCA